>JAITCM010000110.1 GCA_031283085.1 Chitinispirillales bacterium | reverse complement strand
GTCGTTTTGGCCGCGTGGACTCACGCCGAGTTCGTGAGGATTCACCCGTTTGTTGACGGAAACGGGCGGGCGGCGCGCCTGCTTATGAACTTCCGCCTGATGGAAAACGGCTTCTTGCCGGTGTCAATCCTGCGGGAGAGCCGGCTGATATACTATGACGCTTTGGAAAGTTACGCCGTGGACGGCGACCTCGTTCCGTTTTCGGAATTTGTATTTTTGCAGGAAAAGGACAGGCTGGAGGAGTTTTTGGATAATTGAATCGGGGGGAAGCGCAATGCCGTTGCCGGAAAAGAGGTGGATTCAGCGGTTGGACAATTACGAAAAGGCCGTTGCCGTTTTGGAGAAGGCTTTTTCCGTCAGCCTGGAACGCGAGTTGACCGAAGTGGAGAGAATGGGTTTAATTCAGGCGTTTGAATTTTCGTTTGAATTGGCCTGGAATCTGATGAAAGACTTTTTGTATTCAAAGGGTGTCATCGACATTATCGGTTCAAGAACCGCTATCAGGCAGGCGTTTTCCTACGGGCTTATTGAGAACGGGGCTGTTTGGATGGATATGATTAACAGACGAAACGAAACATCGCACTGCTACGATGAGACTATCGCGATTAAGGTCATTACGTCCGTTACAAATTCTTACATAGAAGAATTGAAAAACTTTCTTGCAATTATGAAACAATACAAATAGGAGCGGAAATAAAATGTTTGGCCTTCCCAACGAAACAGTGGAGATGATAAATGAGATATTTCGCGATTGCCCGGAAGTTGAGAAGGTGGTTATCTACGGTTCGCGGGCGCGCGGCGATTACCGGAACGGCTCGGACATAGACCTGACGCTGGTGGGTGATGTCCCGTTTAAGGAGCGGGGGAGGCTCGCGCGGCTGATTGATGACCTGCCCATCCCTTATATGTGCGATCTGTCTATCCTCAAAGACATCAAGAACGAGAACCTGGTGGAACATATAGAGCGGGTCGGGCAGGTTTTCTATGATCGGGACGCGCCCTGCAAAAAGGAATTGCCGTTCACAACCGGGGAGTTCCGGGCAATCGCCGAGCGCCATGCCACGCCTTTTCACATCTATGACGAAAAGGGCATACGGGATAACGCGAAGCGCTTAAAGGCGGCGTTTTCCTGGGCACCGTCTTTCTTTGAATACTTCGCGGTGAAAGCGGCGCCGAACCCGTACCTTATGAGCATCTTCAAGCAGGAGGGGATGGGGGCTGATTGCAGCTCTTTGCCTGAATTGACGCTGGCGGAGCGGTGCGGGATTTGCGGGGAGAGCGTGATGTTCACCTCCAACGACACCCCCGCGAATGAGTTCAAGGCCGCGAAAGCGATGGGTGCGGTTATCAACTTGGACGACATCAGCCACATCCCGTTTTTGGAGGAGCACGCCGGAATACCCGACTTGATTTGCGTACGCTACAACCCCGGCGCGGCGCGGACGGGAAACTCCATCATCGGCAATCCGGTAGAGGCAAAGTACGGTTTCACGCGGGAGCAGGTTTTCGAGGGGTACAAAATTTTGCGGGACAAAGGCGTGAAGCGCTTCGGGCTGCACACGATGGTCGCGTCGAACGAGCTTAACGGTCAATATTTCGTTGACACCGCGGTAATGCTGTTTGAGCTTGCCGCGGAGGTGTCGAAGGAGCTTGGGCTCAAGTTTGAGTTCGTGAATCTGGGCGGCGGAATCGGAATTCCGTACCGTCCCGACCAGAAGCCGGTCGATTTGGAGGCGGTCTCGGCGGAGATGAAAGCGGCGTACGAGAGGATTGTCGTACCCGCCGGCCTGCATCCGTTAAAAATATGTTTAGAGAGCGCGCGGATGATGACCGGCCCCTACGGTTTTTTGGTATCGCGGGTTCTGCACGTCAAGAAGACGTACAAAAATTACGTGGGGTTAGACGCCTGCATGGCAAATCTGATGCGCCCGGCGCTCTACGGGGCGTATCATCATATAACCGTTATCGGAAAAGAGGACAATCCCGCGAGTCAATTATACGACGTAACGGGTTCGCTATGCGAGAATAACGACAAGTTCGCGATTGACAGGAGACTGCCGGAAATCGTTCCGGGCGATATTGTGGTAATCCACGACGCCGGCGCCCACGGCCACGCCATGGGTTTCAACTACAACGGAAAACTGCGGAGCGCGGAGCTGCTGCGCCGCGAGAACGGGGAGGTCATAGAAATCAGGCGGGCGGAGACGCTGGACGACCTTTTCGCGACGCTGGACTTTGAAAAATTGAACGCGTTAATGGGGGTTTGACGGGTTAATGGCCGTTTGAGGTTATCGCACCGACGAAACCGACGTTGCCGCCGCAGCTGACACCCTGCGCGACACCACGACATCGCCGGCACTGCCGGTATCAGACGCGACTGCGGGAAACGCCGACAATACACGCGGAGCCTCCGGACGATTGCGCTCTTCGGACACCGCTCGCAGACGGGGGATTGCGAGGGATATTAACAGGCCGGCGATTAGGACGGCTACCGCAAGACCCAACGGGGTGACGGATGTCTTGGGCTGAACGGTTGACATTGTGTTGGCCTCGATTCAAATTGATAAAGTCAAAATCTTTAAAATCTTTTAAAGTCAAAGTCAAATACGATTTTAAGGGGAGGGCTACCATGTTTCGGGCGTACGCAATTACCACAAAATCGGTATGATTTATACTGTATGTGTTATACGTACATATAATTTAGACTACAACTATCCCGAAGAAATACGTGAAATTGAGGGGAAAAAAGGGGTGCTATTTGGGGTTGGTCGGGGCCTAATTTTTATAAAATTTACGCAGGTTACTTCACCAAACTCCTAAAAACCCTCTCAACGGTCCGGGCAAACTCCCAATAACTCTGCGCTTCCTCTATTGACGGTAATAATCCATCCGGTTTCATAGCGATATTCACGGGATAGCGAAGCTCTATATAGATATCGCTGATATTTTTGAGCATATCCTCATCTAAATTCCAGTCCTGAATGTTTTTGGCTTCAGAATATAAACTCAGCAGGTCATGAGTTTTGCGAACTTCCTTATCGTGCTCGGACAGGTAGGCTTTAAGGAATTTTTCTATAGCCTGCTGGCAATGAAACGCAACTCCTCCAGTTAATTCGGCGTTGCCTGTCACGGCTCTTGCCATTAGCATATCTTTGTCGGCGAAAAATACCCAACCGCTGGTTTTATTTTTCATACAGCACCTTGCCTGTGCTTTCAATTTCTTTCACAAAATCGCATCCTTCGTTTCGCAGATAATCTATTTCCGCTTTAGAATACACCATTATATCCATGGCGATTTTGTAATTAATCTCCCGGACGGCCTTTGTTACAAGATTTCGCCTGTTCATTCTTTCCGTAAATTTTTCTATAATATCGTTATTGTCCAAAACCACCGCTACATCGAGGTCGCTGTCATCCGTTGGGTTGCCTCGGGCGTATGAACCGAACAAAATGACCCGGTAAGGCCTCAACGTCTTGAGCCTTTCGGTCATTTCTTCTACCAAATGCCAGTTTTTTTCTATAGTTAGCATACCGCAAACAGCTCCTGTTCAAAGATTCATATATAAATATAGTATACGCGGCGTCATTTGTCAACGCTTTACGTTTTTTTCAAAAAAATGAATTTTGGGGGGAGGCGGGTGTTTGGGAATGTGTTATATTTATAAAAATTTCCGGTTCGGATTCGAAAACATATACTATATTCTGTTAGCGCAGGACTTTTTATAGCCGCCCATAATCAAAATCTTTTGATATTAATAACCTAAGGAGAGCAACGCACTATCATGGCATCTCAACCAAAAACGGCTATCACCCCGACCCGTCTTGATGATTACCCCGAGTGGTATCAACAGGTGGTAAAGGCCGCCGACCTGGCCGAGAACTCGCCGGTTCGCGGGTGCATGGTCATCAAGCCCTGGGGCTACGCGCTCTGGGAGAACATCCGGGGGGTGCTTGACGGGATGTTCAAGGAAACCGGCCACAAGAACGCCTACTTTCCGCTCTTCATCCCCAAGAGCTTTTTGGAGAAAGAGGCTCAGCACGTTGAGGGGTTTGCCAAAGAGTGCGCCGTGGTTACGCATCACCGCCTTCAGGCCGGGCCGGACGGGAAGCTTGTTCCGGCGGGCGAGCTTGAGGAACCGCTCGTTGTCCGCCCGACCTCCGAGACCATCATCGGCACGATGTTTGCCAAATGGACGCAGTCTTACCGGGATTTGCCGCTGTTGATAAATCAATGGGCCAACATCGTGCGGTGGGAGATGCGCACAAGGCTCTTTTTGCGGACAACGGAGTTCCTGTGGCAGGAGGGCCACACCGCCCACAGCACGCTCAAAGAGGCGCAAGAGGAGACGATGAAGATGCTCGACGTGTACGGCAAGTTCGCGGAGGAGTATATGGCGATGCCGGTAATAAAGGGCGAGAAGACGGAGTCGGAGCGCTTTCCGGGAGCGGTATCAACGTACTGCATAGAGGCGATGATGCAGGACCGCAAGGCGCTTCAGGCCGGTACGTCGCATTTTTTGGGGCAGAATTTTTCCAGGGCTTTCGACATCAAGTTCCTTGATGCGGAGGGAAAGGACGAGTACGCCTGGACGACGAGTTGGGGCGTCTCCACGCGGCTCATCGGCGGGCTCATCATGACGCACGGCGACGACGACGGTCTGATAGTCCCGCCGAGACTGGCGCCGTCGCATATTGTTATTTTGCCCATTATACATGACGACGCGACGTCAAACGATGTGTTTGAATACTGCGACAAGTTAGCCGCGGAGTTAAAACGGGTCATATACGACGACAGGCGGCTTGAGGTGGAGGTTGACAAGCGTGAGGGCCGCGGCGGCGACAAGGTCTGGTCGTGGATAAAAAAAGGCGTCCCCGTCTACTTGGAGACAGGCCCGCGCGACATCGCCTCCGATTCCGTATTCGTCGGCCGCCGCGACAAGAGCCGCAAGGAGCGCTTTACCATGCAAAGAACGGAGTTTGTCAACAAGGCGCCCGATATATTAACGGACATCCAGAATAACCTGTTCACGCGGGCAAAAACGTTTCGGGACAACAATATCAGAATCATCGATAACAAAGATGAGTTCTACGAGTTCTTCACCCCCGCGAACAAAGAGAAGCCGGAAATCCACGGCGGTTTCGCGCTATGCCACTGGAACGGTTCGGCACAGGTAGAAGAACAGATTAAGAACGATTTGAACGTGACAATCCGCTGTATCCCGCTCGACGGGAAGACGGAAGAGGGGAAGTGCGTTATCAGCGGGGAGAAATCATCCCACCGGGTGATTTTCGCTAAGTCGTATTAGAGGCAGCGTCATTGCGAGGTGTGAAGCGCCGAAACAATCTATAGGGTAGTATATACGAAAAATGTTGGATTAATAACGATAACGGAACGATGATTCGTAGGGGCGACCGTCCCGGTCGCCCTTTATTGGACAGGCGAACGGCAGGGCGACCGAGGACGGTCGCCCCTACGTACGACGGTTTTACGATTGACGCAACAAAATGTTGACTTTAATAAAAGGACAAAAGGCGGCTCTATGCACCCAACCCTGTTTCACATCGGATCGTTCCCCGTTCCCTCCTACGGAACGATGCTGGCCATCTCGTTTTTGAGCGGTATTCTGCTCTCGATGCGCTTTGCCAGGCAACGCGGGCTAGACCCCAACGTTGTGTCGGACGCGGGGCTTTACCTTATAATATCGGCGATTATCGGCGCCCGCGCCTATTACGTTATGACGCACTTTCACGAGTTTCGCGGCGACCTTCTCTCCATCGTCAACCCGTTTCAGGACGGGCGCGTTGGGATAAGCGGGCTTGTGATGTACGGCGGGTTCATCGCCGCGATTGTCACGACGGCGCTGTTCTTCAAGATTAAAAAACTGCCCGTTCTGCCGTATTTGGACGTGTTCTCGCCCGGCGTGGGGGTAGGGATAGCGCTCACCCGCGTCGGGTGCTTCCTCAACGGATGCTGCTACGGGTTGGCGGCCGGGGCGGGGAGCTTTTTGTCGGTGAACTATCCGATTAACGTTAATTCTCCCGCAGGATACTATCAACATCGGGTCGTCGACGCGCCTGGGTTGCTGCCTACCCAATTTTTCGAGTCTGTCGGCGGGATAATCATCGCCGTTACCCTGTATTTGGCCGGCAGGAGCAAATTCGCCTTTGCGGGATTGCAATTTTATTTATTGGTGGTGATGTACGCCGTGCTGCGCTTTTTTATCGAGACGGTACGATACATAGAAGTACAAAAAATAGGGCCGTTTTCGCATAATCAGCTGATATGTATTGTTTTGTTTTTGGTATTCGGGGGGATTATCATTAAGAAATTCAGGGACGGAAAGACGTTAAAATTAAATTCAAAATTTTAAAAATCAAATTCTTTTTATAATGACAGCGCAAATAAAAGATATATTATACCCGTTATTGCGGCGGGTTGAGGATTTTTTCATCCCTCCGCTCTGTATAGTTTGCGACGGGCTATTGTCCGATGACCGTGACGGCGGCGGCGGGATATGGCTCTGCCCGTCATGCGTAAGCGCGTTAGTCCAAAACCACGCGCAACGCGACGCCTGCCCGCGTTGCGCCCAAAACCGAAAAACACGGGAGTGCGCCTGCGAGGTTGCCTGGGACTTTCCGTTTGAGAGGGTTTACTGCGTCTACGATTATGATAATACGTTAAGCGTTATCGCCAAGCACATAAAATACCACGGGAAGAGCGGCTTGGCTTATCGTATCGGCGCCGTCGGCGCCCCGTTAATTCCCACGGATTTCTTCGACGGCATAGACGCGGTCATACCGGTGCCGTTGCACCGTTTGAAGTTGCGGCGCAGGGGGTACAATCAGGCGGAGCGTTTTGCCGGAGGCGTTTTGACCGGGTTGGGTATGGATACGACATTGCTGCGTAACGATTTGCTGTCGCGAGTCAAGAACACAAAGACGCAGACACGGCTCAGTCGGGATGAACGCCGGGAGAACCTGGCCAGCGCCTTCGCGGTGAACGGTCAAAAGGCAGGCCGGCTTACGGGGACACGTGTCGCGTTGGTTGACGACGTATTTACGACGGGCGCAACCACGGAAGCTTGCGCCGCGGCGCTGCTCGGAGCGGGGTGCGCGTCGGTAATCGTGCTTGCCATGGGGCGGGATTGATAAAAAATAAGCCGGCCCGTGCGCCGGTTTAACACGCAGGCCGGCCTTACTCCAATACATGCCTCACAGGCGCGATGCCGCCCGCTTAGCTTACACGGGACTTATCGCCTCCGCCGGGCACGTCTCGGCGCAGGCGCCGCAGTCGCTGCACTTTCCGGCGTCTATCGTGTAGGGCTCACCCTCTTCGATGGCCCCGGCCGGACACTCTGGAACACAGCTTCCGCAAGCAAGGCACGCGGCTGAAATTTTGTAGGCCATAAATAACCTCCTTTGTAAAAGATTGGATTGTTCCGGTTTTCGGCGGCGGCGCGGCCGACGCCATACATATATAATTATAGTTTATGCGTGGACGAAAAATCAAAATTATTTCATCCCAACCACAGTATGCCCGTAACCCCCCTGGGGTAATACGCGCTGCCGCAGAGTTTGCCCGCCCTCATTTGGTCGCCAAACGCCTGCATCGCGTTCTCCGGGTCCAAAAGCCATGAGGCGTGAACCCTGTCCGCCCCTGCGTCGGGGGCTTGCTTAAAGATTTTTTCGGCTATGAACTGGCACAGGAACGTCTTGCTTAACCACGAATTGTCGCTCGTCCCGGACATCTTCCAGCTTCCGTCCGCAAATTTACAGCCTTTTCCCAACGCGGCCTCGAAATGCTTTTTCAACGCGCTGATGAATACGCTGTACTTCTCGGCCAACGCCATATCCTCAAATAACCCCATTACCACGGGGTATACCAGCCCCTCCACGACCGAGAGCGTGACGGCGGTGTTGCCCTCCTCCAAAAGCGCCGGAATCGTTCCGTCGGCCCGCCTGTATTTCATAATGGTATCGGCGCACCTTTCGGCCTGACCGTCCGCGATTTTAGCGGCGCCGCCCAGTTTTAACGCGCCAAGCATTTTTGATAACGCCAGGTACGCCGCCCAGCACTTGACCGCCAGATAACTGCTGCGCCTCGCCCGGCCCAGCGCGGTGTCCACGTTATCATACGTTGTAATCTCCGCCCCGTCGCCGGTCTTGGCGGAATCCAAGTCCATGACGCCGTCGCGGCCGCCCTCGCCCGCGCCGTCGCGGTTCAACATACTCGTCAAACATTGCCCTATCACCTGCCGGCGCCTCTCCAGCCACTCGCCGTCGCCGGCGCCCTCCCAATAGACGCCGGCGCAAAGTATCCAGTTGACCAACTGCTCCTGCGTCATATACGAGTAGCAGCCTCTCCGAGAGCCAAGCTCGTAGGCCGAGCGGCCGGGCGCCGAAAAAGCGTTCGCCACGCCCATATCATGCGCGAAGCCGATACCGCCGGGGAATTTCTCCCCGGCCCCGTTTTTCACCTCGTCCGTGTATGAATAACGATTTACGTACTGGTCAAGGACGGAACGCACCGTCCACGGGTTTTTCAGCATCTCGAAAAACAGCTGGTCGACGGCAAGGTCAAGCGTGTTCATCATCCTGTAGGCCCCCTCGTTGACGACCCACAGCGGCGCGGCGGCCTCCTTATCCCAGAGCAGCTGGGTTGAGCCGTAGTAGCTCTTTATGGCCTGCGAGAGCAAAAACCGCCTGTCGACGCCAAGCCCGCGTTCCATTATCATCGCGTCGAAGTGGGCGGCCTCGGCTATATAGCGCTCGTAGTTTTTTAACGCATAGCACGCCACATCCTCTATGTCTTTGAAGTGGCGCGTGTACATATAGACCGCCTCAACACCCGTCGTAACAACGCCGGCGCGGTAGAAGCAGACGGCGAAGCGCCACGTACGCTGTTCGTACGGCTCTGCGGCCATAACTATCAACCCCGTGGCCCCCAGCCCGAAAGACAACCTGTCGGCAATGTCGGCGGCAAGCAGCTCGTCGGCGGAGAAGGCAAGGGCGCACACCGCGTCCGCGTCGTCGGTGAATATGCCGGTGATACCGCCCTGGGCGATGCCTTTGATGTTCGCGCCGCCGATATTCATACCATTGATACCGCCGGTTTTTCCCGTATCAACACCGGGCGGGCGAACACATTTCGCCCCTACGCTATCGACACAACCGTTTATCCCCATATTAACACCGCTATTTGTTCCCGTATCGATACGCCGCATTGCGCAGTACGGGTCGTTGCCCTCGTAACCGAAGAAGACCTTGCGCGGAGAGGCGCCGGCGGAATTGTCGAGGGTAAGCTCGGCGAAGACCGCCGGTATCAGGACATCCTTCGTGATAGTGGGGTCTATAGACATGAACTCCGCCTCGAGGGTCATGTCGGGGACGGATGGGAACGGGGTATAGATTTTGAACTCGAGGTCGCCGCAGCGCCACACGTCGCGGGCCGGAGTGGTCAGGCGGACGATTTCGTCGTCGGCAAATTGAGTTATCTTTACGGGCGGATTGCCGATGCCGCCGTCGCCCCAAATGTCTTGCGCCGCCGGCTCGGTTTCAACATGATGGTCGCGCGCCTCATTATAAAAAGGCAACGCCAGAAACTGCCCCGGACGCTCGGCTGACTCCGCCCCGATGTAAACGTTCCGGCAAGCGGGGCCGGAAAGCCCGATACCCAATCCGCCCGACGCGCCCTTGAAGCCTAAGGTGAAAGAGGCGAAAGCGCCTACCGGAGAGTGCTGTGAGTTGTAGAAAGGGTTCATTATAGGGCTGTGCTCAAAAAAAATACCCCCAGCAAGGATCGAACTTGCGACACCAGGTTTAGGAAACCTGTGCTCTATCCAACTGAGCTATGGGGGCATTCAATAATTTATAATATAATATTTTCTACGGTATCAACGCAAAATTTTATGCTCTATCCGAAAAAATCTACACATTGGCCGCCACCGCGTAGGCATCCGACTCCCCGTACTCGGATAGAAAGTCCGCCTGCAACCTTCCCATGTCGCTCTCATCTATCGGGATATCGGCGCTGTCGAAGATTTGCCACAAGCGTTCGTCATACTTTGGGCAGGCCTTTCTGCCGGAGTCGCCTATTTTCGTCAGGTGGCATATTATGTCGGCCACGGTAACGGTGGCCACGAAAGCGGGTTCGACTTTGGCCTCCCACGGGGCGTGGTGGTACTTGACGGCGTCGCAGATGATGGGCGGAAGGTTCCAGTTTTCGGCAAGCCACGCGCCCACGTACCCGTGGCCGACACCCAATATCTCGCTCTCCGCCCTGTCCAAGCCGTATTCTTCGTTCTCCGCCGTTTTGAGGACTTCGACCAACTCGGCGCCGAAGTAGCGGTTCAGCATCATCTTCCCCATATCGTGCAACAGACCGGCCACAAAAGCCTCTCCGGTGTATCGCGATTCGCAGTTTTTGGAGAGCATACGCGCCGCGACACCGCAAGCGGAACTGTGTTCCCAGAATTTCACGGCGTCAAAGCCCGTCGCCGCCGGGTCGGCGCCCTTGAACGTGTCGAAGACGGAGAGCCACAAACCCATATCCTTCACGGCGCTAAAACCCAGCACCGCGATAGCCATGTTGACGGTCGATATCTCCCGCTGGTATCCATAGTATGAGGAGTTAGCCCGCTTGAGGAGACGAGCCGTCAACGCCGCGTCGGTGGAAATAAGGCGGGCCAGCGCGTCGGCGGAGGCGCGCTTATCGTCTATCATACCTATCATCTTGGAAACGACGGTAGGCAACGTGGGCAGATCGCCGACACCCTGAGCCACCTTCTTTATACGCTCGGTGTCGAGCCTTCTTCCCGGTTCGTTCGCGGCCATATTCATAATTATCTACGCTTCCAAATCTATGAGTCTGCCGTTGTCAAGCATCCTAACGGCAATATCCTCTTCAACGTTTAAACCGTCCGCCCCACCGCCGTCCTCATCCTGCCCATTCTTCCTCTTTTTGGAACGCCGCTTCTCCTCTTTGTGGTCTTTAGGGTCAATTATCTTACCCTCGGCAGCCTCAGCCTCGTTCGCCGTCCTGATATGTATATCCAACTGGTCGCGGTTCAAGTCGGCGTTCTGAGCCTGATGAGCCATGGGCACACGATGCGCGTCCGCCTGATGCGCGGTGGCAAGAGGAAGGTTAGCGACGGGAATGTTGACATTTACGCTGTTCATAGACGCTACCCTTCATCTTCCATAAATTTTTGAAGCAATCTGGCGCGCAGCTTCATCATGGCTTTTGAGTGTATCTGGCTGACACGGCTCTCCGTAAGGTTTAGTACCACGCCTATCTCTTTCAGAGTCAACTCCTCATAATGGTAAAGCGCCACTACCACACGCTCGCTCTCCGGAAGCCCGACAATCGCCTCCTTCAGGATACCTTTTACCTCGTCGGTCCCCATCTCTTTTAGGGGATTCATACTGTCGGGGTCCTCCACCTGGTCTATCATCCGTATGTCCTTCGCGTCGGAGAAAGCGTCGCTCATCGTCTCGTCCAAAGAGACGACGGTGGCGGGGGTGACCTCGGCCAATATCTGCTCGTACTCCTCCATGCTGACGCCCAACTCGTCGCAAACCTCGTCGTCGTAGGGGGCGCGGCCTAAGGCGTTCTCCATCCGCGTAAACGTTCTTTGCAGGTCGCGGGCCTTCTGCCTGACGGAACGCGGCACCCAATCAAGCGCGCGCAGCTCGTCGAGGATGGCGCCGCGTATCTTGTGACCGGCGTAGGTCTCAAACTTGAAACCGCGCTCCGGCTCAAAGGTGTCCACCGCCTTTATCAGGCCCAATATCCCCGCGCTGTACAAGTCGTCGCGATCCACGGACGGCGGCAGATTTATGGCAAGCCGCTGCGTGGTATACTTTACCAAGTGGGAATACTCCACAAGCAGCTTATCTTTAGCCGCCTGGGAACCCGCCTCTTTAAACTCTTTCCATAAATTCTCCAGCTCCAGCATCCTTGCTCCCGAAAGGTCTTTTTAATCCTGTTATATTGTTTTTATAATCCCGCAGACACTAGTCCTCATTCTTCTTTATCCTGGCCGACTTCGTCTTAACTATAGTATCGTTCCTGGGGTCAATCTGTATAATATTCCCGTCCATATCATAATTCAACCGCTGCTGATACAAATATATCCGCTGTAATATACCCCCGTCAATCAAGTGATTTTGGTCAACCGGAATGTCCGTCACCAAACCTTTTAAGAAGATGTTGCCTATGATTAATCCGGCCATCCAGAACAGCAGGGCGGCGCATAATCCTTTTATCATCGCAATCACGAGCATCTTCGCGTCCAAGTAACTCTCAAAATCGTAACTTAGCAAAAACATCACGACAAAGGCGCAGACACCCAGGAAGAAAGCCAAGCGCTTTGTCCACAGCACCATCGCGGCGGCTTTATCGGGTTGTTCCTCTTCATCCTCATCATCCTCATCATAATCGTCGTCTCTGTCTGTCATGACGCGCCTCCAAAGAATTTGCTGAAGAACCCGCCGCGGGCCGCGGACGGCGACTGGTGGCCGCCCAAACGCCTGGCGAGCGCGGACACCGTCCGGTGAAAGTTTACCCCCTCGCCGCCGGCAAGATGCAATTGCTTGCGGCCAAGACGCAATACCTCGCGCTCACTAACTAATATAGCATATAATCTTATCGGTTTTTTTAAAAATTTTTCAACCATCGTCCGCAACATCTCAAAAGCCTCGCGCCCCTCCCCCTCGTTAGACGCCATATTGACCACCACCGCCACATTCGTGTTGCCCTTTTCGTAGAGCACCTTCACCATGGCGTAGGCGTCGGCCATCGACGACGGGTCGGGGGTCATAACCAGCAAAACCAGGTCGGCGTGGCGGGCAAAACCCGTCACTGTATTACCTATCCCGGCGCCGGTATCCATTATCAAAAAGTCGTAATTCTCCTCAAGCCCCGTGAAATCGGCGCGCAAACGCTCAAAACGCCCCATATCTATGTTCGACAGCTGCTCGAACCCCGATGCGCCGGGCGCCAAAAACATATTCGGCGCCACCTCCACCACTATGTCGCCTATCGCGCACACCCCCGTGACGACATGCGCTATGTTGAACTTCGGCGCTATGCCGAGCAGTATCTGGATGTTGGCCAAACCAAGGTCCACGTCCATAAGCAACACCCGCTTGTCCAGCCTGGCAAGACTCGCCCCAAGCACAAGCGACAGCGTGGTCTTCCCCACCCCGCCCTTGCCGCTCGTCACCGCGATGCTCTTGCACCTGCCCTGACGACGCTTCGGCGCCGGGGGCGCCGCGTCCACCCCCAGCGTCCAAGCCATCTCCCGCAATCTCTCCGCTTGGTCACTCACCTGGCGCGCCCCCCCATAAGCCTCTTGACAAATTTTCCGGCCTGCGCGAGCTCTATGTCGTCAGGCACACTCTGACCCACCGTAAAATATGAGACCGGTATGCCCAAATCGCTCACAACATTGAAGATATTCCCGAGCCGCGTCGTCTCGTCCAACTTCGTAAAAAGCAACCGGTTCACCTTGATGTTACGGTAACGGTTCACCATATCGAGCAGGTCGGAATCTTTGGTCGTGGCGCTCAGAACAAGGTGCGTCTCATCCGGGCGCAACACGTCCATCATCTGCCGCAACTCCTCCATGTACTCCTTGTCCCGCTGGCTCCTTCCGGCGTTATCCACGAAAATAACGTCGCTGTCGGCGCACTCGTTAAGCGCGTCATTCATCTCGTCCGGGGAAAAGACGATTTGCAACCTGACGTTCACGATGTCCGCGAAGACGCGTATCTGCTCGTACGCGGCTATCCTGAATGTGTCGGCGGTGATTATCGACACGTTCTTGCTCATAAAACGGCAGTACGCGGCGAGCTTGGCCAGCGTTGTGGTCTTGCCCGACCCCGTGGGCCCGACAAACGCCACGACGAGCGGACCGTCCTTCCGAAGCCTGAGCGGGCCGGAAACGGGAAACTGCTCGCTCAGCGCGTCGAAGAGCTTCTCCTCCAACTCCGCGTCCGTTATCTGCAAACCGCCGCGTATAGAGTTGACCAGTTTCCTCGCGAACTCAGGCTTTACCTCGGCATCGGTCAGCCTCTTGACAAACGCGTCCCACTCCATGTCGCCGGCAGTGGTAACGCCGGCCTCGTCCTTCGGCGTACTCATTATATGCGGCGACGCGGAGGTCAGCACACTCTTGACGAGGTCTTTAAGCTCGTGGACGTCGGCCTTTAGCTCGGCAATCTCGACGGGCGAAAGCTGCTTCGGGAAACGCGGCGGAAGCGGCGTAGACGGAGCCGCCGCCTGAGCGCCCTGACCGGGCTGCGAGGCGAAAGACGGCGCGGCGGGGGGCGGTTTCGGCGCGGGTAGATGGGGGGGATACCAGGGACGGACATTCGGCGACATCGACGACAACGATTCGTCCGCAAGCGTCAACGGCTGGCGCGGCGGAGGCCCGTAGAGACCGGGATTACCGGACTTCGCCGCGGGGTCGCCCAAACGCAACGGGCCAAATTCCGGCGACGACGACGGCCTCTTTTCCGACCCCGGCGGCGAATCGTCGTCCACTCCGGCCGTGACCTCTATCTCGTCGGAACCGCCGAATAATCGACCTTTCTGCAACTTATTTGTCTTGAGAATCATGGCATTGTCCCCAAGCTCCGCTTTTATCTGCAGATAGGCCTCTTTCATGGTTTTAACTCTGTACGTTTTTATGCGCATTATTAAACCGAACCTTTTAAAAGATAGAGTCAACTGATAGAGTCAACTACAATTTTAAGGGGAGGGCTACGCCCTCCCTCGCTCCATAAAATATAGCGGCTACGCCGCTATATTTTATTCCGCTACCCACCCTACGGGGGGATAAATCCCCCCCGTAACGCCCCCCATAAACAAGCGCCGCTACCGCGTCGCGAAAAACAAACAAACAAGCGCCGCTACCGCGTCGCAAAGTCAAAATCAAAGTCAAATGTCGCTTCGCGTCGCAAAGTCAAAATCAAAGGCCACTTCGCAAAATCAAAGTCAACTGTCGCTTCGCGGTGCTTTGATACTTTATGCACATTTTTATACTGTAATCCTTTCCCGTTTTTAACATCAAACCCTTTAATCCAGCGTAATCATCCCCATCGACCGTATTTCTACGCCAGGCACTATTTCATTATATGACAGGACTACCAATTCCGGGAAATTCGCTTCCGTCAACCGTTTCATCTGCGGGCGTATTGTGGGCGAGCAGATAAGTATCGGGTACTCGCCGGCTTGTTTGGCCGCTTCTATTTGGCCGCCCGCAGCTTCTAATATACGATTCGCGTCGGCGGGGGACAAGGAAAAACGGAAGATGCCTTCGCTCTCCTGTATCGCGCCCTCCAGCTTCGCCTCAAGGTTGGGGTCGAGCGTTATTACCGGGATTACGCCGTCGTCGTTCCTGTAGGCCTCGCATATCTGCGGCGCAAGGACGTTCCTCACGTACTCGGTCTGGACGTCGGTGTTCTTGCTTCGCGGCGCCACTCCGGCCAGCGTCTCCAGTATCAACAGCAGGTCCCTTATGGAGATACGCTCCCTCAAAAGATTCTGCAGCACCCTGTGGACGTCGCCTACGGCCATCAAACCCGGAATCAGCTCGCTTATGACTACGCCGCCCTGTTCCTTCAGGTTGTCGATTAGAGACTGTACGCTCTGGCGCGTTAGGATTTCGTGGGCGTGCTTCTTTATCGTTTCCGTCAGATGCGTGGCGATTACCGCCGGCAGTTCCACCACCGTGTAACCGGCCACCTCGGCGTCGCTCTTCTGACTCTCCGTTATCCATATCGCGGGGAGGTTGAACGCCGGCTCCACCGTAGGCACGCCGCGTATCTTGCGGACGGCCGTGCCGGGATCCATTGCCAAATAAGCGCCGCTCATCAATTCGCCCTTGCCCACTACCACAGTGCGAATCTTTATCTTGTACTCGTTGGGCGTTAACTGTATATTGTCTCTGATACGTATCGGCGGTATGATTATGCCGAGCTCCGAGGCTAACTGTTTGCGTATCATCGTTATCCGGTCGAGCAGGTCGCCGCCCTGTTTAACATCGACTATGGGAATGAGGCCGTAGCCGATTTCCAGCTCCATCGGGTCAACGTGGAGGTAGTCCTCAATCCGCTCTTCGGGCTTGCCGGCGTCCTTGCCGCCCGGCTGCTTGGCCGGGTCTTCCTGCGCCATCGTAGACTCCGCCCTCTTATTCTCCTGCATCCTAAAATAGGCCGCGGCGAAACAGACCCCGCCCAGTATGATAAACGGTACCTTGGGGAAGCCGGGTATAATCGCGAAAAAGAACATGAGCGAGCCGGCAAGCCACAGCACCTTGTGGTTCGACAGCAACTGCCCGGTAATCTCCGAACCAAGGTTATCCTCGGAAGCGGCGCGGCTGGCAATCATACCCGAACCCACGGATATCATGAGCGCCGGCATCTGCGAAACAAGGCCGTCGCCTATGGTCAGCTTCGTATAAGTCTCAAGCGCGTCCCCCCAACCCATCCCCATCTGCGCCACGCCGATGATGAACCCGCCTATGACATTTATAGCCGTGATGATGATGCCCACAATGGCGTCGCCGCGAACAAACTTGGAGGCGCCGTCCATCGCCCCGTAGAAGTCCGACTCGCGCTGTATCTTGGAACGCCGCGCCCGCGCCTGCTCCTCGTTTATAAGCCCAGCGTTGAGGTCGGCGTCTATCGCCATCTGCTTGCCCGGCATGGCGTCGAGCGTAAAACGCGCCGCGACCTCGGCTATACGCCCGGCACCCTTCGTGATGACTATAAACTGTATCAACACCAGTATCAGGAATATGATAACCCCCACGACCATATTGCCGCTGGTCACAAAACTGCCGAACACATCAATAACCCGCCCCGCGTCCGCCTGCGTGAGAATAAGGCGCGTGGACGCGACGTTGAGCGATAATCGGAACAGGGTAACGGTGAGAAGCAACGACGGAAAAACGGAAAAATCGAGCGCCTCCCTGTTGTACATGGAAACAAGAAGTATGATAAGCGCGATGCACAGATTGAGCGCCAAAAGAAGGTCCATGAGAAAAGTAG
Organism: Chitinispirillales bacterium; assembly: GCA_031283085.1. GTDB lineage: Bacteria > Fibrobacterota > Chitinivibrionia > Chitinivibrionales > Chitinispirillaceae > GUT77. Next base: position 24,525 of record JAITCM010000110.1, on the reverse strand, counting down.
GGATGGGAATCACCAGGACGATGACGATGCAAACCACGCCGATGATGACAAACAAACTGCTCTGCTTGCCGATGCTCTGCAAGACAGGGGAGTTCATGACGCCGGAGAGGAGGCCGGATGCGGGGTTTTTTGTGTTCATCATATCTAAATATACATTATAACATTAATCGGCGTCAAATGTATTAACGCGCCCTAAAATCCACCATCCCCGCGTGGCAGAGCGAAAAATCGAACCGCACCGGGTCTTCAGGGTCAAATTTCCTTAATGATTCCGTTATCTCCTCCGCCATCTTCCAATCGGCGGACGTTCGGCTTGTCAACCCGTAGTATTTGGTTATCCGCGCCACGTGGGTATCCACCGGGATTATTAATATAGATGCCGGAACGCCCTTCCAAACCCCAAGGTCAATTCCATCGTCTTTACGTACCATCCACCGCAGGTACAGCACCAGCCGCTTGCAGGCGCTGCCGCGGGTCGGGGATGGGATAAGGTACTCAAAACTCGGGCGAAGCGCGCAGCGGGTCGCCGAGCCTTGTGTCAATACCCCCTTCAACTCATCGGTGAATAATGTTAACGCCCCCTTGAACTGACCGCCTGAACGCGCTAAACAATCGCTAAAACAACTGCCCAGCGACCCATACCGCCGCGTAACCGCGTTCACAGCCTCCAACAGCGCGGCAATGTCATCCCCATCATTAAACCGATGCTTGAACCCATCCAACGCCTCCCGCTTCTCCCTGTATGACGTCCCCTTGACAAAAGACACGGGATCGCGGCCCATCACATCGTCAATCAAAGTATTGATATTGCGGACAATAGTCTCCACCCGCCCGTAAGCCAGCGCCGAAGCAAACAACCCGACAACCTCCCGGTTTTCGCTATCCTCAAACCGCCGAACGCATCCCAGCGGGTCTAAGCCCAGATATTGCGGATTATGATATTGGCGGTATAGCGATTCTATTTCTCTTTTTGTTATTATAGACATAGAAATCCAACCATTTGTTTGCGCCGTTCAACAACGCATCGTAGGGGCGACCGCCCTCGGTCGCCCTGCCGTTCGCCTGCCCAACAAAGGGCGACCGGGACGGTCGCCCCTACAACGTCAACATAATTGCCGTCATTAACCCAACGGTTTATCGAATCGTTCGGCAACACGGGGCGGGCAAACCCCGCCCCTGCAACGACAACATCAAATCACAAACTTTCCCTTACGGTAAATGACCTTCTCCGTCCCGTCCCTCAGCACCGCCGTCACCACCCTGTCCGCCGTCGATATTATGTCCGTATGCTCCTGCGAACGGTTAAAACCCAATTCAGCGAACTGCGCCTCCGTCATCTTCGACGCGTTCCCCGCGTACGTATCGTGGTAGCTCTTCCCAACCGCGATGTGCGTGTTGCCGTACCTGCCGCCGAAATTTTCGTCAAACAGCGTCTCGGCCATGAACTTCGTGATTTTGGAAAACCTTATGTCCGTAAGCGAGAACTCCCCCACCTTGTCGGCGTTTTTCTGCTTGATGAGCTCCTTGAGCATCCGCTCGTTTCTGGACGCCGACGCCCTCACCACCTTCCCGTTCCGAAACTCCAGCCGGATGTCCCTGATTACGTTTCCGTACCGGTACAGCGGCATATCGAAGCTGATGACCCCCTCCGTCCCGCGCCAGTCCGGGGAGGTGAATATCTCAAACGACGGGATGTTCCTCCCGCTCCCGCCCAGCCACCTGCGCCTCTCGCCGAGCGTGAGCCACAGGTCGGTCCCCTTAGACTCCACGTGCAAACGCTTTATCGGCAGGGCGTTTAACCTGTCGAGCACACCTTGCAGGGCGCCGAAGACGCGCCGCCACTTGGCCACCGGATTCGCCTCGTTCAGGAAACAGGCCTTGGCTATCTGCCCCCAGTACTCCCTAAGCGTCAACCCCGCCTCCTCCGCCATCCTCTCCGTGGCGTAGAGGCAGAGCGTCCACGTGAACTTGCCCTGATCCTCCTTCTCGTCAAGCCACTCGCGGAAGGTCCGCGCCGCCTGATTCGAGAGCAGCACCTTCGCCGGATCGGCGGACTTCATGTACATCGGCTCCTCGTCGGCCACGACCCGTATCCAGTGGTCGATGGTGTCGGCAAGGCCGCGGTAATACTTGCCGGGAAAGAAGGTCAACTGATTATGGGAGGCGTTGGTCACCTGCAGCAGCTTGAAGTCGTCGTCGATAACGTTGACTATGGGATGCGCGCCCGCCTCAAGGACAGTCTTGTAGATTGCCTTGGCTAAGGGAAGGCCGGGCTGCTGCACGGCAAGATAGACGACGTCGCCTTTCTTGAGCCCCGCGCCGCCGTTTAAGGCGAACTTGACTAAGACGTCGGAGTATTTCTTCAACATTCGGGCGGTGGGAACGTATGGCTTGGTTCTCCTCGCTCGCGATGTTTTTTTTGCCGTTATGACCCTTTTGGATGCCGTTCTGCCGCTACGAGTAACGTTTCCTGCTCTATTCATACTTCGCTCCGTGATTAAAATGAGAGATTAAATTAAAATTCCTTTCACTACCGTCCCGCAGAAAGAAATAAATTCTGTATGCCTTCCCCTTCCGCCGTGAGTATCGCGCCGGTGGCGCTTCTCACGTTTTCCATATATCTTTCGTACTCCTTAAAAAACCGTTTTAAAATAATCCCGCAAATCTCAGTTACCGATGATTCTCAACACCGCAATACCCGCCGCGGCTATGCCGGCCGCAACCGCCGCTATTATCCACGGCAGTTTCCCCAGCCCCTGCCCTTCCCCCCGCGGCGCGCTCTCTTGCCGAACCACCTCTTTAGGCTGGTCCGTCCAATCAAATATTGATTTCGGGTCGCGCGTGTAGGCGGCGAGTATGTCGCTGTGCGGCAGGTCGGAGACCTCCCTTAGTACCCCGTAGATACCGTAAGCCATCTCCGCGGCGCCGGCGTAACGCTCTTCCGGGTCTATAGCCATTGCCCTGTCCACCACCCACGCCAAACGCGGCGGGAATTTCACGCCGTAGCTCGACAGCGCCCTGTACTGGCCGGCGGTCTTCTTCTGCACCAGCTCGGAGAGCGTCTTCTGCGGGTATGCCCTCGCGCCGGTTACCATCTCGTAGAGCACGGCGCCCAGCGAAAATATGTCGCTCCTGTGGTCGAGCGGACCGCCGTTTAGCTGTTCGGGACTCAGATAAACCAGCGTCCCCATGACCTTGGCGCCTACCGTATGCAGGCTGACCTCGCTGGGACGCGCTATGCCGAAATCCATCAGCTTGACGCCGCCGTTCTTAGACACCAGCACATTCTCCGGCTTGATGTCGCGGTGGATAAGCCCCCTGTACACCTTGCCGTAGAGCGTGTAACTCTTCAGGTGCGCGTAGTGCAACGCCTGACACACGCAGTAGGCAATGGAGAGGGCGACCGCGACGGGCAGCCTGCCGTTCCCGAGCAACTCCTTTATAGACGTACCCTCCACGTACTCAAGCACAAGGTAAGGCTCCCCGCGCTCCATGTAGCCGATGTCGAATATCTCGACGATATTCGGATGGCGTATGTCGGCCAATATCTTAGCCTCCGTGAAGAAACGCTCCCTCGCGTCCGACTTGTAACCCTTCTTGAGTATCTTTATGGCCCGCACCGTTTCAAGCTCCTCGTGCCAAACCTTGAAGACGGCCGCGCTGCCACCCTCCCCTATCGGGCCCTGAATGATGTGCGGCCCAAGTTTGGCGCCCACGGCGGGCATGGCGGTCAGTTGCTCGTTATACGGATTGACGACGCCGGACTTGTCGAGCGGCAGCCGCAGAACGGTCGGTTCCTGTTGTTGACGTTGGAGGTTTTCCATCGTATAAATATAATTTATGCTAATGGAAGAATCGCGTATTGATTTTTTCGGTCAACAAGAATCCCTCTTCGCCCGTTGATAGCCCCGGTACTGCATATCAAACAGGTATTCTTCCGACAGGCTCTGATAAACGCCGCCGGTCTCAAATATCGTCCGCCTTATCGAAAAGGCCTGGCGGGTGAAGTCGGCCGCAGCCCGCGCCGAAGCCTCGTCCGTACCGAAACAGACCACGCCTGTTCGCGGATGGACAATAGCCCTCGGCAACAGGTCGATAACCGGTTGATTCAACACACCGCGCTTTTCGAGATATTCGCCGTATTCCTTAACGTATTTGTCAACCGCCGCTTTTACGCGCGAAGATACCTCGCCGGCGCCGCCGCTCAAATCAATATCCAACCACAACGGCAGTATCCGCCGCAGCATCGGGTAGTCGGGCGTAAGCGGAGGGTTACGGACTATTCCGGCGTCCGGGGAATTAATCAGCTCCATAACGTCGGGCGTGTTTAACAGTATTAACGATATTTCATTATCCCCCAGCGCTTCCTTTATGAGCGGCGCCGCTTTCCGATAATTACCTTCCGACTCCGCCGCCGATACCTCTGCCCCGCGCTTTATCGGTTCCGACGCCATAGACGATAGAAACTTTTCGGCCCTGTTGACAATGTCAATAGTCAAATCATATACCTCCCGCGCCCCATCCCCCCACACGACAAGCCCGTGGTGGACAATAACGACGCCGCGGCATATCGGATTCCGCTCCGCCGCCCCAAACACCGCCGACGCGAAATCGCAACCCATCCGCGCGTAGGGAATCACCGCCAAATCATCCCCGAAACACTCCGCCAACAACGCGCCGCCGCCCGCGCGATTGGCAATCTTCAAAAGCGCTTCGGGATGGGAGTGGTCCACAATCCTCGCCGGAACAGACGCGTGCATAAGCGACTCTATCGACGGCAGTCTGTCCGTTTGTACCAACCGATGCCTTTCAAACACCCGCGCCATATCGGCGTCGTCAATCCCCCCGCGCGATTTCAACTCCCCCAGCCCCTCCAGGCTCATCACCACAAAATGCTCCGGTTCAAACAATTTCAAAGGCGTCCCGGTAGCCTTAACATACAACGCCCGTCTCCTTTTCCCGAACCCGTCAACCATATCAACCTTTATGGACGTATTCCCGCCGCCGTGCATAGTCAAGCCGTTATCGGCCCCCAAGAGCGCGGTCGCGTACGCCTGACCGAGTATCTCTTTTTCCGTATCGGGGTTATGATGATATTTACCGGCATAACGCGATACGCAGGCCTGTTCGTCGGCGTCGCTCCACAGATTTCGCATTATCAACGCGTACCTCTCCTAATCAATATCCACAGCGCAATCAATACCAACGCTACAGGAATCGCCGCCTTAATAATCGATACCGGCCGCCGCTTAGCCTTATCCGTATCAACAGGGCCCGTACCCGTATCATACCTCCGTTCCGGCTCCCCGCTATTCTCCATCGACCGCGATATAATCCGCTCCGCCAACGCCGCGTCGACGTCGTCAAAGACACGCTCCCCCGCCGCCCCCGTCCCCATTTCACGCCTCCGCCCTTTTCGCCTTGCGGCCGTGATACATCTCCTTAGCCCGCTCACGAATATGCTCTCCGCGCCTGTCCAGCAGCGCGTCCCATATCTCCTCCTCCTCGCGCCTGAACAACTCGTGCACGAGCTTAACGTAGCAGGCCGCGCCTTTGGAGTACAGCCTGTGCAAAAACAGGATTTTCCCCTCCGTCGCCACCTCGTCGAACACGGCGTCGGTCAATATGCGCGTGGCCGTCACCCGCCCCTCAAACATCCTGTTCAGCGCGGCGATAAAAGCGTTGTGGCGGCGGATGTTGCGGTAATTGTTCGGGATTATCTTAGTGATACGCCCGCCCTTAGGACAACGCTCCAAGAGCGTCCGCTCCATCTCCACCAGCCCGTCCACCGCGAACTGGCGCAGCTCCGTAGGCACGAATATCTCGCCGCAGGCGTTGACCGCGGACATCTGCAGCCTGTCAAGTCCGGGGGCGTTGTCGATAAACACAAAGTCATAGTACCGGTCAAGCCCGCAGGCGTCCATAACTTTTTTGAGATGGCGGGCGTCGCCCACAGCGGAGTCGAGCAGACCGCCGCAGGAGGTCACTATGTGCAGGTTGGGCAAGCCGGTCTTAACAACCGAACTCAGCAACAGGCGGGGCGCGGCCTCAATATCGGCGCGGTAAACGTCTAAAATGCTGGGCTGCCTGACACCGACGTTAAGCAATGACGAGAGATTGTGCTGGCTGTCGTTGTCAACAGCCAGCACCCTGCAACCCGTAAGGGCAAGCGCCTGGGCGATACTGCCGGTGAAGGTAGTTTTGCCTACTCCGCCTTTGTGGTTTAGGACTGATATTACTTTCATGGTAAAAGTCAAAATCCTTAAAGTCAAAAGATATTTTAAGGGGAGGGCTACGCCCTCCCTCGCTCCATAAAAACGGGCTTTGCCCGTTTTTATTCCACTACCCACCCTACGGGGGGAAGAACCATATCAGGGCAAACAGCGCCCCACAGGGGCGCGCCTCCCCCCGTAACGCCCCCCATAAACAAGCGCCGCTACCGCGTCGCAACATCAAACAAATATGCGCCGCTTCGCGGCGCGGTACGTCAAAATCAACAACATCAACACATTTATAAATTAATACATTGACACATATTCATGCAAGCCGAAACGACGGGCGGCGGCGGAAAGGGTATCAAGGTCGTCCGCGTTCTTTATCACCGCGTAGGAATCCGGGGAGACGGTAAGGACTACAGGGTTCACGGCGAGCGGCAATAAATCCGTGGCGGCGTAGCCGACTTTGGGCGAACGCGGGATGCCGGGCAGCACCTCTTTGGGCGGCGTGGCGTAGTCCGGCAATTCGCTGTCCAGCAACAAATTAATATCAACGGCGTATAAACCTGTGTTTAGCGGCAAATGGGCGCCGGTGCGGGTATCGATTATTGACCGCGTCTCATCATTACGGATAGCCTGTTCGATGATGAAGACCGTCCGCCTGCCGCCCTCTTTTTCGACGGCCGCGAATGTGCCGAACGGGTCATTGGAATCAAACCGGCTCCGCGGTATCCCCACCCCAGCGCAATCGTGCCCGCGAGCGGCGGTCGCTATTCGGGCAAGCATACGGGGCTCGTACACGGCGGTGGCCTGTACTATGAGCAGTTTTTCACAATCCCGTGACGACAGCCATTGCAATACCGTATCCGTATTAATATCCGTATTGATATTTGTACCGGCATCCATAGATTCCCGCTTCGCCAATGGCCGTTTCAACGCCATAAGCGGCCCGCCCGTCTCGTCAGGCTGGACGACCGGTGATAATTTCCCCTCGGTCAACCGAACCGCGAACCTCTCGTCAACCGTAAAATGCAAACGCTCGCCCTGCGGTATTATCATTACATTCGACAATCCGAAATTATCGTACCTGTTGATGACCTCCGGGATAACCCTGTCCGTAACCGACCCGGCCGGTCCCGTGGTAACGATTACCGGCACGTCAATCCCGTACTCGCGGCAAATCGCGCCCACCATAGCCAGATTTATCTGCAGCGCGCCGAAACCGTTCGGAAAGCCCTTGAGCGGGTATGTCGCCTTAGTAAAATCGCGCAGCGCCTCCTCCGGCTCTCCCCTGTCAATCAAACTAAGCCGCAGCCGCTCCCCATCCCCGCCGGCGGTGAAGACTATGGCGCAGCCGGTCAAATCATTTAAAGAACTTTCGGTAACGGATTGACACTCTATCACGTCGGGAAAACTCTGTGCCGCCCCGTCCAGCAATCTTTTTGACGACTCCGCGTTATCAATAGCGCGGCGGCGGCAATTCAACTGCTCCGAAAAAACGCTCGGCGGGAACCGGCGGTTCATCAACTCAACGAACGCGTCGACAACATCCAACCGGGAATCCCGCAGTAATTCCCGGTTGTAAACCGCGGCGGTCAGCGTATCGACAGTCCACTTATTCATACGAACATTTTTCCATCCCAGCTTCCCAATGGGTTTTTATATAACAACGATTTCCATATTTGATTTTTTGGCGGAGGCGCTCCTATTTTAACAATATCTATAAACCCTTTTGAATTATTGCCGCCGCTTCTTGATATAGGCCCTGAAAATAATTTAGTTTTTTTTAATTCGAGAACGCTTTCTTTACTATCGGTCAAATCGCCATAACCGATTCCCGCCGCCGTCGCATTCCGCGTTCATAAACGGACAGAATACGCTCTTTAGGTTTGTTTCCGCTTCGGCATTCCAGCAATTAAGCCTATATCCGTATAACTCGAATATTTTACTCATCTAAAAAACTCCTGATTTTATTCGCAATCGCATAAGCCAGCGGCGGCGGGACGGAATTCGCGACCTGCCGGTGTTGGTCCAAATTCTTGACGGTTCCGGTACGCGATCTGATGGGGCCTAATAAAATATAATCATCCCTGTATCCGTGCAACCGCATATATTCTCTCGGCGTCAAATACCTGTTTTCCGTGGGGTGGTAAAATATCTCCCCGCAACGCAAAGTATTTGAGGGCCTGCCCCTGCTAAGCCTTAAGTATTTTGTCGTGTCTTTCGGTTGCAATCCGCATAAAACATCCTTGCTTAGATGCGTCTGCGAAGCAAGATACGTTCCCTCCGGAACGTTCGCGATTCTTTCTTTGTCTCGCATAGGCGTAACATCCACATGGCTGTCAACACGATTGTAAAAAGTCGTCCCTTTTATTTTATCGGCCGGCTTTCCCAGCCCGGATAGCGCTTCGCCGACAGTCTTGTACGGTTCCATATTAAACAGGCAGTTGGCCTGTTCTTTGGGGGCATGGCTATGCTCCGGAAAAATAAACCCGTTTTTCCCATAAGTGGCGATTATAATAACCCTCTCGCGGATTTGCGGGACGCCATAGTCGGCGGCGCAGCATATTTGCCATTTAGGGGTATAATTAATTTTCTCCAATTCGCCGATAAATAATTCGAATACCTCGCCCTTTCTGCCCTTTTCGCCTTTTGCCGATAAGAGTCCTTTAACCTGTTCTACGAAAATGACTTTAGGTTTTAGCGTATCCGCAAAACGCAAAATTTCAAATAGTAACGGACCGCGTGCGTCATCCATCGACTTTTGTTTTCCGGCCAATGAAAACGGCTGACAGGGAGGCCCGCCGAATAACAGCTCCAATTCTTTTGGCTTCAATTTCAGCTTCTTCATTAGATCTTCAGGGTTCACCTCTCTAATGTCAGCTTCAAATACCGCGGTGCTTCCCTTCTCTCTTTCCACGCCGGCGCGTAAGGTTTGGCAGCAATATTTGTCTATTTCAATTTCCGCGAGAATGCCGAAACCGGCATCTTTGACGCCTATATCCATTCCGCCGGCGCCGGAAAACAGGCTTATCGCTCGATATCCCCTCATTTTAGCACTACGTCCTTTCCGGCTATTGTATTCCGGCCTCAACTTCTAACCACAATATTGGCCCCGATTCTCACAAAATCCTCGACAAACGTGGGGTATGTGACTTCCGCTACCTCCGCCCCGTCAATCTCCGTCTCTCCCTCCGCGTTCATTCCGGCCAGCGCCAGAGCCATGGCCACCCTGTGGTCCCTGTGGCTGTTCACACGCGCGCCCATAAACTTTCCGCCGCGTACCACCATCCCGTCGGGCAGTTCCTTTACGGTTATTCCCATCTTTCCCAATTCTTCCGCCATCACCGCTATTCTGTCGGTCTCCTTGATTCTCGCCTGCGCCACGTTTGTGAAGACCGTTTCGCCCTCCGCGGCGGCGGCGGCGACCGCCAGGGCCGGCAGGGCGTCGGGGGTGCGGTTCAGGTCTATTATCGTGCCGTGAAGCCGGCCGCCGGAGACTATCACCGTGTCGATGCTGCGCTCCACGGTTGCGCCCATCGCCTCCAAATGCCTGAAGACCTCCTTGTCGCCCTGGGTGTCGGAGAAATCCAGCCCGCACAGCTCTATGGGCGCGCCGCCAATCGCGGCGGCCACCGCGGCGAAAACAGCCGAGGAGAAATCAGCCGGTATGGTCATGTCCACAGGTTTGTAACTCTGGCCGCCGCGCACCTTGTAGGAGGTCAACTCCTTAGAATACTCTACCTCTATCCCCTGCCCGGCAAGCCACCACAGCGTCATCTCAATGTAGGGTTGCTCGTGCAGATTATGCACGGTGATGTGCGTGTCATGCGGCATGAGCGGCGCGGAGAAGAGGAGGCTCGAAACAAACTGCGAGGAGATGCCGTCCACCGCGGCGCGCCCTCCCTTGAGCGGCCCGCGGATGAGAAAGGGCAAATCATGCCCCGCCTCCGCCCCCTCCACGGTGACCGCGGCGCCGAGCTGCTCAAGCGCGCCAAGCAGCGGCCGCACCGGCCTTGCGCGAAGCGAGGCGTCCCCGTCAAAACGGCGTTCCCTCCCGCCAAGCGCCGCCGCGGAGCAGAAAAGGTTTAACCCCGTGCCGGAATTCCCCATATCTATCAGGTCGGTGCCCAAATTATACTCGCCGCCGATGCCCGTCACAAAGACATCCCCGTCGCGGATGTCAATGACCGCCCCCATAGACGCCGCCGCCCTAAGCGCCGAAGCGCCGTCGCCCTGCAGCAGCGGACGACGCACAACGGAATCGCCCGACGCCAAAGTCGCGACCAGCAGCGCCCGTATGGTATGCGACTTGGACGGCGGAATCACTATCGCGCCCGTCGGCGACGACGGCCTCACTGTCCATCTCATATTATCGTTCTCCCCTGTCAACAGTCAATCATTACATACCAGTGACCGCAGCCACGCCTCGTCAAAAATATCCGCTGGCGCGTCCACACCCGTCCAATACCTGAATGACTCCAAACCCTGATGCAACAGCATCAATAACCCGTTCCTCGCCACGCACCCCGCCGCCGCCGCCTCACGCAAAAATCTCGTTTCCCCCGGATTGTATACCGCGTCAAAAACCGTCATACCCGAATTAAAAAAACTCCTGTCCAACGGCGTGTCGTCCACATTCGGATGCATCCCCACGCTCGTACAGTTGACTAATAAGGTGCACTTGCCTAACAACTCCGCGCTCTGCGGCGACCCTGTCTTAACGCCGCTTACCGGCGCCTTACCCAGCCCTTTTATCGATAACGCCAGCGCCTCGGCTTTGTCAACAGACCGCGCGGCGATAACAAGCGACCTGCATTTTTTGTCAAGCAACAACGCCGCGCCGAGCGTCCGGGCCGTCCCTCCGCTGCCCAAAATCACCGCGTCGTCCCCGCCGTCAAGCACGCGCCCCGCCGCCTCAAGCGCCCTGTAGAACCCCGCGGGGTCGGTAGTAGTCCCGCAGAGCCGCCCGTTTTTCAAATAGAGCGTATTAACCGCCCCCGCAGCCGCCGAGAGTTCCGAAATCTCATCGCAAAAGCGCAACGCCCGCTCCTTATGCGGAATCGTGACGTTGGCCCCGGCCATACCGAACCGCAGCGTATGAATCGCGGAGTGCAACGACCGCGGCTCAACACGGAGCGGAATGTAGACGTACGGCAATCCCAGTGCCTCAAAAGCCCTGTTGTGTATCTGAGGCGATATCGAGTGAGCCACGGGGTCGCCTAACAGACACACGCTCTTTGCGGCGCCGGTAATACGCGTTTCCATACAGATACCTTAATTCCCCGTAAGGCAACGCCGCGCCCGCAACGACGCCGTCGCCTTACAATGAGATACGCAAGCCGCCTTAATCCCCCTCATTCCTGTCCTCCAACCCCCCATCGGCAATAGTAACAAAGTCCTCCCGCCAAGACTCCAACTCATGAACCATACTCGACTGTTTCAATTTACGCAACGCCTTAATCTCTATCTGCCGCACCCTCTCGTTAGTCAAGTTTAGCTTTACCCCTATCTCCCCCAGCGTCTTTATCCTGCCGTCGTCCAAACCGAAGCGCATTATCACCGTTTCCCGCTCCTTGTAATCCAGCGAGTCGAGCACCACCGATATGCACTCTTTCAGGTTGTTTAGCGACAGCCGGTTGAACGGGTCCTCGCTCTGCGTGTCCTCTATGTACTCGCCCACCGTCGTCCCGTCGTCAGCGCCGACCTCCTTGTCTAAGGAGATAAGGGTAGACGCGCACTCAATGGCCATCTCTATCTTCTCCTCGGAGCACTTGAGTTCCTTCGCTATCGTCTCTATCGTCGGCGGCGTTCCGTGCGCCACGCTCCACTTTCTGCTAAACTGCTCGATTTTGTTGACGAGGTCAAATGTGCTGGCCGGCAGGTGGATGGTCTTAGACTTCTCGTGGATGGCGCGAGAGAGCGCCTCGCGAATCCACCATATCGCGTAGGTGGAAAACTTGTAGAACTTGCGGTAATCGTAGTTTTCAACCGCGGTTATCAGGCCCTTGTTGCCCTCCTGTATGAGGTCGCTTATCTCCAGCCCCCTGTGCGCGTAGCGCTTCGCGATACTGACCACGAGCCGCACGTTAGCCTCTATCATGGCGCACTTCGCCTGGTCGCGTACGCCGTCCCAATAGGTATAGCTCTCTATGAGCGCTTCTTTCTTATTCTCAAACAGATATTCACGATACTTGCCCAACATATCCCGAACCTTCCGCGTGTTCAAACGCAGCGACTGGAACTTCTCTATGTACTGCTCCTCCAAACCGGCTATCTTCTCAAGCAAAGCCCTGTCGCCCGAATCGCCGAGCGCTGCCCTCATCCGCCCGGTCTCCTCGGTCATTGCCTTTGCCTCCGAAAGGCTCTCCAAAAAAGACTTCCGCAACTCTTCCACCCGCGCCGGGTCTTTCACCTGGTCCTCCCGCACCCTGAGCACGTCTACCGGTTCTATGCGCCCGTCCTTGAGCCACTCCCCCATGAGGTACACCTCGTTCTGGACAAACGGCTCCCGATACGCCATATCCATCAGATTACGCTGCGCGAAATACATCAGTATCGCGTGCTTACTCTCCTGACCATGGTCAATCAGCGGAACACGCCGCAAACTGTTCATGTACAACCACATCGGGTCGCCGTAACGCACGTCACGCTGCAACTCATTATGCGCCTCTTTTTCCATTTTTATAAAACAGTCTCCTTGCGAATGTATTTGCCGGGCGGCCTCACAAAGCCGCCCCCACAACACCGTAAATTCGACGATTGCTCATTTAACCAAAAATCCGACTTTCAACCCAAACTCCAGCCCGCCATCCTCGGCCTCCACGCTGCTCGACAGAATTGTCGTCCAGACAGACGCGTTCAAACGCCCCTCAAACGCGTGCCCGTCAACGCCTATCGTAAATCCGGACACGCGCCGGAAACCGTCCAAAAATCTCTCCGGCCAGTAGAGCGGCGCCTTGCTCATGCCGCCCGCCAAGTCAAGCGGGCTAAGGCTCAAACGCCGCGCCCCTAACACACCCGCCGTGCCGGAGGCAAACCAGGCTAACCGCGGAACTATCACAACGGGCAGCTCCACGTACTCGTTTAATCTGCTCGACACGCCCACAGACACGTGATGCAGCGTCCGCGACACCTCCTTCTCCGCCCCGACGGCGGGGGTGACCGAAAGCGACATATCGGCCAGCGTGTACTCTAAGTGCGCGTCGGCGTACTTCAGCGCCTCAAATCCCGTCCCCAAGCCAAACCAAATCCCCGACAGGTCGTATGAGGATTTGGCATCCCCCAAATTGATGATGTTGTTATCATCCGTCGGTTGACGCATCTCGCCCGCGTTCCCCGTAAGCCCGAAAAGCAACCCCGGATTGAACGCAAACCCGCTCTCCTTAACCGGAACCCGCCCCCGCGTCACCCAAAAGAGGTCAAAGCTGTCGTTCCTTATGGCGTCCGTGTTGCCGTTCTTATCCGTAGTGTAGCCGTATTTATCCGTGGGTATGGGCATCGGTTTCCACGTGTACGGCGGGCTAAGCAACGGGTCCTTCGACGTGTTGATAAAGCGGCTTAACGCGTACGAGAAAGTAAGATTGCTGCGCACGGGCAGCCCATCCTCGCCAAAATCCAAACTGGCGCCGAACTCCGGCAGGTTTATCTGACCGGCGCGGTCGGAGCGTTCGGGAACGCTTTCCGGCCGCATATTGGGCGGAACCGGGATATACAGCGAATCGTAGCGCCCTATGACCCCAAAGAACACCCCTATCCGCAACGCAGGATGTATCCGCGACCCCAAATCGAGGCGCAGCCGCTCAAACCCCATAAACGTCCGCGCGCTGTCGCTCTCCGCCCACTTCTGGTTGCCGTAAAAACCGTCGGCCACAAGCGACCCGCGAATTATCCCCGAACCGGCCTGCCCGGCCACAACAAGCCCAAAACGATGCAGCGTCAAGCTCGTCTCATTGCCGCCGTTTTTGCGCGACAACAAGTCGGGGCCGTAGGAAAACCGGAAGTACGCGATACCCGGCCCGCCCTCCGTGAACGACATCCCGTTCATATAGTGCCCCGCCCCGTCCCCCAATCCGGCGTACCTGTAACCGACATCGACGGCGTGACGCGGAGACCCGCGGTCAAACAGGCCGAGAGGCGACCCGCCAAGGTCGTAGCCGTTGTAAAGCGCCGAGTCGGTAAAGAACGGACGCCCCTCAAAGAGCATATCGCCGCGCTTGTCAATAGCCCTGGTCTGAGCAAGACAAAGAGAGATTGGGGCGGCGACGGCAAACACCAATACATATACGATATTAACGGCATGACGTTTTTTCATACTGACCTCCGTATTGAATTATTAAAATAAAGTCAAAATCCCAAGACTGTTTCAAATTTTGTGTAAATATTCTTTTTTAAGAGTTGTGACTTTCCGGATTGGCTTCGCTTCGCTCGCAATGACAGTCATTGCGAGGCGATGCACAGTCTCACATCAACACCCTATATCACCCAGGATGCAATCGAAAAATATATCAATATCCCGCTTATATCCGCTATGCTCGCTACTAAAGGAGCGCTCGCGGCAGCGGGGTCTTTTCCTAATTTGTACAGTATGAACGGCAACAGCAGGCCTAACAGACTGCTTGCGGTTACTATCACTACCATCGACAGGGCCACCGTTATGCCCACCCGCGAGCCTCCTCGGTAGAACGCCAGGCCGCAGACCGCGGCGGCCATCGTCGCGCCTAAGAGCGCCGACACCGCAAGCTCCTTGACGAACATACGGCGCAGGTCGCCCATCTTAACGTTTCCGGTGGCAAGCGCCCGCACCAAAAGCGTGGCCGACTGTGAACCGGCGTTGCCGCCGCTGCCTACTAACAGCGGCAGGAAAAAGACCAGCGCCACAGTCGCGGCTATCGTGTCGGTGAAGAACGACATCTCGAAACCGGAGAGGATGTTGACCAGCACAAGCAACACGAGCCACCCTATCCGGCTGCGGAAGAGTATCGAGACCGCCGCCTCGCGGATGCTCTCTATGGGGCCGTCGCCGCCCACCTGCACACTCACGGCGCCCAACTTCTGGAAGTCCTCCGTCACCTCGGACTCGGCCACGTCCATCAGGTCGTCGATTGTCACGATTCCTATCAGCACCCCCGCCGAATCCACCACTGGCAGCGCCAAATAGTTGTACTTCCTAATCACCGCCACGGCCTCCTCCCCGTCGCTGTAGCCGGAAAGCGATACGAAGTTGCCGTCCATAATAGATTCTACGCTCTTCTCCGGCGGCGCCAATATCAAATGCCGCAGGGATATTTCGTCCAACAGCTTTCCCTCCGCGTCAACGACGTAGACTACGTTCACCGTCTCGCTCTCCGAACCGTGTTCCCTGATGTGCTCAAGCGCCTCCGCTGCGGTCATGTCAGCCCGAATGTCCAAGAAATAGGGCGTCATCACCCTGCCGACGCTCCCTTCGGGATACCCCAGGAGCTGGCGCGTCTCGGCCAAATCCTCCGGCGACAGAAGGCCGAGCAGCCTCCGCGTCACCTCCGCCGGCATCTCGTCTATGAGCGCCGTGCGGTCGTCGGGGCTAAGCTCCGAGAGCAACCCCCGCACCTCGCGGTTAGTCAGCTCCTTGAGCAGGTCGTTCTGCATCCCCGGCGTTAGCTCGGAAAAAACCTCCGCCTCGTAGTAACGCGGCAAGAAGCGCAACAGCAACACCCGCGCGGGTTCGTCTATCGACCCGATAAGGTCGGCGACCTCCGCCGGCGGCCAAATGACGAGCGCGTCGCGCATATCCGTCCACTGCCGCCCGCGAATGAGTTGCACTATCTCCGGTGTCAGCAGTTCCTTCAACATATAGCCCGCCTCCAAAACGGGAAAATATCCTGGATTGGCTACAAGTTGGCTTCGCTACGCTCGCAATGACCGTCATCGCTCTCCATAACGCCTCAGCCAAACTCCTCAAGCGCCAGCGCCCCGGCGCCCAGCACCCCGGCGTCCTCGCCCATACGCGCCGGCACAATCTCGCAAAGCTTAAATATCTCCGGCCAGCAGTGAAGCGCCGCGTATCTTTTGACCGCCTCAAGAACCACGCTCCCGGCCATCATCACGCCCCCGCCCAGCACCACCCTGTCGGGCGAGAAGGTGTTAATCACTATCCCCACGGCGCGACCCAACATATCGCAGGCCCTTTCGTGTACGCGCAACGCCAGCGCGTCGCCCTTCGCCGCGTACTCGTATACCAGCTTGCTCGTAACCTCTCCCGGATTAGCGCGGACAAACTCGGCAAGCTCCGTCACATTCCCATCGGCGGCCTCTTTAGCCATAGCCGCCGCCATTTTCACTATCCCGGTCGCCGAAGCGTAGCGCTCCACGCAACCGCGCTGGCCGCACGGGCACTCCTCACCGTTCGTCTCCACGACTATGTGCCCGATTTCGCCCGCCATCCCGTGGCTGCCCTTGTAGAGGCGCCCGTTGGTCACGATGCCGCCGCCCACACCGGTTCCGAGGGCGAAGCAAACCATGTTTTTAACCCCGCGACCCGCCCCAAACATAAGCTCCGCCAATGCCACCGACGTCACGTCATTGGCCGCCGACGACCGCAGCCCAAAGCGCTCCGCTATCGGCGCGTATACTTGCATCCCCGTCCACCCCGGCAGATTCGCCCCGCCGTTCAAAATCACCCCGTCGGAATCCACAAAGCCCGGTGTCCCAATGCCCACCCCGATAAACGCCCCCGGACCGCCCCCGCCCTCCGCAAGCCTCCCAATGAGCGACAGTATGTTCTCCATAATGCGCCGCCCGCCGCCCTGCGCCTCCGTAGGCACCCGGATAACGCCGCCGCAAATACCGCCCTCGTCGATAATAGCGCCCTTTATGGCCGTCCCGCCCAAATCTATCCCTATGGCCTTCTTCCCCATTGCTACCGCCTCCGGCTAATAGTCCCGTTTTTGCCGACATCGCGTTTCAACAAAACGGGCGGCCATACCGGGCCGCCCTCACATTCCCATTTTAATAATTTTAATCACCGCTTGCCCCTTACCACGCCTAACATCTGGGTGGGCACTTTGTATATGTCCGGCCTGCTGTCCCCGTCCGCTTTCGATTCGCACGTCGCCCTGAGGAGATATGTGCCGGTACCCACCAGACGACCCCTCTTGTTTTCGCCGCGCCATTTCCAGGAAATCATCTTATCACCGCTCCCGTCCCCGTTATCAATCGTCGTATCCATCACCAGCGCGCCCAAATTGTCGAATATCTTTATATTGGCTTTGACCGTCATCTTCGTCACGCCCCGCGGCCTCGGGTCAAACACAAAACCCATGGACTTCGCCCCCGACGCGTCGCTCACGAACGGGTTGCTCCCGACCATGATTTTCCAGTTAGACGCCCGTTTAACTGTGAGCGGCTGCCATTTGTTATTCGAGGAGTCCTGCACGTTGGACACAACCATGGAATCCCCGATTTGCGCAGTATGGCAAATGTGGACAGAATCGCCCGATTCCGGGTACTCAGACTGTGGGAATTCGTTGACTACCAGGTATCTCGCCATATAAAAACCCTTATCGGGGCGCGCCTCCAATAACCGCAACTCCGGCTCGAACGATGAGTACTTGCCGCCTTTCGCCCGCAGCGTTACAGGGTTATCCGCCGCCAGCGCCGTCGCGCTGATTGATTCGCTGTAGTACACAACCAGCGTGTCCAGGTTAAAGCCCTCTCCGGCGGCACCCTTGGGCGAGCCGGTCTTAAGTTCGGCGCCTAAGGCCAGCACCGGTTTGGCCCTGTCCGCGGCCACATCCGACACGAAGCCCCATTCCTCCCCAACGGCCGGGCCGAAAGTCAACGTAAACTGCATATCGCCGGAGGTTCTGATGGCGGTCGACGTCGGCGACGCGAAGTCGGTCGCCGCGCTCAGGTCTATCCTCAGCGTGGCGCCGTCCACAACGGCGAATAACGAGCTGACGTCGGACACAGTTTTGACCGCGTCAAATTTGACGCTGCCGCCTGAGAACCACCTGCTCAGGTCGTCAATATCCTTGCTGAACTCCACGTAGGCGTAATTGGGCTTACCCGTGGCGCTGCTGGCGGTGTACCAGGCGCTTTTGACTGTGGGGGGCCGGCCTTGCAAATTCAACTTCACCCAACGGTTTTTATCATGCGGCCTGTTGTCCTCCACAACGCCCGCCGACTGCGTCGCGGCATTATCGGCAACGGCGTCCGCGCCCGGGTTAAGCCGGAGCCATCCCCCCGGAATGGGCCCGTCGTCCGTGTGCCTCACAGCCAGTTTGTAGGCGCGGCCGCCGATGGGAGTTACGCCGAGCACCGTGAGCTGCACACCGTCCACCGCTCCGGAAGGCTCGCCGGGATTGGCCGTCGGCGCCTTATACAATAGCTTCGTCAACTTGCTAACGTCGCGGATATCCTCGGAGAACGTTATGACAATAGTGTCAACATCGCTGTTATCCACATTCTCATATAGCAGCGGGGCGCTGCCGTCCGCGCCATCCTCGGCGCCGCCGTTGGCCAGCACCGGCCCCACACCGTCATACAAAGAGGGCACCTCCTCAACCGCGTCCGTCCCGCCGCTGCCGCCGTACACCTTCACAAGGCCCGCCCCCACTCCACCGATGGAAGTCTTCCCCGTCGGCCTCGTATCCCCCGTAAACTTGGCGCCCAGCACAACGTCGTTCACTACGCTTACCGCCGCGCCCTCAGCGGTCAAGACAACCCCGCTCCAGGTCAGCGTAACCCTGTTCGGCTTCGCCCCGGCACCGGTCAACGGAACGCCGCCCTCCAAATAGCGTATACGCAAACTGTCAGGGCGCCCCTGACCGTCGCCGTACACCACCGCGTATTCAATGGCGGTGAGAAGCACATTGAAATTGATGTTCTCCCTGCCGCCGGACGCTATGGACGCGTCGATATCATCGGCGTTATTTGCGCGCAGCGCGTAAACGTTTATGCCGGCGTTGCTTATGTCCCTGTCGGTACCGGGCGCCGTGCCCACCCAGAAGGTCGCCACGCCCCCGGTAAGCGGAAACACCGTGGCGGCGGCGCCGCCCTCCGTCGCGCTAAACACCAGATTGGGGTCGCTGGGGCTAACCAGCACAAATTGATTCGGGCGACCGGTGTTGACGGTGTCGCCGACCAGTACCTTCACTGCAATCTGCGCCCATTCCCCCACGTTCCTGTCGATGGTTACGGTAGGGTCGTAATATGTTTGCCACTGCTTGCCCGGCCCGTTGTCGCTGTAGAAGACTTCGAGACGGTCGAGGGCGCGGCCGACGCGCAAACGGCCCACGTTATCATTCTGCCCCTGTGTGCCGCCGGTGATACCGGCTGTGGCGGTCATGTCAAACGTCTGATTCTGCGCCGCGCCGGGAGCCGTCCGCGCAACGAATTCGGCGACGCCGGTCGTCCCGGTCGTAGTCACGGTCTTCGTATTAATATTGCCCGGAGCGCCCACATCGCCGACCGCGGTATTGTTGGAACTGATGGTAACCTGAACCGGCACGTCAACGGCGTTGCCCCACTTGTCCTCAACCTTAACGGTAACCTCACGGTCAACGCCGCGATTTATCACGGTGGCGGGGGCGCTGCCCAACTGGCTTAGAGGGATTGGGTCGGTGAAGATTAGGTGGTCGGGCGCCCCGGGCCTCACGGTAATGTCGGCGGTACCGAGAAAGACTAAACGCCCGCCCCCCACATTGGCTACGCCGGAAGCCATTATCGTCTCCGCGCCGGCGCGGGTGAAGTAAACGTTATAGGATTTACCGGCGCTGGTAATATTAGCGCTGGGAGCAGGCCCGTCCTGGGTAAACGGGGTCTCGGTATTCCAGGTGTACATGAACGCCGCCGCGTCGGATTGGAGTTCGTAAGATACCTCGCTAAGCGGGCCATCCGTATACGACCCGCAGTTGGCCGGGTCGGAGCCTTTGCACGGCGTTACCTGGAGACGGTACTGCTCGCCCGCGTTAACCGTGGCAGTCTTCACGCCGGCAGTCGTGAAGACCTCCATCTTCAGGGTATATTCGAGCTTGCGGTAGGGCAGGAAGCCTATGTCTGAGGCCACGGGATTGCCGGCCGCGTCGGTGCCGGAGACTACGACCTCAAAGAAGCCGTATTGACCGGCCGAATCGGCCCCCGTAAGCGTGGGCAGGGCGGGAATGGTAAAGGTGAGCGTGTTGTTGCCGTTGACCGCTATGGCCGCCGCCGGCGCCGTTAGCTGGTGGTGGTTAGCTTTCGGCACGGCCGGAGCCGAGTTGCCGGACGGTTCGGGCGGATTGGTCGGCAGTGGCGCCACCCAGCGCAGGAAGCTGATTTTAGCGTTGTTGAGCTGGCCGCTCTCGACCGTGACAAAGAAACTCGCCTTAGCGCTGGTGCCAGTCACAAGCACCACATTTGACGGCTTGACCCGCGCCACGGTAGCAGGCGCCCGGCCGGTCGACGATATCGCGCCTATGTCGGCGTCCGCCCCGTCCGAATTCTTCATCCCTATGCCCGTCCATCCCTTATTCTTTATATACTGCGTGACAAGCGCGTGTTCCCACTTGGGCCTGAGAAAGTCGGACGAGGCCGGGTCGACGGAGACAAACAAGTCCTCCGTCCCGTCAACCGACTTTGAGGTCTCGAGCCAGCGAATGTTGGCCGACGCCTCAAATACCGTGCCGGTAATCAATCCGCCCGGCGCGATAAATTGGTCTGTTGTTACCGTCGTTCCGGCAAGCACGCCTATACACTCTATCTGCGTGGGGCCTGTGGGCGGATTGGGAATGTTGTTATCTATCCTGACCTGGGTAATGCCGAAGAGCTCCTGCCCCGATATCTCCGGTATCTGCGGGGTAACGGTATAATCCCCCGGCCTTTTGCACTGATTGATGTACCGTTTCTCGGATTTCAAATCGGCGGTGGCGGAAAACAGCGTGTTGTGCATCCTGTACGGGAACCTGTGCTCAAACATCGCGTTCCCCACCGAGTTGGGCGGACGGGCGCCGACGGCGTAACTCGGCTTGCCGAATATATTGTTAAAGAGCAGGTGCGGCGCGGCAATCTTCCACCCGCCCAGTATATTCCCGGAATTGTTGTAGAAGGTGTTGTTGTAGATGGCAACCGGTGTGTATTTCATATCTTTGAAGAGTATGGCCCCTCCCACGGAATTGTCCGGGTTGTCCATACCGGACAGCAGCGACGCCTGATGTATGTTGCTGTAAATCAGGTTGTACCGGACAGTTGACCCCAAATCCCACGCTGACTCAAAGAATATCCCCGTCACGTTGTTGTGTATTTTATTGTACTCAATAATATGGTTGCCGACTTTGCCGAAACCGGAGAGGGGGATGGTGCGGTCATTGTCATTCGGGTTCGGGTTCCCGAAGACGCCGCCCGTGTTCCTGTCTTTCACGTTTATCCCGAAGTACCCGTTTGTGATATCGCAGTTCCGTATCACCGCCCCGCCCGACACCACGATGGTAAGGGCGGCGTTGCCATGGAACAGCGGGTATATCCCCCAGGTGGATTTGTTTTCAAACGGCGCCTGCCCGCCGCCGTCCACCTTTATTCCATCTATGGTAACCCCCTGAGCGCGGATTATGCGCAACGCCCCGCACGTCTCAAAGTTCCCGGATGTCCCCGTCAATTCGCCGTCTCTAGCGGCTTCCGCCGTTCCGTTGGGACTTCTATTAGTCACATCTTTCCACTTAATAGTAGGCCGGGCATGAGTCCCGAACAATCGCGCCCCGGTCGGCGCGTACTTTATGGTAATCCCGTTCTTCCCACCCTTAACCGCCTTTATGGGCCCTTGGTTATGCTGGTCCCACACCGACGCCTCGTTCCACTCCCCCCGCCCGTCGATGGTAACCTGCTCCTCATAAGTTTCCGTATCCATAATCTCGATAACCTGCCCCGGCCGCGCCGCGTTGACCGCCTCCTGCACGGTCTTGAACATACACGCGTCGTCTCCCGTAGCCTTGCACACGGTGATATCCGCCGCCCACCCCGCGGCGGCCGCCGTCAAAACCGCCAGCGCAGCCCCTACTCCGGCAACACCGTATTTCGTCCGTTTTTTGGCAAACGTCATCATATTAACCCCCTGTTTTAGGTATAACCGCGCCTTTGGGCGCGTATTATTATGGTACGACTAAAGACACCGACATTATAATATACCGTTTTCCGCAAAAAAAAGCAAGGTTTTTGTGAGACATTTACGCAAAAAAAGGGGCGGCCACCCGGCCGCCCCCGCATCGCCACTGTCAAATCACAAAACCGGCGGTCACACGGGGCCGCCGCTACTTCTTGCCCCTAACCACACCCAGCATCTGGGGAGGCACCTTGTATATGTCCGACTTGGGGTCGCCCTGCGCCTTCGACTCGCACGTCACCCTCATGAGATAGGTGCCGGTACCCACCAAGCGGCCTTTCATGTTCTCGCCGCGCCATTTCCAAACCACCTTTTTCTCTCCGGTCGCGCTGTTATCAACCGTCGTATCAACCACCCGCGTGCCCACATTGTCGAATATCCTTATCGTGGCCTTGACCGTCACGTCCGTCACGCCCTTCGCGTTTGGCGAAAACTCCATATTCATATATTTCGCCCCCGACGCGTCGCTCATGAACGGATTGCTGCCTATCTTTACCGTCCAATTCGCCGCGCGGTCAACCGTCAGCGGCTGCCACTTGTTGCTCGGGTCTTTTTGCACGTTAGACGAATCCAGATTGTCCCCAACCCCGGCGAAGCTGTATATCTGGACGGAGTCGCCCGGTTCAGGATAATTACTTATAGGGAAGTCGGGGTCTACCACGTATTTCGCCATATAGAACCCGCTCGTCCTGTCGTAATCTACCGTACCGTTTAGCCTCAACACCGGAGTATCTTCGCCGTACCTGTCGCCGGCGCCGCCCTTCGCCCTCAACCTCAACGGTTTATTATCAGCGCCCGCGGCGGACGCCGGGTTTATAGGCTCGCTGTAGTACACAACCAGCGTGTCCTGGTTAAAGGAACCGTCGCTCTTGGGCGAACCGGTTTTAAGGACGGCCGGTTTGGCCAGCACGGGCCCCGCCCTGTCCTTAGCCGTTTCACCCGATGTCGGCGCCCACTCTTTGCCCGGTTTGTAGCTCAAGGTAAACGGTATGTCGCCGGAGGTCTTGATGGGCGCCGTAGACGACGCAAGCGCCGGCGCGGCGGCTCGCAGGTTTATCTTCAGCGTATCCCCCGCGACAGTCAAAATATCGTCGATATTCTGCGCGGTCAGCGCTATGGGCGCGCCGAAGTTGACCGCCCCGCCCTCGAACCATTCGCTTTTGTTTATCTGCTTGTTGAACACCACGAAAGCGGTGTCGGGCTTACCCTCGGCGTTGTTGCCGGTGTAATAAGCGGCTCTGATGCCCGGTGCCAGCTCGTAGGGCTTCAACTGCACCCAACGATTGGCGTGGTTCGGCTTGTTGTCCGACAAGACGCCTCCCGACTGCGTGGCCGCCACATCGGTAACAACGACAGCCCCCTCCGCGTTGAGCCGGAGCCAACCGTTCTCCACAGGCTGCGGCCCGCCGCCGACCGGCCTGACAATCAGCGTGTAGGTTGGGCCGGCGCCGCTGACGCCGACCACTTCAAGCTGCGTTCCGGCGGACCCGGCCGCCGGCTCGGCCGGCCCCTCCGAGTACAGTAACGTCTTCAGATTGTTAATGTCGCGGAGCTCCTCGGAGAACGTTACAATGAGCGTGTCCACATTCGCGCCGTCTAAATTCTCATATATCCTGGGGCTGTCGCCCGCTCCGTCGCCGGCGGCGCCGTTGGCCAGCACCGGCCCCACGCCGTCGTACACTTCAAATCCATCCTCAACCGCCTCCGCACCGCCGCTGCCGCCGTACACCTTCACGAGACCGCGCCCCAGCCCGGCGATGGACGTATACCCCGTCGGCTTCGCCGCACCCGCCGCGGCCGTCAGGCTGTTAACGCGCAGGGTCACATCGTCCACAACCTCTATGACATTACCCGTCGCGGACAGCTCAACCCCGCCCCACGTCAACGTAACGCTGCTCGGTTTAGCCCCAGGGCCCGTAAGCGGCGCGCCGCCCTCCTGATAGACTATTATCAAACTGTCAGGACGCCCCTGACCGTCGCCGTACACCACCGCGTACCTGATGGCGGTGGAAAGCCTTGTAAAGTTGATGCCCTCCCTGCCGCCCGCCGCGATAGACTGGTCAATATCCTCGGCGCTGTTGGTGCGCAGCGCGTAAACGTTTATGCCGGCGTTGCTTATGTCCCTGTCGGTACCGGGCGCCGTGCCCACCCAGAAGGTCGCCACGCCCCCGGTAAGCGGAAACACCGTGGCGGCGGCGC
>JAITCM010000026.1 GCA_031283085.1 Chitinispirillales bacterium | reverse complement strand
TTTTGATTTGTTGGTGGCGCGAACAAAGTCCGCGAATTGGATTTGGAGGGAGAGTGGAGGGAATGGCACGACTAAATCTCCAATGTTTTGCAACGAAAGATTCAATTGTGCTATTCCCTGTTTCTGTAGCTCGTATTGTAATTTTACCTCTTTTGAATTTAATGCGTGTAACAAAAATCGTCTATTTACTTCCGCGTTTTCAAGACGAATTATCGCCAATGCTTGATTCGTGTTTGCGGGTAAGACGTTTTCTTGAATTATTGCCGCCCGTCCGATAGCACCAGCAATAGAAAATAAAATGTCCCCATTTTGCAATTGCGAGCGTTTCTGTTTTTCGTGGCAATCTTCAGTTATGAAAGCAAAGCTGTTCGAATCAATTTCTCCGTTTTCTGTGATGTTCTCAATTTTAATGAAATTAACGCCGCTATTAACAAAATCATAACCGTAAGTCGTTGGAGTTGTGCCTTTAGTAATGAGCGAACACAAACTTCGCAACTCCACACGAGGAAACTCCCCATCCCCGAACATTTCAACAAATCGGCATTTCACAAGCTCATCCGTCAATTTGAGCAGCCTTTTGTAGGCCTGTTTGGTCTCGTCGAATGCCCACAAGACCTCCGCGAGCCTGCGTTGTTCGTCTATCGGCGGCAGGTTGAATTCAAATTCGCGCAGATGTTCCCATTTGGCGCGGGGTGACATGGAGCCGGCTGATTTTTCAATCGCGAAGTCAAAAAAGCCGTCATTTTGTATGATAAACGGCAGCAGTTTCGGCGTGAGCGCGTCGGGTTTTGCCGCGATAACCGTAATATCGCCGGAGCAGATACCGTCGCAAGGGGCGACCGCGGCTTTTTTCAAGTACGCTCTGCGCCGCCCGAACAGCACTTGCCCTTTGCGGAACATCTTGTTAAAGGTGTTCTCGGTATCCGCGTCCCACTCGTTAAGGTTCACTTCCTGCGGCGTTAGATGTTCCAATCCGACAATCGGGACGCCGTGCCGATTTCCTTTGAACGTTTCGCGATTCTCGACGGCTACATCCCCAAGTTTAACTCTCATCTCCCGCCCTCCATCAACATTTTCAATTCCCTGTAAGCCTCCGCCGCCGTCCCTCTCCGTTCCTCCCACTCGCTAACGCATTCCGCGAATGGCCGGGGAACTTTCGTTTCCGCCCCGGTCCCCGCCGTTCCTTTTACGTACAGCGGTATTGACAGCGACCATCCGTTTTTTTCCGTGTCCGCGGCGGTTATCGCCGCCGCGAAGCCGTCGATGTTTTCGTACCTTTCGTATGCGGTTGCTATTTTTTTGATGTGTGAATCATCAAGCCGCGACTGCGCGTTTTTGCGTGTAACTTCGTTTACTGCGTTTATGAGCAAAATCTTTCCGCGCCGTTTTGGTGTTTTGTTTGCCCGGCAGATGACTACGCACGCTTCCATAGGTGAGTTGAAGAACAGGTTTGGGCCCAGGCCGATGACGCCTTCGACCAGGTCGGCGCGGATTAGTTTTTCGCGGAGGGTGTTTTCCTCCTTGCGGAATAGCACGCCGTGGGGGAATAGTATGGCGCATCTGCCGGTTTGGGGGTTTAGGCTTTTTAGGATATGTTGGAAGAAGGCGTAGTCGGCGCGCCCTTGCGGCGGCGTGCCTAAGAAGTTGCGGCCGTATTTGTCCGCGGCGAAGGCGGGCTGATTCCACTGTTTTATGGAGTACGGCGGATTGGCTACTACGGCGTCGAAGGTTCGCAGGCGTCCGTCTTCGATGAACGCGGGGTTTTCTAAGGTGTCGCTGTTGACGATTTCGAAGTCTTTTACGCCGTGGAGGAACAGGTTCATTCTGGCGATTGCGGAGGTTAGCGAGTTTATTTCCTGGCCGTAGATTTTTACGTTGCGCCACTCTTTCTTTTGTTTTTTGAGGTGTGCGATTGCCGAGATTAGCATTCCGGCGGTGCCGCAGGTGGGGTCGTATATGCTTTCGCCGGGTTGCGGTTTCAGGATTTCCGTCATGAGGTGGACTACGGTGCGGTTGGTGTAAAATTCCTGGGCGGTATGCCCGCTGTCGCCGGCGAACTTGTTGATGAGGTACTCGTAGCCATTGCCGAGTTCGTCTTCGGGGCAGTTGGCTATGGAGAGCGTTTGCGTTGAGAAGTGTTCGATGAGGTTTTTCAGCAGCGCGTCGGTCAGGCGTTGTTTGTTCGTCCACGCGCCGTCGCCGAATACGCCTTGCAGTTTCTCTATGTTGGCGCGTTCTATGGCTCGGAACGCGTTTACTATGGCCGTGCCGACGTTTTCGTGAGTGTTGCGCACATCGCGCCAGTGGTAGCCGTTTGGGACAACAAAGCGATGGTTTTCGGGGAAGTCCTCGCCGCATTCGGCGAGCGCGGCGGCGCGTTCCTCGTCGTAAACGTCGCAAATCCGCTTGAAGAACAGCAGCGGGAATATGTATTGCTTGTACGCGCCGGCATCGATGTGTGTGCGGAGCAGCACGGCGGAGTCCCACAGGTAGGTTTTTAGCCGGTCGATAGTAATCCGTTCAGGCATTTGCGTACCCTCCCTTTGAGAGCAATTCGGATAGCCGCGTTTCGGCGGCGGCGGCGGTTTCTAAGGCGGCGGCGAAATCGGCTCTGACGGCGGCGGGGGAGACGGCCTCCTTTGCCGCTTTTTGGATGTACGCGCTTACGGACAGCGTGTGGTTTTTGGCTCGCAGGTCTTCTATGGTTACGACTTTCACCCTGTCGGCGGCGTCTTTGTAGCCGGCGCAGAGTTTGTAAACGTCGCTTATGTTTTCTTCGGTCATGGTATTTTGGGCCCGCTGCGCCGTGTATATTTTCGAAGCGTCCACGAGGCAGACCTTGCCGGCGCGGGCGGCGGGTTTATTGTTGTTTAACACAAGAACGCAGGCGGACACGCCGGATGAGTAGAACACGCCGCCGACTAGCGTAATGACGTATTCGAGTTTGTCGCTTTCAATCATCTTTTTGCGGATTTCGCCCTCTTTGCCGCCGCGGAACAGCACGCCCTGCGGCAGGACTACGGCGAGCCGCCCGTTTTTAGCGTCCATTGATTTCACCATGTGTTGTAGCCACGCGAAGTCGGCGTTGCCGTCGGGCGGGGTTCCCCAGATGTTGCGCCCATAGACATCGCCGGAAAACTGCTTTTCGCCCCACGCTTCCAAGCTGAACGGGGGATTGGCGATAACGCAGTCAAACGTCATAAGCTGCCCGCCGCGGAGGAAGTTGGGCGAGCGCAGCGTATCCCCCTGCGAGATATGGAAATCCCGCGCGCCGTGGAGAAACAGGTTCATTCGGGCAATCGCCGAGTTCGCGAGGTTTTTCTCCTGCCCATAGACACGCCCGTAGGTTTTTTTGTCGTCGTTCATGTGGCGGATGGCTTCAATTAGCATACCGCCGGTGCCGCAGGCCGGGTCATATACCGTTTCGCCCGCTTTGGGCGCGAGCAGCGTTACGAGCAGCTTAACGATTGTCCGCGGGGTGTAGAACTCGCCGGCGTTTTTCTTTGAGAGGTCGGCGAACTTTTTGATTAGGAACTCGTAGGCGTCGCCCATCACGTCGGCGGAGTAGTTTTCGTTGCCGACTTTGAGCATGGATATGTGTTCGATGAGGTCTTTCAGGCGTTCGTCGGACAGTTTGTTTTTATCCGTCCATACCGCGTCGTCGAAGCCGGAAAAGACGCTTGACAGCGTTTCGGGGTTGGCGCGTTCGATGCCGCTCATCGCGTCGGCTATCGCCTTGCCGACATTTTCGCCGCGTTCGCGCACGTCGTTCCAGTGGCAGCCGTTTGGGACAATGAAGCGGTGGTTTTCGGGGAACGCGGCGTACTCCTTATCGCCGCCCGATTCTTCGAGGGCTTTTGCGGTTTCCTCGTCATAGACGTCCGACAGCCGTTTGAAAAACAGTATTGGCGTGACATAGCTTTTGTACTCGTCCTGGTTTATCGGGCCGCGCAGGATATTGCAGGCTCCGAACAGGTGCCGGAACAGGCGGTCGCTTGTGGTTTCCTCGCGGACGGTTTCGGCGATAGTATTTTTGGCAGCTTTCATTTATTCGCCCCGCCCTCTCACCATAGTTCCTGAAAAGCCACGTTAATAAATAATATATGGTCGCTTCTAAAGCCAATAATTTTTTGACTTTTTTCAAATCTTCCGTTACACACCCTCCCCGTCCCCCATAACGTCGTCGTAGAGTTCCACCAACCGCTTCGCGAGGCGGCGAGGTTCGGCTTGACCGGCGGTTTTGGGTGGCATTGCGAGGCGTTTTAAAATATTTGACGCCGAATATCCAAATATACTATATTAACGCATACGGCGATACCACGCCGAAGAAACCTTTTGGGGACTAATAAATGGCCGTCAAGAAAAGCGCGCTCTATTCAAGTTTGTGGGCAAGTTGCGACAGCCTGCGCGGAGGCGAAGATAGAAAAAGAAACGGGGTGGGACGGGAAACTCGTGCCCAAAGCGCTAATCATAGAAAAATTCTTCGGCGAGGAACAAAAACTCATTAATGACGCCGAGACAGTTATCGCGGCGGCACAGGCGGAAATAGACGATATTATTGAAAATATGACGGAAGAAGACGATGACGATGATATCGAAAAGGAGTTGAAAAAGCGCAAAAAAGGGATTGCCGAGAAAAATAAACTGCTCAAAGACCTGAAAACCGCCTTAGACAGGAAAACGAGGGAGCAATACCGCAAACTCACGGATGCCCAGTGCCTTGACCTGTTGCTTGAACGTAAATGGCACCGGACGCTCAACAACGGGATATTCGCGCTCTATGAGGCGGTAAGCCACCGCATCGCGGACAGGGTGAACGAACTGGGGGAGCGGTATGAAAAGACGTTGCCGGAATTGGAGGCAGAGGTCGAGCGGCTCCGGAAGAAAGTTCGGGGGCATTTGGGAAAGATGGGGGTTGCATGAAAAAAACAGTCGTAAAAGCATCCGGCAAGGATGCCGCGCTCGCGCTACATCCCGCCAACCCCCCGGTTTCACCGGAGGAAAAGCGGTTTTACGCCAAATTCGCTACACACTGTGTAGCGAATCTATCAAGGAGACGGGGATGAGTAAATTGATGACTGAACGCAAAGTGAAATCTTTCCCACGGCAGCTTTATTCCGATGTAAAGTTGCTTATTGACGAAGCACGGAATTTTACCGCTCAAACGGTGAACACCATGCTTTCAATGCTGTATTGGAATATCGGAAACCTGATTAACACTGACATACTTAAAAACGGCAGGGCGGAATACGGGAAAAAGGTAATAGCGGCATTAAGCAAAAAACTCGAAGCCGATTACGGTGGTTCATTTTCCGAGAAAAACATACGCAGAATGTCCCAATTTGCACAGGTGTTTCCACAAAAGAAGATTGTCGTATCATTGATACGACAATTAAGTTGGACTCACTTTATCGCGCTTATTCCGATAGAAGACCCGTTAAAACGTGCTTTTTATATTCAAATGTGCATAAAAGAACATTGGAGCGTAAGGACTTTCAGGGAGCGTATTAATTCAATGCTCTACGAGCGCACAGCCATCAGCCAAAAGCCGGAAAAGACTATTCAAAACGATATTAAGATTTTTGAAAACGAAGATAAAATGAGTCCTGACTTGGCATTTCGCGACCCATATTTTCTGGATTTTCTTGGTCTTTCCGATAAATACTCCGAAAAAGATTTGGAAAACGCCATTATTGCGGAATTGCAGAATTTTATTATTGAGTTTGGAACGGACTTCGCATTTTTAGCCCGCCAGAAGCGGATTACCGTTGACAACCGCGACTATTACATTGACCTACTTTTTTTTCACCGCCGCTTAAAAAGGCTTATTGCCATTGACTTGAAAATCGGCGAATTCGATGCCGCTCACAAAGGGCAGATGGAATTATATCTGAATTACCTCCACAGGTACGAACGCCGTAGCAATGAAAACACCCCTATCGGATTAATCCTCTGCACGGGAAAAAATACCGAGCATATCGAACTTATGCAGCTTGAAAAAAGCAATATCCGTGTCGCCGAATATTTTACCGTCCTTCCCAGCAAGGCAAAACTGAAAGCCAAACTGCATAAAGCCGTGGAAATTGCGCAAAGGCAGCTTGCCGCTGCGGAGGAAGAAAAATGAAGACTAAAGCCGCAAAAACTCGAAAGCAAGGTGAAATTTCATTTGAAAGGGATGGGGGTTGCGTGATGAACGGGTGGGAAACAACAACTATAGGTGAAGAGTTTGACTTATTTGCTGGTGGAGATGTTGACAAAGAACACTTTTCACAAGTCCGGACAGATGTTTTCAAATATCCTATCTATGCAAATGTCCTGCAAAGAGAAGGTTTATATGGGTTTACCTCGATTCCACGGTATAAAAATGATTCAATAACAGTAACCGGGCGCGGTGATGTAGGTGTTGCAATGTATCGCAATACTGATTTTGATGCTATCGTTAGGCTTCTTGTATTGACGCCAAAACCTAAGAGCAAAGCAGATAGTCTTTTTACGACGTACTTAATACAAAAATGCGTGGATTTTCCAATGGAAAGTACTGGGGTCCCGCAGTTGACTGTACCACAAATTCGCAATGTCGAGTTAACGCTTCCCCCCCTCCCCGAACAACGCCGCATAGCCGCCGTGCTCTCCGACACAGACGCGCTTATTTCCGCGCAGGAAAAGTTAATCGCAAAGAAACGCGCTGTCAAACAGGGCGCAATGCGGGAATTGCTGACGGGGAAAAAGCGGTTGCTGGGGTTTAGCGGGGAGTGGGTGGAAAAGACAGTTGAGGAAATCGTAGAGAGATTTGCAACAGGACTTAATCATAGACAAAACTTTACTTTGAATACTGGTGGCTCAAATTATTACGTCACAATAAAGAATTTCTTTGATGGTACTCTTTATCTCAATAATGAATGTGACAAGGTTGATAACACGGCATTAGACTTGATTAATGCACGGTCTGATTTGCGAAAAGATGACATACTATTTTCCAGCATTGGTCGTGTTGGCGATACTTATT
The DNA here is from genome assembly GCA_031283085.1 of Chitinispirillales bacterium. Lineage (GTDB taxonomy): Bacteria > Fibrobacterota > Chitinivibrionia > Chitinivibrionales > Chitinispirillaceae > GUT77. The sequence continues at coordinate 1,550 of JAITCM010000026.1, read as the reverse complement.
TAGTTAAAGAAACACCACGAAACTGGAATATAAATGAATCGGTTTTTACCTTGCGACCGAACAAAGCAGTCATAGCACCATTGTTCTTGTATTATTTATTAAAGAGCGATTATACACAAAGGGCGTTATCAGAGAACTCGACTGGTAGCACATTAACAAGCATAAAAATGGGACACTTGAAAGTCATCGTACTTCCATTTCCAAAAGATACCTCCGAACAAGCCGCCATTGCCCAAATCCTATCCAATATGGACGCAGAAATCGACGCGCTGGCAACAAACCTGAACAAACTCCGTAACATCAAGCAAGGCATGATGGGCGAACTGTTGACGGGCAGAATAAGACTGCCGGGGCGGGGAGCTAAAGGACACAATCGGCAGAGTAAAGGGGGCAAACCGGAATGAGCAAACCTGAAAATAACATTATCCTGTACCAGGATGAAAACGGCGTTACCAGAGTGAATGTGCGTTTTTCGGACGAGGATTTATGGCTGACACAGCTTCAAATAGCCGAGATTTACGATACAACACAGCAGAACATCGACCAGCATATTAAAAATGTCTATGCCGACGGCGAATTGGGGCAAGAGTCAACTTACAAGAAATTCTTGTTAGTTCGCACAGAGGGTAAACGGCAGGTCGAGCGGAATATCGACCACTACAACCTGGATATGATTATCGCCATCGGCTACCGTGTGCAGTCGCAAATAGCCACCCGCTTTCGCCGTTGGGCAACCCAGCGTCTGCACGAATACATTCAAAAGGGCTTTGCTTTGGACGATGAACGCCTGAAGCAGGGCGGCAGCCGGTATTTCCGCGAACTGCTTCAGCGCATCCGCGACATTCGCTCGTCGGAGCGCAACTTTTATCAGCAGGTTACGGATATTTACGCCACGGCGGTTGACTATGACCCGCGTTCGGATATGACAAAGAATTTTTTTGCGACCGTTCAAAACAAACTGCATTTTGCGGTACATTCCCACACGGCAGCGGAAATTATCTTTGACAGAGTAGATAGCGGCAAACCGCTTATCGGCATGACGAACTTCAAAGGCGATTACATCACAAAAGATGATGTAAAGATAGCCAAGAATTATTTGTCCGAGATTGAACTCACGCGGCTAAATCTGCTTGTGTCAGGATTTTTGGACTTTGCGGAGTTTCAGGCATTGGAGCAAAAACCAATGACGATGACGGATTGGATTTCCGCTTTAGACAATCAGATTATTGCACTACAGCGCAAGGTACTGCAAGATGCGGGACAGATTTCCCATAAGCAGGCTGTTGAAAAAGCGGAGAAAGAATTTGAAATATACCGTGAACGGGAAATGAAGCGGATGGAAAGCGATTTTGACCGCGCCGTCAAAGAGTTTGTAAAATTGAACCCACCGCAAAAGGAGGATTCCGTCAATGGCGAAGATTAACGAAGCTGCCCGCCCGCCATAACCCCGTCATAGAGTTCTTTCAGGCGTTTTCGCAGGAATAGAACCGCGTAGTGTTTCCTTGACAAAACGGTGTTGACCGGTACGCCGGTTTTTTCGGCAAGCTCCT
>JAITCM010000116.1 GCA_031283085.1 Chitinispirillales bacterium | reverse complement strand
TAACCGTACCCTCCGCGCGCTGTTCCTCGCGTCGGCGCTATGCCTTGCGTCGGGGTGCGCGAAGAAGCCGGCGCGGGAGGCCGTGCCCGAAACAACCGATACGTTATCTATAGCGTACGTTCCGCTCACCGACGCGAGGGACGGGAAAACCTATAAAACTGTGAAAATAGGGAAGCAGACCTGGATGGCGGAGAATCTCAATTACACACCGACAGACGGCAAAAGCTGGTGCTACAAAAATAGAAAAACCAACTGCGATAAATACGGCCGGCTGTACAACCGGAATACGGCGGCGGCGGCGTGCCCCGACGGTTGGCATTTGCCGTCCATGCGGGAAATGGACATTTTGATATCAACGACGCACGGCTCTTTTAAGTCGTGGAAAACGCTGAAAACGACGAGCGGATGGGATAATAACGGCAACGGAACGAACGATTACGGATTCTCGTGTCTGCCCGGCGGCTATCGGGACACCAACGGCCGTTTCAAAGGCATGGGCACCGAATCCTCCCACTGGGCGCGCCGGGACGCGGAACACGGCATCTCCAACAAAAATTTGGGGCTATCCGTGCGGTGCGTGAAGGACATGGAGCGGAAAGCCGCGCCCGTAACATACGTTCCGCTCACCGACGGGAGGGACGGCAAAACGTATAAGACCGTAAAAATGCCGGACGGCAAGATATGGCTCGCGGAGAATTTGAATTACGACACGGCAAATGGAAAAGGCTCCTGGTGTTATGAGAATAACAGTTCCAAATGCGATTCGTATGGCAGGCTGTACAATTGGGGCACCGCCATGGCGGCTTGCCCGACGGGATGGCATCTTCCCGCCGGACGCGAATGGGACATCCTGATACTTGCGGCGGGAGACGCGAGAACGGAAGCCATGGGAAGGTGCGGCATTCAGGAATTCTGCGTTGCCGTTATCAACTGGACCAACGCGGGTAATAAACTGAAGGCGGAAAACGGCTGGAATTACCCCGGTGCCAATTATGACAGCGACGGCACGGACGACTACGGCTTTTCGGCGCTGCCCGGCGGCGAACGCTTCGAAAACCGCGGCTTCTACCATGCCGGCAAAGACGGCAACTGGTGGACGGCAACGGAACGCGACAGTGGCGATGTTTACATTCAGTATATATCATACATCGGCAAATCCATAGACGAGTCCCGCCGCGGCAAGGGGGCCGGCGCTTCCGTGCGCTGCGTTATGGGCGAGGCGCCAGTAACATACGCGCTGACGCTTGCCGCCGCAACCGGCGGAACCGTGTCCGGCGTTCCGCGCAAGGCGTACCGCTATATCGCCGGGGAAACCGTTTCGATTTCCGCCTCCCCGTATTGCGGCTACACATTCGTGAACTGGACGGGCGGAAATGTCGCAAACGCCGCCGCCGCAACCACTACCGTTACCGTGAACTCGAACATGACCGTCACCGCGAATTTCCGGCGGAGCGCCGCGCCACCCGATTACGGCGCGCTTACCGACGGGCGGGACGGGAAAAGATACAGGACTTTAAAAATCGGCGAACAGACCTGGATGGCGGAAAACTTGAACTGGATTACGGATAAATCCCAGTGCTACGATGATGATGTGTCCAACTGTAAAAAATACGGCGGTTTATACGATTGGGAAACGGCGATGACGGCGTGCCCGGCGGGCTGGCATTTGCCGGAGGATTACGAGTGGGATATTCTGGACAGCCGCGCAGGACCAAAAAGCGTTTCGGGCAAAGCGTTGAAATCGACGCGCGGTTGGGGCAATAGCGGCAACGGCTCGAATGACTGCGGGTTCTCGGCTCTGCCGGGCGGCGTACGCTACTCCGGTGGCAGTTTCATCGACGCCGGCGCCCAGGGCTACTGGTGGACGGCCAACGGCGGCGGCCGCAGCGGCAAACCCAACTACAGGTCAATACGCCACGACAGAGAGTATCGTTACTATGTCTTGCGGGACTGGGGTATGTCAGTCCGTTGCGTTAAGGACGACAAATGATATATATTATCCTTACCCGCCCCGCAAAGGAAGCCTCCCATGTTTATCAGTAATCATACCCCCCGCGCGCTGTTGCTTGCGGTTGCATTGTTAGCTGTGGTCTGGTCGGCATGGTTGGCGGGGTGCGGCAATAAAGATAAATCGTTCACCGATGAGAGGGACGGTCAAAGATACCGGACAGTGAAAATAGTGGAGCAGACATGGATGGCGGAAAACTTGAACTACACGCCGTCAAACGGTAATAGTTGGTGTTATGAAAACAGCGCGGACAGTTGCAATAAATACGGCAGGCTTTACGATTGGAGTACGGCGCGTGTGGTTTGCCCGTCGGGGTGGCATTTGCCGTCAAGTGAGGAGTGGGATAATTTGAGTTTGGCGGTGGGGGGCAAAATGGACTGTTATAAAGGCGATAATATAGGTTTTTGTTATTGGGATGGCGCTGGGAAGAAGTTGAAAGCGAAAGGCGGCTGGAACGCTCATCAAGGGAAGAGCGGCAACAGCACTAACGCGTACGGTTTTTCGGCTCTGCCGGGCGGTAGCCGCCACTCCACCGGCCGTTTCGACGATGCCGGCAGCAGCGGTATCTGGTGGACGGCCACGGAGTACCATAGCGACTACGCCTACGGCCGGGACATGTTCTACGACTTAGACCATGTGAGTGAGCACTGGGGCGACAAGGATTCCGGGCTTTCGGTTCGTTGTGTCGGGGATTGATAATTCATTTGATTTTCGCCAAAGGGGGCTGTTGCATGGGATTGTTTAATCTGTATGGACGGACGATTTTG
>JAITCM010000143.1 GCA_031283085.1 Chitinispirillales bacterium | reverse complement strand
ACTCGCCGAACCGGCGCTCGCGGCGGCGGTGAACGACGAGGTCACGTTCTACCCTGTCAGATGGAAGAAGACGTATATAGACTGGATGGAGAACATCCGCGACTGGTGCATATCGCGTCAAATCTGGTGGGGGCACCGCATACCCGTTTGGTACTGCGGTTGCGGCGAGACGATAGCGAGCGAAGAGACGCCGGACCGCTGTCCCAAGTGCGGTTCAACAGCGTTACGGCAAGATGAAGACGTCCTCGACACATGGTTCTCCTCGTGGCTCTGGCCGTTCTCCACGATGGGCTGGCCGGAGGGCGGCAAGTTCATGGATAAGTTCTACCCGACCGACACCTTAGCCACAGCGCCGGAAATCCTCTTCTTTTGGGTCGCCCGAATGCTCATGGCCGGCTGCCGCTTCACCGGCAAACTGCCGTTCACCGACGTCATTCTCCACGGAACGGTGCGCGACAAGACGGGGCGCAAGATGAGCAAGTCGCTCGGCAACTCCATAGACCCGCTCGAAATCATCTCCGTCTACGGCACCGACGCGCTGCGCTTCTCATTAGTGATGATTACGGCGCAGGGCGCGGACGTGTTTCTGAGCAAAGACACTTTCGACATCGGGCGCAACTTCGCCAACAAGCTCTGGAACGCCTCGCGTTTCCTAATCGGCAACATCAAAACCGAGAAATTAACCGGCGCGATTCCGCCGGTCGACAGGCTGAAAGCGGAAGATAAATGGCTCTTGTCAAAACTGCAACGCGTAATCGGCGACATGGACTCCACAATAAGTTCATACCGTTTCAACGAGGCGTGCCACATTATTTATGATTTCACCTGGCACGAGTTCTGCGACTGGTACGTAGAGGCGAAAAAGGCGGACTTGTACCAGGACGACGACGCACGGCGCAAAACCGACGCGCTGTCCTTATGCGGATACCTGTTGGCGTCCATATTGAAACTCCTGCACCCGATAATGCCTTTCATCACCGAGGAAATCTGGTCGTTCCTGCGGGAGAAGATGTCCTTTGAAAAGGTCATAGACGCGGAGTCAATCATGCTGGCCTCATACCCGAAGCCCGAACTTTCTCTTGTCAACGAGAAGATGGAAGGCGATTTTGATTTACTTAAAAGTTGCATAACGGCGCTGAGGACAATCCGTTCCGAGAACAACGTCCCGCCCGACAGGACTGGAACCGCGGTAATCATCCCCGCCGACAAAGAGAGCGAGTCGTGGCTGTCATCGCAAATCCCAACGATCAACATCTTCGCCAAGTTATCGGAAACGATAATCAGGATAGACGCGAAAAAGCCTGAGTTCGCGGGTTCATCGGTGGTCAGAGGCAACCAAATCTTTTTGAGTCTGGAGGGGTTGATTGACAGGCAGGTAGAAATCGACCGCTTGACAAAAGAAATAGCCCGCCTGAAGTCAATGGCCGACGGCGCGAAAGCGCGGCTTGAGAGCGACAGCTTCGTCGCCCGCGCCCCGAAAGAGGTCGTTGACAAGGAACGTGAGAAGTATCAGGGAATCCTTGTCAACTTAGAGAAGACGGAGAAAGCGCTTTCGAGCCTTTAGGGTCAAGCGATTCCATTGCTTATAAAACACTACATCCCCGGAGTCCCGTACATATTGCCCGTCCCGCTAATCAACTGTTCCGCCGCCACCCAGTTTTTTCCAAAATTATTCTCCATCGCCCCATACTTATCCCTACTCAACTCCACCGCCTTCTTACTGCTCGGCGACAGTCCGGCGGGCCACCCCACCGCCGAGTTCGTGCCGCCGCAAATCACCCTGTCTAAAACATTCCCGCCCCTACCGCGCCTCACCGTTATCCAATTGCCCGTTGAGGATATGGGCAAACCGCCGGTAGTATTGGTATTGATATCGGAGTACGGCAATGCCCGCCGGCCGATTACGAAATATCCGTTGGCGCCTATCGACACGCCCGCGAAATAGTATGTCGTCTTGTCAACCTCAGTCGTCAGCGTATCGAAAGAGACCGCCTTATTTCCGGGATTATACAACTCAATGTAGTTGTCGTCGCCCGCGCTGTACATTATCTCGGTGATGATGAGCTCCCCCGTCTCAACGACATTCGACGCCGGCTTTTCAACGTCGTACGACACTATCGTCACGCCGGGCGCGTAAAGCACGGCATCCATGCCGAGCATCCCGCTGTTCTCTATGAATTGCAAATCGAACACGTTGTCGCCCTGGGCGTTAAAAACAAACTCACTCGTGGCAATCTTGACGGTGTCCGCCTTGTTGTCAACAAGGGAAACTCTCAGTATCCCGTCCAGTTCGTGCGGGATGTTGTCGATGCTTAAAAAAGTGTGCGCCGCCCTGGCGACGCTGTTCCTGAAAACAAGCTCCCCGTCTCGCGACGTAAAACTCGCGTGCACGGTACTGATAGACGTTTCAAGCCCGTTGATATGTATGTATATTGACCCCGCCGCCGGGATAAGCGTGGCGAATATCCGCGTAACCCTGGCCTTTTCGATGTCGACATAACGGTACTCCGCCGTATCAACGTGCGTTTTGCCGCCGTCCTTGTTGACCGCCCATACGGATATCCGGCGAGCCTCTCCGATGGGCACCTTTTTGACGGTGTCAACTGCTGTGGAACGCGCGGCGTTAAGCTTAACTTTAAACTGCGTGGGCGATAGCTCGTTGCCGCTGATTTCGACTACGAGATTCTCGGCGACGGTCTGAGCCACGGCGTCGGAAGCGCCTGTCCCGTTTTGCGCCGCGCCCTTTTTGAGCGGCTGGTTAACCACGCGTACGCATACCTCCAGCATCCCGTACTCACCGTCCTGCGGTTTTACCGGGTCGTTCTTAGACTCCTCGGCGCAGCCGTAAAGCAACAGTAGCGCCGATGTTAATAACATTGTCAATACCGATACCGAACGAACGCCGGTACGGATAACGTGATGACCGACCGTACACCTTACAGAATGACACCCGGAAAACCAGGCAAAAACGTTAAAGCGCGACATAATACGCCCCCTTGGAACGTTGAGGTTTTGGGATTTTGGGATAAATTGTATTGCGGTACAACGAGAGTGCGGTTAGGCGGGATGCCTTGGCTTCCGGGGCGAAGCCTGAGAGAACGGTGCCGCGAGTCAAACGAAAACGGCGTCGCGTCCAATCAGACGCTACACAATAACACCGTAGTATAAATATGATTGATGGGCGTACCGAAAGTCAAATTTTTTTCGGTATCAACACCTTTATCAATGTCGATAACCCTACCTCACCAACCGCAAGAAGCGCGACGGCCTAAACGCCATCTCCTTTCCGTAAAACGGCTTATTGGACGCCGTCACGAAAAACAGGTACCGCTGCGCCCGCGTCACACCTACGTAGAACAGCCGTAACTCCTCTTCAATATCGCAATCCCGCGCCTCGTCGATATCCAGTTCCGATTTCGACTTGACTATCGCCTTTAGAAATTCCAACCACGTATGGACGCGCTTCTCCTTCCGCAATCTATAGTGCGGAAAAAGGCCCTCCTCCAAATCATATAGAAAAACCACCGGATATTCCAAACCCTTGCTCGCGTGGACGGTCAGCAGCTGCGGGATTTTATCATCCGTCAAGCCCATATTTTTATAATGATTCGCCACCGCCGTCAGCGTGTCGTTGATACGAAACAATACGGCCATTGACCCTATCGGTATTTTCTCGCGGCGCTCGATGAACCTCGCCCTGCCCAATATCCACTCAAGCGCTTGGGCCTGCGTCCCGAAACGCATAGTCTTCGGCTTGCGGCAGCCGGACGGCTGTGGCTTGAGGCCGCTGATTAGCGTTTTCCTGTATTCCGCCGGCTTGCCCGCCCACAACCTGTTGGCGCATTCGAGGATTGCGGTGACGCTGCGGTAATTGATTTGCAGCTTGACAATAGCCGCGTCCCTGAAGCGCGTCGTGAAACTCCTTATCGGCCTGATGTCCGCGCCCCTGAAGCCGTATATCGCCTGATCGTCGTCGCCAACGGCGTACAGACTCGCCCCAAAGCGCAGCAAGACTCCGAGAATGTCAATCTGCATGGGGTTCGTGTCCTGAAACTCGTCGACCAAAACGGCGTCGAAGCGCCCGCCCCAATCGTCCGCGATGTCGGGGTATTTGGAAAACAATTCGAGCCCGCCGCAGATTAGATCGGCAAAGTCCCACAGCCCGCGCGCTTTTCGCAGGTTAAAAAACTCATGTTCGATTTTTGCCAACAGGCTAAACTCCTCGTCACTCCACCTCTTTGAGGCCTTTTCGGGGAAACTCAGCAATAGTTCGAGCGCGCTACTGAGCTCGATTATGCCCATGCCCAGCGCCCTGCGTACCGCCGGAGTGCTTGCCTGGGCAATCAGCTCAAAACGCCGCTTGCCGTCAAGCAACAGTATATTGTCGTCATTAAAACCGATTCTGTTGAAGTTACACCGACCCTTGTATCGTTCCCGCAACACACGCAGCGCGAAAGCGTGAAATGTGGTGACGAGCGGCGTATTCTTACCGCCACAGGCAGTATCCAGCTTTAAAAGGCGGTGCGCCATCTCTTCGGCGGCCTTGCGAGAGAAAGTTAACGCGCAAATACGACCGGGAGGAACACCTTGACGGACAAGGTAAGCTATGCGGCGCGTAAGGACGGAGGTCTTGCCGCAACCGGCGCCGGCGAGAACCAGGAGCGAGCCGCTGTTCCTTGCCGTAACCGCGGTCAGCTGTTCCGGATTCAGGCCGGACAGCAAATCTTCATATATCCGCATTGATACAGGTGTGGGTATCGATACCGATGTTGATACGGATGTAGGTGTTAATACCGGTACGATTGTCGATACAAAATCAGAACGATATCGTTTATCCATACCCGCTACTATTTCTTCTTCCTTTTTGACTTATCTTTGGACTTAGGAGTATCCTTAGGCACTATGGGAAGCGTACCCTTCTTCCACACAGTAAACTTGTACCCCGTGGCCTTGCCTTTGGCGTTCATGCCGGCCTCGTAGTCACGCTCGTAGACCTCCTCATTCGGCGAGAGCACCACCACATCCTTGCGGATCTTGTAAAGATTGTTGTTGAATGTGAAGCGCTCTATGAAACGCCCCTCCCTGGTGAACACCACTACCTCCGCCCAGTCCTCCAGGTCCACCCTCACGTAGACGTTCTTCGACTTGCTTACACCCATCACCCAGGCGCAAACCACTACTTCGCCGAAGCCGTAGTCCAAGTTGGAGAGCGTACCCAAAGACTCGTGGTTCAGCGATATGCCGTATGGGCACCATGTCGTCGGCAGCTTCGATATGGAGTCCTGCATCTTGCCGATTTCCCTGGGTATCTTGGGGGCCACCCGCGAGACCTTCTTCCGCAGGTCCTCGTTGGGCAGGCGGTGGACCTTTACGAAGTACCCGTCACGCGTGAGGCCTTTCTCGTCTAATAGCTCCGTGCTACCCTTGTCGTCCTTGTAGAGGATTTCCGGCATCACGCCGCGGCGCGAGGCGTCGGAACAGTCTATCTTCACCGGCAAGTAGCTCATACGCGCCTCTCTGTCGAACTTGTCGGCGTAGGCCGGCGGCGCGGCGCCGGGCAAAAAGCGCAAAAAGCTCCTCTTGTACACTTCAAGCTTCTTCCACTCCCAATTGATGACGCCATAGTATATGTCGCCGTAAGGGTCTACCGCCGGGACGAAGACGTGCCGCCCCGCCTTGCGCACCGTGAAGACCGTGTTTATGTCCTTACGCTCCTGCAACACCGCGTTCGTCATCTCCTGCTTCAGCAACTGGCTGCAGTAGAGGATGTTGCCCGCCTGGTCGCACAGCACTATGGTCTGATAGTACTCCTCATCCTTGCTGCCGGTCACGGTGTGGAGGCCGAGGTAGTACCAGCGCCCCTCCCGCGAAAAGACACCCAGCGGTTCTATGAGGCTCGTCTGTATATCGCAGTTCCCGCCGCCTTCGCGCAACCCAGGAAAGAAAGAGGTGAACTCGCCGTCGGTCTCCATAATCATGGGCGCGGTGAAGGAGAAGAAGAGGTCTATGCTCCACCACTTGCTCCCGCCGACCATGGCGGTGAATCCGGCAAGGTGCGGTCGCAGGGAGGCCTTGCGCCCCACGTCCTCCGTCGTACCGCTACGGTATATGTTGAGCGGCTCCGACATCTTGATGTCCTTGAACATCTCCATCTCCTCCTGAGGAACCCTGTCCAACCCCTTCTTCCGTATCTTCTTGCGATATACCATGAGCTCATCGGAATCCGTGTAATAGATGAGCGTCTCGCTGTCGAACGGGTAAGCCAAGAAAATCTTAGGCTTCTTCGCCGCCCTGGCCTTCATGTTGTCCTTCACGAGCGAGTGCTCGTCGAGCAGCTTGCCGCTCATGTTGTAGAGCGCGTAACCGTTCTCGGAGTGGAAGAGGAATGTGTGGTCGGCCATTATTATCGGGCCGGCGAGGGACTTGCTTATCTTGTCCGACCAGTTCGAGTAGAAGAGGCTCGTCGAGTCTTCGGAGAGGGTTATGGTAAAGAGAAGGGTATCCTCCACCGCGGCTTGCTGCGCGCGGGCGGGGCCGTAGGCGGCGGTTGATAATAACATTGCCGCTATTATCAATATGCTGAATTCCTGCGTTGGGCGCATGGTGGCGATGGTTCCTTGTTAAAAATTAACGTCACTATTAATGCGGATACTCTCAAATACCTGCAACCCGGTAGGCAATGGCTTTATTTTTGAGCATCCTCTGTCTTTAATAATATACTATTTGCGCTGGCACCTGGCGCTAAAAAAGTTACCGGAAAAAGTTGACTTTCCAGGCGCCATATCCTATATTACAGGCTGTCTTCCCTAATATGCCAAGGAGGCATGGATATGCCGCGGTATCTCGACCCTAAGAATGACTTGATGTTTAAGACGGTTTTCGGCGAACACAAAAACCTGTGCATCAGCCTGCTCAACTCCCTCTTGAAGTTTGAGGGGGACAGGCGGATTGAGTCTGTGGTAATCATTGTGTTCTTCTTACTTGGTTATTTCGTGTGTGGATGATGATGAAAGTGTTTATGGGATTGTTTCGACCCACGCCCCAATCTGCCGCGTCTTGTCGTCAATCGCGAGCCCAATCTTCTTAGCGTTTGCGTATGGGCCGGCGTATTGTTTGCCGTTGAGCTGTTTCAAGGCCTCTGTCGACAATGTGTCGCAGTCGTTGTTTCGGGCGACTTTTATTTCTATTACAAACGTGGCGCCGGCATAAGAGACGATAAGGTCGGAGCGCCCTTTGCAGCCGTGCATTTCGCCGAATGCCAACACACCGCAGCCGAGCAGGAATGTCAGTATCGACGAGCGGTAGAGCCACTCGCCGGCGGGGATTCCGGCCCTCCTTATGGCCTGCCGCGCCGACACGGCGTAGTCATCGTAGGGGATGAGCGACAAGAGGCGGTTTACAGTATCGACAAAGAGGGCCGCGTCGCCGTCCTTGAGCGCGTCCAAAAGCGGGGTGCGGAA
>JAITCM010000135.1 GCA_031283085.1 Chitinispirillales bacterium | reverse complement strand
TGTAATCCCAAGCGTTCCCAAACCGCATTTCGGCTACGCTCATTTCGACAGGCTCAATGCATCGCAATGACCACCTAAAATAGCGTCAAAAAGCCATATATCTCAATGGGACGGTAGTGAAAAAAAATAACTTTTTTTGGGAGGGGGGTAGATGGTTTGCGGGAAGACCCCAAAAACGCCTCAAAAACGGCTGAAAACCCGCCAAAATTGCCTGAAAATGGCGTTGTTTCCGCGTTTTCGGGGGCAGTCCGGGCGGAGCCATCCGATGGGGTGGGGGACAGGGTTAGGATTACCTGATAATCATTATCCGTTGAATACTCTGTCATAACCCTGTGTCATACGACCCAAGCAGCCTGTAAAACGGCGCTATTTCTTTCAAGTGCGATACCGCGTTTTTTACCGCGCCGTCGCTTATATCGCCGCGGCAGTCTAAATAGAACAGGTATTCGAACCCCTTTCCGCGAATGGGGCGCGACTCTATTTTGAAGAGGTCTATGTCTCTTAACGCGAAGACGCCCAGCGCCTTGAACAGCGCGCCCGGAATGTTTTTCAGCGAAAAGACTATGGAGGTCTTGCGGGGCGCGGAACCGTTTAACGAACGGTCGCGGCCTACTATCAGGAAGCGCGTGGTGTTGTCTTCGCGGTCCTGTATATCGGGCTCTATGATTTCGAGGCCGAAATCAGCGGCGGCGCGGCTTGAGGCTATGGCGGCGGTATCGGCGCTGGCATCCTCGCTCACCGACTTCGCGGCCAGCGCGGTGTTCTCCGCCTCCACCTGTTTCATCCGCGGGTGACGCTTCAGAAAACGTACGCACTGGGCAAGCGCGTGCGGATGCGAAAAAACACGCCGGACGGCGCGTATTGACGTACCCGGCTTGCCGAGCAAACAGTGGTTCACCCCCAAAAAAACTTCCCCTACGATGTATATGTTACTGTCAAGCAGCAAATCGTAGTTCCGATACACGCTGCCGGCGCACGAGTTCTCTATGGGCACCACGCCGAAATCCGCCCTCTTGCGCTTGACCGCGTTGAAAACGGCGTCAAACCCCAACACCGGAACGATGTCGGCGCCCTCGCCGAAGTATTGACACGCGGCAAGCTCACCGAACGCGCCGCGCTCGCCGGAAAAAACTATTCTTGGGGCTGACATTGACATTGCGAGCGTCCTTACGATTGTGCCTTTAATCTTACAATTCCTGACAGTAATATTACCCGATTAAAACATCTTTTGACGACTCTCAAAACATCCTTCTTATACCCGCGAACCGTCTGGCGTAGTAGGTCTCTTTCAGGTTGCTGTATATCACCCCCGATGTCGTTGAGGAGTGGGCGAAGCGGGTTAGCCCCATATATATGCCCACGTGGTCTATCGTGCCGAAGGTGCCGCCCTTAAAGAAGACCAGGTCGCCGGGGCGAGCCGCCGACAGCGCCACAGGGGTGCCGTCCTTCCACATCGCGCCGGAAGTACGCTTAAGCGGTATGCCGTAAACCTCGTTATAGACGGCGGAAACAAAGCCGGAACAGTCAAACCCCCGCCGCGTCGTGCCGCCGTACCTGTACGGAACGCCCATATACGCGTTGATAACCTGCCTCAAACGCTGCGAATCCCCAACCCTGGCGCCCTCCTGCCGACCCGACGGGCCCTGGTCGGCCTCGCGGAGCGCCGCGGTCAGCCAATCCGATTGATGCCGTTCCGCGCCGCCCTCAAACGCCTCCCACCCCGATTGCGAACTGTCCACGCCCTCCTCGACAGCCTCCTGCCGACCGAAATCGGGCGAACGCGGCTTTTTATCCGATTGACCGACCGGCTGACTGCCCGGCCGGTCGCGGGTATAACGCACCGACGGCGCGCAGCCGGCTATCAGCAGTATCCCCAAAAAACCGATTACCGCCGCGTTGTTTTTCATTACTCACGCCGCCTTTCAACCCCACATAAATACCTTTTAACCTGTCAATTCATTGAATCCGGCGAATCACCGCCAAAGACAGCGCTCCCCACTCTCAACAGCAAATCCTCCCGCCACCTCCCCGCCATCAACTGCGCTCCCACCGGCAACGCCCCTTTCGGCACCTCGCACGGAACGCTCATCGCCGGTATCCCGGCTAAATTTGCCGAAACCGTGTAGATGTCGGACAGGTAAACGCTCAACGGGTCGCCCGCGCTGGAACCCAAATCGCACGCCGGCGACGGCGACACCGGGGACAAAATCACGTCGCAACCGCCAAACGCCCTCTCAAAATCATTCGCTATCAGCGTACGGACACGCGCCGCCTTCATATAATAGGCGTCGTAGTAGCCGGAGGAAAGCACGTATGTTCCAAGCATCACCCGCCTCTTGACCTCCGTCCCAAAACCTTGCGCCCTCGTTGCGCGGTACATATCGTCGAGCGTCCCGGCGCCCGCCGCCCTGAAACCGTAACCCACGCCGCTAAACCTCAATAAGTTCGACGAGGCCTCCGCCGCGGCTATGATGTAGTAGGCGGCCACGGCGTATTTGACGTTCGAGAGCGAAACCTCAACCACCGAGGCCCCGCGCCGCTTCAACTTCTCGGCGACCGGCACTATGGCCGAACGCGCCTCATTAGACAGCCCCTCCCCGAAATACTCCCTCGGCATCCCTACGCGCAAGCCGGAGACGTCGCCGCTGTAAAAATCCTCGGAGTCCGCGAACTGCCGGCCGGCGCAGGTCGAATCGCGTTTGTCAGGCACGGAGAGCACCGACAGCAGCAACCCGGCGTCGCGCACGCTGGATGTTATAGGGCCTATCTGGTCGAGCGATGAGGCGAAAGCCACCGCGCCGTAACGCGACACCCGCCCATAAGTGGGCTTGAGCCCCACCGTACCGCAGTGGCTGCTGGGCTGGCGTATTGAACCGCCGGTATCGGTACCGAGCGCCGCCGGCACCACCGCCGCCCCCACGGCCGCCGCGCTGCCGCCGCTCGAACCGCCGGGTATCTTTTGACCGTTGCGCGGATTCCGCGCCGGCCCGAAATAAGAGGTCTCGTTGGACGACCCCATGGCAAACTCGTCGAGGTTGGTCTTCCCGACCACCACCGCGCCCGCCCCCAAAAGCGCCTCCACAACCGTAGCGCTGTACGGCGGGACGAAGCTCTCAAGCATCCGGGAGGCGCAGGTAGTCTTTATCCCCTCGGTGCAGATATTGTCCTTCACCGCGACGGGTATCCCGCAGAGCGGCATCCCTCTCCTCACATCGGGAGGCAAAGCGTCCAGTTCGTCAGCCCTCTTCAGCGCCGACTCCCCGCAAACCGTGATAAAAGCGTTGAGCTCCCTCCCGCGCCCCTCGGCTGACTCAATCGCGCGGGCGCACAGGCTGCGGGCGCTCACCTTGCCGGCGTGAACGTCGCGAACCGCGTCCGATACAGGTTTATCGAAAAACGCCATAGCTTCCGTCCCCGATTCTACCTGTACCACCTGAAGAAGTAGAGACTCAGGAACACTCCGAGTATCGACAGCATGGTGAACTCAAATTGAAAGCCGAACTGGAACTTTATCGCTATCAGGTCAACGACGACCGGCGCCGGATAGCCCACGCCAAACGGCAACGCGTAGGTGAAGAACGTCTTAACGACGTTGTCGCTGCCGGGCATCAACACCTTCACAAGCGCGCTCATATACGCGCCCATCACGATACCCACCAGCACAATCAACAATAAAGTGCCTGCTTTTCTGTCCTTCAGCGGAGGAGCCATTACCGTACGCCCTTTCTGTTTTTGATTTCTAATATGTACCCGCCGCGGCGGCGGGGTAACCCATAATTACAGTAAATATATATTATGCCGCGTTTAGCCGGTAAGGTCAAAGCCAAATAAAGCCGGATTCCTTTAAGGGGATGGCGCAGCCCCCCTTGATGATTTTGACGCCGCGCCGCCGCCCGGCGCCCGTTTAAAAGCGGCCGCGCGTAAAATATACGGGCCTCGGCTTTTTTCGATTATATATTTTACGGTATGACCTTTACCGCCATAAGCCTCGGCTCCAACCTGGGTGACCGCCTTTTTTACATTGAATCGATGGAACGCGCCCTGCGCGCCGTTTTAGTTGACGGCGGCGTTAGAATGTCGCGCGTAATGGAGACCGAGCCGGTAGGCGCCCCCTGCGTCGGGCAGCCGGCGTATTTGAACAGGGTCGTTGCCGGATATTACCTCGGCGACGCCTATGGGCTGCTGGACAGATGTTTGTCGATAGAGGCCGATTTGGGCAGGACCCGCCCGGCGCCAAAGGCGCCGCGCGCCGCCGACATGGACATTTTGCTCTTCGGGGGCGCCGGAATAAGCGACCCGCCGAGGCTTATCGTCCCGCATCCGGAACTGCCGAACAGACGCTTCTGCATAGAGGGTCTCATGGACATTGACCCGTCGATAGAAATCCGCGTAGCGGGGCGGGCGCGCGCGGTCGGCGAGCTTTACGAAAATATGGGGGCGGATGTCGCCGCGCAGAAAGTGTCTTTTTTACCGGCGGCCGGATGAAAACGCGGGGATTCGGGCGGTCATCCCTTTCGCGCCTCGCGGCTCTTCTCGCGGAACGCGCTCCCGCGGCGGGTTGACTTTTTTCGGCGAATAAAGTTATTTTATACACACGATGAAACTTATAGAATCGATAACCGCGATGAAAGAATACTCCTCCGCGCTGAAAAAGGGCGGGAGCGGTATCGCGCTGGTCCCGACTATGGGCGCCCTGCACGCCGGCCACCTGTCGCTGCTGGCGCGCGCGAGAGAGGTTTGCGACGTCTCGGTTATGAGCGTTTTCGTAAACCCCGCGCAATTCGGCCCCACGGAGGACTTCGCGAAGTACCCGCGTGATTTGGAGAGCGACCGCGCCCTCGCCGAGTCCGCCGGCTGCGACTGCCTCTTCGCCCCGTCCGCCGCCGAGATGTACCCCGACGGTTACTGCACATACGTGGATGCCGGCCCCATCGGCGACATCCTATGCGGCGCCGCCCGCCCCGGACACTTCAGAGGCGTGGCGACCGTCGTCCTGAAGCTGTTCAACATAACAGCGCCCGCCGCCGCCGTATTCGGCGCCAAAGACGCGCAGCAAACGGCGGTAATAAAACGCGCGGCCGCCGACCTCAACCTGCCCGTGCGCATAATAACCGCCCCCACACTCCGCGACGCCGACGGCCTTGCCATGAGCTCGCGCAACACCTACCTGACACCCGGCGAGAGAAAGCAGGCGGCAAACATCTGTAAAGCCCTGTTTGAGGCGAAATCGCTGTTTGAGGGCGGGGAATGTTCCGTGGAACGCCTAAAAAACACTATAACATCAACAATAATCCGCGGCGGTTTGATAGAAATGGAATATGCGGATATAGTAGACCCCGTATCGCTGCGCCCCTTTCCCGCCAACACGGAAAGCCCGGCCCTGATAGCGGTAGCCTGCCGGACGACGGAGAGTAAGACGCGGTTGATTGACAACGTCGTCGCGGGTTGACCCCCCGCAACGCCCCCCCCGTAAACAAGCGCCGCTACCGCGTCGCGAAAACACATTGTTGTAGGGGCGGGGTCTGCCCGCCCCGTCCATTATTCCACCGAATCCACCCATCACCCCAAACCCGCCGTCGTAAATAATGACGCAGGGGCGGGCGAACCCCGCCCCTACAGTACGTTGGGAAACATTATTGGATATTTCAAATATCAAACCACAAAAAAAATCAATGCCACCTTTAAATTATGGCAACGCAATTATTGGGAACACATTATCCGCAACGAACAATCATATCAATGTATTGCTAATTACATTATGAACAACCAGGCAAATTGGAAAATGGATATGTTTTATACG
>JAITCM010000084.1 GCA_031283085.1 Chitinispirillales bacterium | reverse complement strand
CTGACCTTTACGCGGTGTTGAGGGCGGGTTTGAACGTTGCTTTTCGGATAGCCGTAATCCTCAACCAACTGCCGCGAAAATACCTGAACCGCCTCAACCTCTTCGGGGGTTGCGGCTACGTGGAGACCTGAAATATAGTCGGTTATTGTGTCTTCTGTTTTTGCCATATCACAAAAATAATATATGGGGCGGCTGGAATGCAAGGAAAGAATGATTTTTTTATTTTTGCTGGGCTACCGAATATTCATACAACTCATGGGGTGCGATGTCCTGCCCGCCTTTCCATTCTACGGTATTTCCGCTAACCCGAACAGTATTGAAATATTCAGAATCATGTAGCTTCCCGAACCAGTCGCCGCTGATATACGGGGCAACATCAAAAAATTTTCGCTCGTTGGTCTCATAGATTAAAAGCAATTTATAATCCGATAACGGACTAACCTCGGCTATCTTAGGCTGTAACATAAAATCTCCTTAATTCAAAGGGCTTATCTTAAAACATTCGCGGCCTTCCGCCAGCAATTTCCAATTTGCCTCCAAATCCTCCTTGTGAATCTCAGCCCAAGCCAAAACAAGTTTTAATTTACCGGATGGAAGTTTCCCCTCCAAAACCTCCCCATCAAACGTAACCGCGACCTCATCGCCTTGATACTCCGCGTGAAAATGCGGTTTATGGTGGCGCCCTATACTTCACGATACATTGTAATTATTATTCCGAAAAACACGCTGAGCGTAGGCAAGCCATATCCCCCCATTAACAAATCTTAAAAAACGCTAACGATATTTGATTAGGCCAAAAAGCGCCGAATTCTGTAATCTAACATTAAAATATAACATATGGGCAGCGAGAATGCAAGAAAAAAGATTTTTTGTTTCGCCGTTGGTTTTTTATTATATTTATAAATAGGGGGGAAAGGCGGATTATGGGCGAAAACGAAGAACGCAAAAAGCCGTTGCCGGTCGGCCAGTCATTCTTTGACCGCGTGATTGAGGACGGGGCTTACTATGTCGATAAGACGCTGTTCATAAAGGCTCTTTTAGACCGCAACGCTACCGTTACCCTGCTCACCCGTCCGCGCCGCTTCGGTAAGACGTTAAACCAGACTATGCTCAAATGCTTCTTCGAGGACACGGCGCCGCTCAACGGCAAGGATACCCGTGCGCTGTTTAACGGGTTGAAAATTGAGGATGCGGGAGACAGGTATTTGGGACATCAGGGGAAGTATCCGGTGATATTTTTGAGCCTTAAGGTGGAACAAAGAGGGGTATAACATCATTATCAAATACTGGGTCGGGTTTTATCGGAAGAGGTGCGAGATTAGGGTGGGTAATAGATGAACAATATGCAAAAAACACGGGACACCCTCAACAGAAAACGAGCGTCCCACGCAAATGCCTACCGTACCGGATAATTACTTCCTATCCGGCGCGTTACTTCTGCCTCATCCGGCTTTAGCAATATTCCGCAAAATTCCATATCCCGGAGTTTCTCTTTGTCACCGGACTTATCCAAATTGATGGTGTACCCTCTTCCGTTGCAGGACTGACATTTTCCGGAGCCGGCGCACTCACCGCACTTGACCACGAGATAAACTATCCCGTCCCCGCCACAGTTTTGACACTCACCGCTACCACCGCACTTAGAACACGTAACCTGATCCACGAGAGCGTCGCACGAGCACATTATCATAAAAATAGCCGCTAAAACAAAAAAGGGTTTCATTTACGCCTCCTAATATTGGTTTTTAAAATAATGGAAAAGATTTTCTTTATGGGGCTCTTCCGGCATAATCCCGGAAGAGCCGCATTCTACAAAAATACCCGCGCTCCGCGTCACTGCGTAATAGCGGTAACCGCCGCCGACATTCTGCTCTCATCGCAAGTTGCCGACTTAGCCGTTACCTTGTAATAATAAGGCGTCGAACTCGACAAACCGCTGTTGGTGTATGTAGTGGCGCCGGAGACATTGTCTAACTTCGTATATGCCCCATTTTGGGCCGTCGTGCGATAGACGGAATATGATACCGCGCCGCTTACCGCGTCCCATGTGACTTCTATGCTGCCGGACGATTTGGCGGCGGCGGCAACGTTTACGGGGATTGGGGTTTCGCACATTGTGGTTACGGAAACGACGTTATCCAGAACGCCTGTCTCACCGCAAGAATTTAATGCTTTCACCGCGTAATAGTACGTTGTTGAAGAGGATAAGGTAGTATCTGTAAGCGATGTACCGGTTATTCTGCCACCGACCGTCCAATATTCACCGTATCTTTCTGTACCGCGATACACGACATACGAAACCGCTTCGCTTACTATATTCCATGTAATTTGAACGCTTTTCGCGGATAAAGCGGTTGCGGTAATACCGGTTGGGTTCGGCAATATAGGTAAATCACAGTCTAACGTAGTCGCGGTAGCATAACTTGCAGACATCTCGCCTTCCCCGCAATCGTTTGTTGCGCTCACTTTGAAATTATATGTCATAGAAGGATTTCTGTTGGTGACAGTATATGATAAACCTGTCAATCTGCCAATGACCAAATAATAATCGAAGCTATCGTGTTTCGTATAAATACTGTACGTCTTCGCGCCGATAACCGCATCCCAAGAAACCCGTATTTCCGTCGGCGACAACGCTTCAGCCCTAATATTAGTCGGTGCCTCCGGTTTGTTCTCGCAATTCGCGGTTGTGGCAAACCCGTAGATGGACTGCGCACTTTCTTCGCACTCGCTTTCCGCCACTATCGTATAGTAGTACGTCTTCGCCATTTCCAAACCCTCATCCGTATAGGACGTGCTTGATTTCCCCGCCGTGTTCCCAACGGGCGAATACGTTCCGGTTGATGTGGTAGAGCGATATATCTTGTAGGTAATTGCCGTAGCCACCTCGTCCCACGTAACTTCTATGCTACTTGACGATTTAGCCTCGGCGGTAACGTTGGTCGGTGCCGCCGGTTTCGGGCAGGCACTGGTGGTTGCGGAAGCGTAATTAGACTTTTCGCTTTCGCCGCAGTCATTTTTGGCGATTACCTTGTAGTAATAGGTATTAGAAATCTGTAGTCCGTTATTTGTATATGTTTTGTTCGCCGTGCTGTCGATACGGCTGTACGTCCCGTCCACACTTGGGGAGCGGTAAACGTCGTAGTATTTGGCCGTCGGTATGGAGTCCCACGAGATTTTTATACTCGTCGCGGATAGGGCTTCCGCCGCAACATTGGTCGGCGTTGCCGGTTTCGAGCAGGCCATCGTGGCTGCGGATACGGGGTTAGACTTAACGCCCTCACCACAGTCGTTAGTGGCGGATATCTTATAGTAATAGGTGGTCGCCGAAGTTAGCGCCGTGTCCGTGAACGTTACGCCAAACGACTTTCCGGCGGACAAATACTCCCCGTCCGGCGTTTTCGTGCGGTAAACAGTGTAGAAATTAGCGTCGCCGACAGATGCCCACGTGACCTTTATACCGCTCGTGGACAGCGCCTCCGTCGTAACGTTACCCGGCGCGGCGGCTTTCGCGCACCCGCCATTCGACTCCGCCCCACCAGGGTTAGAGTTTGAGCACGTCAGCGCCAGCGCGATTGCTGAAATAACTGCGGTTATCCCCGCCAACCGGTTAAAAAAAGGTCTTCTTTTCATAAAAAGCCCCTCCTGCCCCCGCCCGATTCTAAGGCGACGGCGAAAAACGGTGAAATATGTGGATTAATATATGGAACGTCGTTGCGGCGAAAGCCGTTGCTCGCGCGGGGACAAGCCGGCCTTTCGGGGGAGTGCCGGGATGGTTTATCGGTAAAATTGTGTTTGCCTGATCTATATGGTATATTATGATAATATAGGTATATAATACTGGGGGGGGGGGGGGGTATGGAATTTTGGAGCAAAAGCCAACGTAAGCGCGGGGCGCGTTGCGCATAATTCGTTTAGTATCAACGTCTTACCCATTTTTACGGCCATTTCCGGGGCATTTGCCCCATTAATTTTGACTATAACGCCCAAATTATTGATTTGTATAGAACCGTTTATTGCGTTGTTCAACAGGCGGGCGAACACAGTTCGCCCCTACAATGCCGCCCATACCAACTAATCTCTTTCCCGAAGCACCCATATACAACATATTGTGGATGTCCGGGACAGAACCACTATACCTTGTGTATTGTTGACATTATTGGTAACTTTCGGGTAAAAACCCATACAATTAGCCGTTACCACACCGATATTAATAGTATAATATATGGGCGGCGGGAATGCAAGAAAAAAGATTTTTGTCCCTAAATATTAAAATGCTCAAATTTTTCTTCGCCGTTCTCTATTTCTGAAAAGGGAAAAGATACGGATTCACTTCTTCGGCGGCGGCAGATTCCCCCGCTTCCCCCCAAACGCCTTACCGCCTAAGCCTGATTTGTTGCCGCTCTGTTTCGGCGGGACGAACCCCGCGCCCCCTCTGCCGCCCCTCGGCGGCGGGTTTCCTTTAGCCATGATTGCGCCTCCTTAAAAAAGTGACCTTTGTGCCCCGAAAAACACTAGTTTTTGCCCGAATTGTCATACTAAATATATTAAAGCCAATATTCACACCACTTTATAGTATAATATACGGGCGGCGGGGAATGCAAGGGAAAAATGATTTTTTGCGCGAATATCCGTTTGGCCGCATCCGGCTACTTTTTTGCAAAACACCGCCATCCGCCTGAAAATATGTTTCCGCACTGGCATTAACCTAAAAACCCGCGTGCAAATAAGCCCCCGCCCATACAATAGCGGTCTTTTGCCCATGTATATTCGCGCCCAGTTCCGCCTCTATGGATATGTCCGGCAGCATCTTGAGCCTGAAGTAAAAAGCGTACGCGAAATCCGGTACCGGCACGTTTTCGCCGCGTACTACCGCTACGCGAAGGTTGTGGCTGTTTTCGATGCTTCTTATGTAGCCGCTCAACTCTTTCGTGACGGAGGCGGTGAGTATCGGGCCGGCCTCTATGTCCAACGTGTCTTTATCCGTCAGGTGCGAACCGAAAGCGCCGACGCCGGTCATGAAACCGCTTCCCCACCGGTGCTCGTAGAGCGCGTCGGCGTAGAAACGCCACCGCTCTCGTAACTTGCTCGCGTCAACGCCGGCGCCGGCCTCAAGTTTGCTGCCGTTTCGCAGCCACAGTCCCGCCCGTTCGTATGTGCCGTAGTTAATCTCCCCGCTGTTCACGTCCCCGGACCTTGTGTTTAGTGTGCTAAGCAACAGATTGTCCGTTGGAAAGAATAGAAGGCCGACCTCGTGTCTGGTTCGTTGGTACGTAATTAGTTCTTCATTGGGAAATATGACATACCTCATGGGTTGCGTACCCTCCGGGAGCGATGTCTCCGTTTCTTGCAAGCATAATCCGTAAAGGGCGATGCGATTGAGGGCTTCCACATACTCTCCCGGATAGAAGTAGCCCCGCACATTTCCACTGACGCTCATTTCTTTCCCGCCGGCGGCGATATTTAGTATGTAGACGGAATATGATGCGCTCATATCGACGCCACGCGGGAGGTCACGGGTATTCACGGATATTTGAGGATTTACTTCCGAACGCGCACGAAAGCCCGATGGGTTGAAACGGTACATGGTAGTGCCGGTGAATGTGAGCGAACTTATGGGAGAAAGATTGACCATACCGTATGCCACTCGTCCGCGCTCCGACGCGTTACTTATATACTCACTCCACGAAATGTCGTAGCCTAAGTTGTGTATGCCCTTTACCTCTCTTAAGTAGCGTACCGAGAGGTCGGATAGACGCAGAGAAAAAGTCTCCTTGCGGCTACGCATGCTCGTTTCCGTACCCGGATCATTCTCCGAGAAAAGACCCGACGCCGCCATTTCAACATCCGGTATGGCATTCTCTCCGGTATACTGTGTGCGCAGCTCAAAATTTGAAAGGCTGTTGTACTCGGTGCGCCGATGCACTTGATATAGACTGGCCCGAAAGTTGTCGCTCAAATCGTATCCGATATTGACTTCGTGCTCGTCATTCATGTCCTCTTTCGGGCCACGATAGTTGAACATAAGCTTGTCCAGTCCAATAAAGTCCCGTCCCACCCAGCGACCGCTGTACGACCCGAACGCTCTCCCCTCGGTCACACCCGCCGTCACGCCAGCCGAGTGCGCGCCAAGCTTATTATCGTACGCAATCTCCGGGTAGAAGAGAAGCGAACGGCCGCCGGCGCCGCGCCACTCCATGGGAATACCGGCAAGCGTCACCGGTGAGAGACCGCCGCCCTCCTCCCCCCGGTCCACCGTCAGGAACCCCGCCCGCGCATACATCCACTCACGCGGCGACACGACGCCCTCAACAAAGTTGTACTGTCCGACATGATCCTCCGGAAGAGGCTCAAATACCTCCCTCTCCATCGGATAGCGCCTCTCGGCAAACGATACTTGTATGATAGACGTCGGGTTGATTTTCTCACGGCGCAACAAGCGCACGGCACGGTTAGCCGGATTGTAGGTATAATCCGTTGCCTGCAGCGGAATACCGTCAACATACATCTTCACGGTATTTGCGACAACTTCCATATTTTCTCCCACATCATCCAAATAATACAGGCCGTCCGACGCGTACGACCTTATGCGCCACTCCGTCTTTGACAACAGGTATCCGCTTCCCGCGGTAGCGGTCACAATGCCGCGTTCCCTATTTGCCGCGGGCCCGGAAAATACCACGGATGCCCCCTCGGTGACCGTACCGGTGGGGCTCACGTTACTCCGCGCAAGCCCGGTGCCCTGCACGCCGAAAGAAGCGCGAGAGAGAATATCGCCCTCAATGCCCTTGTAATAAAAGCCCTTCTGCGGCGGTTGTGTCGTCACGGCGTTGTCTACCGTGAGGTCTAAGACACGCCCGTCGGGGTCTTCCGTATGCAAATTCAGCGTAGCGTTAGGCAACGGCACCGGCGGGTTAATTACCAAATCGCCCGTATCGGCGTACTCGACATTTCCACGCCCCCTAAACGTAGCGGTACCGCTCGGCGTCCCAGTATACTTATCGGAGAACGTAATATGCGCACCGTCTTCGTCCCAACCATACTGCCCCTTTCGCACGACATCGCTTCTGTTCTTGATACGGACACCGCTCCACAGTTTGCGGTCAGGGCTATAGATTACAAAACCGCCGCGCCTGTAAAGAACGGTGTGACCGTTATAACGGAAAACAAAAACGCCGCCGTCGACGGTTACATGATCGGGGTAAGGGGCGGCCCATAAATTGAACGGCGAGGTATAGGTAACCAACCCCATGTCGGTAGCGCAAACGATCTCGTTGGTAATCGAATCGCGGGTAATCGAAATGACGTTGCGCAATATGGGGATAGCGGGCCCCGGCTCCAATGAGAAACTTCTCGCGTTGAACGTATAAACACGGCTTCCGGCCACGACGTCCACATCGTTGGGGCCGAGACCCACCGCTCGAATCCGCTCTTTCACCGCCGCCCCGGCAAATAATCTCTTTGAAGGATCGTACCTGTAAACAGCCCTGTCTTGCGTAAAATAGACGGCGTCGCCGATACGGCGGACATCCCCCGCCGCAAGGGAAAAATCCCCGTGGGGGACGGTAACCCAGTCGCCGCTCGCGACGGTGAGGATATGCGCCGCGCCGGACGTAATGATATGTACCTGCTCGTTGAAGCTCAGAAGCCCGCGAATCGTTAAGGCGCTCTTGCTCGGAACGGCAATCTTCACCCATTCCCTGCTTGTCAAGTCCATACGGTGTAGTGTGTCGCCGGCGGCGAGCCAGACAAAGCGCCTGTCAACGTCGATGTATCCGCCTCCGCCGACAAACCCGCACGAGAAATCCTCCAAAGTTCCAGTCTGCATATTGACGGCGACCACGGCACCCATACCGTTCGACACCCAAATCATATCGCCGGAACGCACCGCGCCCACGAGGTCGAAGAGCGAATCGACGGAAGAGTACAGCGTGTGGGCGCTGCGGGTATCCATGGAAAAGTAGGTTATCTGTTTTTGGTCAACGACGTAAACGATACTGCCACGGGTGAAGACCTGCGGAGAGACGACGCCGGAAGCGCTTGCCGCCCGAGGGAACAGCATGAGCGTGACAAACGGCAAGGCCGCGAGAAACGCCCTTGTACCGTCGCGCAACAATCCGCCGTAACCGCCGCTATTGACCATTTATCCTCGCATTTGTTTTATTGACAACACAATTCCATTTTCCCATACCGGATTGAACGGCAACACACGCTCAACAATCGTATTTCTTACTCACCGAATGATATAATGCTATTGCACCAACATACGCCGCAAATACGGAAAATCTTCACCTTATGGCAAAGGCGCCAAGTCAGCCGCAATGCTATAAGCCGCCGTCTTCCCAGCACCCATCGCGAGGATAACCGTGGCCGCACCCGTAACAATGTCCCCCCCCGCGTAGACATCCTGCATCAACGTACGCCCGTCGACCTCGTTCGCTATTATCGTTCCGTGCTTCTCGGAAACTTTTAACCTCGGCGTTGTGTTTGGAATGAGCGGGTTGGGGCTGTTGCCTATGGCGATAACAACCACGTCGCAATTAATCACAAACTCGCTTCCCCTAACCTCTACCGGACGGCGCCGCCCCGACGCGTCGGGTTCGCCGAGCTCCATCCGCACACATTTTACACCCGTTACCGCGCCGTTTTCCCCCGCGATTATCTCGACGGGATTGCAGAGGAGATTAAATTCGATACCCTCCTCTTTCGCGTGATGAATCTCCGCGGCGCGGGCCGGCATCTCGGCTTCGCTCCTGCGGTAAACGACCATCGACTTCTCCGCGCCGAGGCGCAGCGCCGTGCGGGCGGAATCCATCGCCACGTTCCCGCCGCCGACCGTTATGACGCGCCTGCCTTTCATTATGGGCGTGGACGGGTCGTCGATATACGCCTTCATCAAATTGCTTCTTGTCAAATATTCGTTTGCCGAATAGACACCTGTGCTATTCTCGCCATTTATCCCCATGAACGACGGTAGTCCGGCGCCGGAACCCACGAAGACCGCGTCAAATTTCTCATCGTTGAATAAATCATCAACCGTAGCCGTCCTCCCGACCACAAAATTCTTGACGATCTTTACGCCGAGCGCTTCCAAATACTCTATCTCCTTTTTGACAATGGCCTTGGGCAGGCGGAATTCCGGGATGCCGTAAACGAGTACGCCTCCGGCCTCGTGCAGCGCCTCGAAAACCGTCACGCCAAAACCCGCCTTGACCAGCTCCCCCGCGCAGGTCAAGCCCGCCGGGCCGGAACCGACGACGGCCACGCGCTTGCCGTTGGGCGGGCGCTTTTGCGGCAGGTCAATGCTGCCCGACTCGCGTTCCGTGTCCGCGGCGAAGCGTTCAAGATTTCCGATAGCCACAGACTCGCCTTTTTTGCCGAGGATACAGCGCGCCTCGCACTGCGTCTCCTGCGGGCAGACACGCCCGCAAATCGCCGGCAGGGCGTTGGTCTCCTTAATCTTCCGAGCGGCCGCGATGAAGTCGCCCTCGGCGATAAGCCCGATGAACTCCGGTATTTTCACATTGACCGGACAGCCGTCTACGCATAGCGGTTTCTTGCATTTGAGACAGCGGGCCGCCTCGGATTTCGCCTCGTCGCCGGTGTAGCCGCGGGGCACCTCGTCGAAGTTGCGGCCGCGGGCTGCGGGGTCTTGCTCCTTCATGGCGATTCGGGCGACGGTCATTTTATTTTTTTCTCCGTAAAGTCAACTTTTCCGCATTGCAACGTTTCGCTCGCAATGACTGTCATTGCGAGGAGCGAAGCGACGAAGCAATCCCGGAAGATAACATCTATACAGTAATCATTACCGTACATAATTCAAGATTATGCACTAACCATCTTACACTCGTGATAATTCTCCCTCGCCCGCGCCTCAAATGACTTGTAGGCGTTCAGCCGCGTAACCATCTCGTCCCAGGCTATTTGCGACGCGTCGAACTCCGGGCCGTCTACGCAGGCGAATTTTGTTTGGCCGTTTACGGTCACACGACAGCCGCCGCACATTCCCGTACCGTCAATCATTATCGGGTTCAGCGAGGCGTAAGTCTTGATCCCAGCCGCCACGGTTAGGGCGGTCGTTACTTTCATCATAATCACCGGCCCGACGACAAACGCGACGTCAAACTTCTCTCCGGCGTCCGTTAACCCTTTAAATATGTCGGAGACAAAGCCCTTCGTGCCGTAGGAGCCGTCGTCCGTGGCAATCAAGAGACGGTTGCAGGACGCTTTGATGACGGTTTCGAGGATGACGAGCTCCTTTGTACGCGCCCCCACAATCGCCGTCACATCGTTCCCCGCCGCGTGGAGCGCGGCAATGATAGGGTAAAGCGGGGCGACCCCTACCCCGCCGCCGACGCAAAGCGCCCTGCCGAAATTCTCTATGTGCGTGGGCTTGCCAAGCGGCCCGACAAGGTCACGCACAGATTCCCCCTCGGCAAGGTCGCGCAACTGCATCGTCGTTTTGCCCATCACTTGAAAGATGATATCGAGCCAACCCTCGCCGGCATCGGCGTCGGCGATTGTGA
The DNA here is from genome assembly GCA_031283085.1 of Chitinispirillales bacterium. GTDB lineage: Bacteria > Fibrobacterota > Chitinivibrionia > Chitinivibrionales > Chitinispirillaceae > GUT77. The sequence goes on along the minus strand of JAITCM010000084.1, from coordinate 13,437 downwards.
GCGGGATGCGCTCCGAGTCTTCACACGGCCGCAGAATGACGAACTGCCCGGCCTTTCGCTTTTGGGCAATTAGCGGGGCGTGGAGGCGGAAGCGCCGGACGGTATCGGACAGTTGTTCTTTTTTCAGGATTTTTGCCATGTCCTACAGTTTCGCTTCTTTCCTAATCTTATCAACCATATCCAACTTCTCCCAGGTAAACTCCGGGAGTTCGCGGCCGAAGTGGCCGTTTCTTGCCGTCTCACGGTATATCGGGCGCTTTAGGTCTAAGCGCTTGATTATGCCCGCCGGGGTTAGGTCGAACAGCTTGGTTATGATTCGCACTATCTCGGCGTCGGCTATTTTGCCTGTGCCGTAAGTGTCCACGTGGATTGAAATCGGCTTCGCCACGCCTATGGCGTAGGAGAACTGGATAACGCAATGGGTCGCTACGCCGGCGGCCACCAAGTTCTTGGCTACCCAGCGGGCGGCGTAGGCGGCGCTTCTGTCTACCTTGGAGGGGTCTTTGCCGGAGAACGCGCCGCCGCCGTGGGCGCCGTAGCCGCCGTAGGTGTCCACTATTATCTTCCGCCCCGTCACCCCGGTGTCCCCGTGCGGGCCGCCCACCACAAACTTGCCGGTCGGGTTGATGTGGTAAACGGTTTTTGCGTCCAAAAATTTCGCCGGAATCACCTTTTTGATGACTTTCTCTATCATATCCTGCTTGATGACGGCGTGTTTGACGTTGTCGTCGTGCTGGGTAGAGAGGACAATCGCGTCTATGCGCTTGGGCTTCAGTCCGTCGTACTCCACGGTAACCTGCGACTTCGCGTCGGGGCGCAGGTACGGTATCTTGCCCTTCTCCCGCAAAACGGTGAGCTCCTCGACGAGGCGGTGCGCGTAGTAGATGGCTAACGGCATATAGACCCTGGTCTCGTGGCAAGCGTATCCGAACATGATACCCTGGTCGCCGGCACCCTGTTCCTTGTGCAGGCCCTGCCCCACGTTCACGCCCTGGGCGATATCCGGCGACTGCCGGTGCACAGATATCTGCACCCCGCAACCCTCGGCGTCAAACCCCAAACCGGGCTTGTTGTAGCCGATTCCGGCAATCGTCTTCCTGACAACGTCCGGGTAGTCAATGGACGCCTTGCTAGTTATCTCCCCCGCCACGACCACAAGCCCCGTCGTCACAAGCGTCTCGCAGGCCACCCGTGAATCGGGATCCTGTGTGAGCAACGCGTCTAGAACGGCGTCGGAAATCTGGTCGCAAACCTTGTCCGGGTGCCCCTGAGAGACACTCTCCGAAGTGAAAAACCGGCGCATAAAGCCTCCTATAAGAAGTAGGTTATATCTAACTACCTTCGTTTACGCTCTTTCCCGGAGGCGTAATTTTCGGCGCGTTCCGGGTTACAGAAATATATAAAATAATTTATGGGTAGGGTGAAATTGAAAAATTAAAACTTCTTTCAAGTAAAGATTACTTAATAAATTCGGAACAAATCGGACATTCCGTATTTAGCGTACACCCCCCTTAAATATCCAAATTCTTAACCTTCTCCGCGTTATCCTCTATGAATCTCCGCCGCGGTTCGACTTCTTCCCCCATCAGCATTGTGAAAATCCTATCGGCTTCTATCGTATCCTCCAACTTCACCTGCAGCAATGTCCGCGAGTCCGGGTTCATTGTGGTTTCGGCCAACTGATCCGGGTTCATCTCTCCGAGGCCTTTGTAGCGCTGGATGACGATGTTTTTCTTCTCCGCCCAATCCTGCAACACCGACTCTTTCTCGTTGTCGCTGTAGACGTATCGCTCTTCCCTGCCCGATTTCAGTTTGTACAGGGGAGGCTGGGCGATGTAGACGTTTCCGTTTTCCACTAAACCGGGCATATGGCGGAACAGGAAAGTCAATAACAGCGTGCGGATGTGCGCCCCGTCCACATCGGCGTCGGTCATGATGATGATTTTTCCGTAGCGCAGTTTTTCTATCTTGAAGCCGTCGTCGTCCTCCGACTTGCCGAAGCCCGTTCCGAAGGCTTGCACCATTACTTGTATTTCTTCGTGTGAGATTATCTTGTCGATACGCGCTTTCTCTACGTTCAGTATCTTGCCTTTGAGCGGCAGAATAGCCTGGAACGTGCGGTCGCGGCCCATCTTGGCGCTACCGCCGGCGCTGTCGCCCTCCACGAGGAATATCTCGCATTTCGACGGATCGCGCTCCTGACAGTCGGCGAGTTTGTCGGGCAGGCCGGCGCTCTCCATGCCGTTCTTCCGCCTCGCGAGCATACGCGCCTTCCGCGCCGCCTCGCGCGCTATCGCCGAGTTGACGCACTTCTCCGCTATCTTCTTGGCCACCGCCGGGTTTTCTGCCAAAAACGTGCCGAGCATCTCGCCTACCGAGGTGTTCACGATGCCCGCTATTTCGGAGTTGCCCAGTTTCCCCTTGGTCTGTCCCTCAAACTGCGGATTCGGCAGCTTCACACTGATTACCGCCGTGAGGCCCTCACGCAAATCCTCACCCTTTATCTCCACCTTGTTGTTCTTGTTGAGCAGGTTGTTGGCCTCTATATACGAGTTGACCGTACGCGTAAGCGCCGTCTTGAACCCGGAGAGGTGCGTACCGCCGTCAACTGTGTTTATGTTGTTGGCAAACGAGAAGATATTCTCGTTGTAGGAGTCGTTGTACTGCATGGCGATTTCAACTTCCACGCCCTCCCGCATCTGCGAGAAGCATATCGGCGCGGGGTGAAGCGGAGTCTTGTTCTCGTCAAGATAGGTTATGAACGATGATAGCCCGCCGGGGTAGCAAAACTCATGGCTCTTCCCGTCAACGCGCTCGTCGGCGACGTTTATGATTATCCCCTTGTTCAAAAACGCCAGCTCCCGCAACCGCTTAGACAGGATATCGAAGCTGTACTCCACGGTCTCGAAAATGGTCGGGTCAGGCTTAAAGGTTATCTTCGTCCCCCGCTTATCGGCGGCGCCGGACGTTGTTTTAAGCTCGGTGACCGCCAGCCCGCGGCAAAACTCCATGGAGTAGACGTTGCCGTCCCGAAACACCTCCGCCGTCATGCTGACCGACAGCGCGTTGACGCACGACACACCGACCCCGTGCAACCCGCCCGAAACCTTGTAGGCGGAGTTGTTGAACTTGCCGCCCGCGTGAAGGGTGGTCAGGACCAGCTGCAGCGCGGACATCTTCTCCTCCGCGTGGTAGTCCACGGGGATGCCGCGCCCGTCGTCTACGACCGAGACGCTGTTGTCCGGATGGATAGTAACGTCTACCCGTGTGCAGTACCCGGCCAGCGCCTCGTCTATGGAGTTGTCCACCACCTCGTAGACAAGGTGGTGGAGCCCGGGCGAACCGGTGCTGCCGATATACATGGCGGGGCGCTTACGGACGGCGTCGAGGCCTTTCAGGGCGGTTATACTGCTCGCGGTGTATTGCTGGTCGTTCATTTTGCTTAAAGCCTTTTGGGGTGATGTATTAATGAAGTATCAATAAGATATTAAATATATATTTTGCCGCTACCTAATGTCAAAAAAATCGTACTTTTTTGCGGCGTCCCCGTCGCCCCCAAACCGGCATCTTTTCCCCCGCACCCGGCCAATAGCAATCCCACCGCCGCTGCCGACGTCAACAGCGACAGCACCCGTCCATTCCGCGCAAAGAAATTCATGCTAACCTCTTTGGTGAAATGTGAGAGGATATGCCATAAAACGGCGTTTCCGGCGCGTTTTAGGCGTGTTATAGCGGAGACGACAAATTGTATCATCGAAAGCTTATGGCGTGTTTAAGGGGCATATACGCCCCTAAAAAGGCTACAATAAATGTATGGGGGGATGATTTATCATTTTGTCAACAGAACCGGCGGCGTTGCAGGCGTTACCGCCGTTGTTGCCGCGGCTTTGCGGCACGGTCAAAATCGTCGGTATTGCCGTAATCATATTCGGTCAATCTCCTCGGCGCTAAGCCCCGTAAGTTCCGCTATTTCGGTTATCGGCGTTCCGGCGTCTTTTAATTTCCGCACGAGTTTGCGCACCCGTTCCTCCTCACACCGTATAGACTCCTCGGCTTGCCGCAAGGCCCGCATGGTTTCTTCCGATTCACGCTTGAACCCTTCCGATTCACGCTTGAACCCTTCCGACTCACGCTTGAACCCTTCAATCTCGCGCTTCGCGGCGGCTATTTCCAGGTCCAGTTTCTCCATCCTTTCGTATTGTTTGCCGAACATACCGTACATCGCCCGTTGGTAGTACGCTTCATCGTCCAACTCTTTGCGGGTTGCGGCGTCGGCGGCGGCATACTTCAGGATGTCTAAAACAGCCTCTATCTCAGGGTCATCAACGCTTAAAGCGTAGTCTTTCGTGGTCTCCTCGCGCTCGCTTATAAAATGCGCCTGCTCGAATATCGACAGCAACTTGTCTAACCGCGTGTTTAAGCTCGGCTTTATTCTTTTGGTCTGGACAAAGTACGCGGTGTGCGTCAACTGTTCCACAAAAGGGTCGTGCGGACGGAGCGGCTCGCCGGTCAGCAGGTCGCGGCAGGCCGGGAAGTTGCCGAAGGCCGCGGAATCGACGGACAGGTTGAAGCCGAGTATGTATATCGACATTATCGGCAGGTCGGACGCAATATACTCCGTGCCCAAGTACTCCCTGAAACGGTCAACGTCGGCAAGGTGCTTCGCTTTCTGCATCTCTATGATTACACGCTTCTCCTCCCCGGCCTCGTTTTTTATGGTCGCGGCGAAATCCATACGGAAGAGGGTGAGCGCCCCGTTTTTCCTGTCGTACTTCGTGCGCTCTATGACGGCGGGTTCGAGGGAAACCACCTTGCAATCGAGGATAGTCCCTATCAAAAACTTAGCCGTGCGGTCGTTTTCCAGCAACCGCTTGAACGTTACGTCGTATATCGGGTTCGCTATTATCATAAATTTTCCCTGCTTTTAACCGTGATTTCAATCCTAAACGTAAAATAATATATGATGAGGCTGAAAGTCAATTGTAAAGAGCCGAATAAATAAAATATTGACATTCCGGGGCGCGGAATTGTAATTTATTATCAACAATAATCGTGAATTTGCATTCAAAAAGAACGACGGGGCCGCCCCTGCAACGCCATTGCCCTCATTAATACAACGTTAAACGACAATATTAACCAGCTTCCACGGAACGACAATAACTTTCCTCACAGTTTTCCCGTCGATAAACGGCTTGACCTTATCGACCGCGAGCGCCGCCGCTTTCAAATCTTCTTCGGAGGCATCTCGCGCGGCTTGGAAATCCCCGCGCAGTTTTCCGTTGACCTGGACTACTACCGTGACAACGCTGTCTATAGTCATTGCCTCGTCCCACTTCGGCCACGGCGTATCAACCAAGAATCCCTCCCCGCCGAGCCTCTCCCACAGTTCATCCCCAAGATGCGGGGCGTAGGGGCTTACCAACTTGACAAACACGGTTAAATCCTCTTTCGACGCGCCGTCTGAACCGAGCACATTGACAAATTCCATCATCGCGGCAATGGCGGTGTTGAACTTCATCGCCTCTAAGTCGTTCGTTACCTTTTTGACGGTTTTGTGGCGGGCGCGGGCGTTGACCTCGTCACCTACCCCGCCCTTTTCGATAAATTCGTCAACTAATTTATGCAACCTGCGGAGGAAGCGGCTACAACCCTCAATCGCCCTCGGATCCCACGGTTTAGGCAACTCGAACTCGCCCATGAACATCTCGTAGAGGCGCAACACGTCGGCGCCGTATTTCGCAACAACTTCATCGGGGTTGACGCCGTTGAGTTTTGACTTGGCCATCTTCTCTATCTCGGCAGTCAACTTCTCACCGGTGGATTTGAGACGCGGGCTGCCTTCTACGAAATCTATCTCCGAAAACTCGTGATACTTGCCGGCTGCGTCGCGGTATGTCGCGGCCAAGACTATCCCCTGGTGGCGCAGTTTCCTGAACGGCTCTTTTGTCGACACGTATCCCAAATCATACAGCACCTTATGCCAAAAGCGAGCGTATAACAGGTGGAGGACGGCGTGTTCGGCGCCGCCTACGTAGAGGTCTACGTTCATCCATTGCTTCTCGGCCTCTTTGCTCCACGCCTCGGCTTTGTTATTTGGGTCGAGATAACGCAGGTAGTACCAGCATGACCCGGCCCACTGCGGCATTGTGTTCGTTTCACGCTTCGCGCCGGCGCCGCATTGCGGGCATTTTGTGTCGACCCACTCGTTTATATTCACAAGCGGCGATTCGCCGGTGCCGGACGGTTCGTATTTGTCAACTTCCGGAAGCATAACAGGCAGCGCGTCTTCGGGAACCGGCACCGCGCCGCAGGCGGGGCAGTGAACTATCGGTATCGGCTCGCCCCAATAGCGTTGGCGTGAGAAAATCCAGTCGCGCAGCTTGTAGCTCACGGCGGCCTTTCCGTGATGATGCTCCTCAAGCCACGCGTTCATCTTACGCTTGGCATCATCCGTTGATAATCCGGTGATAAAACCGGAATTGACGCTCACGCCCTTTGACGTGTACGCCGTGCCATCCGGTATTTCGCTTTTGTCAACAGGCGCGACGACATATTTTATGGGGAGGCAAAACTTCGCCGCGAACTCGTAGTCCCTGTCGTCGTGGGCTGGGACGGACATTATCGCGCCGGTACCGTAGCCGGCCAAGACGTAGTCGGCAATCCATACAGGTATCAATTCATCATTAACGGGATTTTTAGCCATCGCGCCGGTAAAGACTCCGCTTTTCTCTTTTGACAACTCGGCTCGCTCAAGGTCGCTTTTCATCCTGGCGGCATCCTTATACCGCTTTACCGCGGCGGATTGGCCATCCGTTGTTATCTCCGCGATCAACGGATGTTCCGGCGCGAGAACCATGTACGTGGCCCCGAACAGCGTGTCCGGCCTCGTCGTAAAAACCTTTATCTCCTTGCCGTCGGCAATACCGCCGGACACGGTAAACACCACCTCCGCGCCCTCCGAGCGGCCTATCCAGTTGCGTTGCATCACGAGCGTGGACTCCGGCCAGTCGACCTCGGCCAAATCCTCAAGCAGCCTGTCGGCGTATGCGGTGATTTTGAGTATCCACTGCCGAAGGTTTTTACGTTCGACCGCCGCCCCGCAACGCTCGCACTTGCCGCCGCCCACTACCTCCTCGTTCGCCAAACCGGTCTTACAGGCGGGGCACCAGTTGATAGGCATCTCGCCCTCGTAGGCAAGCCCCTTTTTGAACAACTGTAAAAATATCCACTGCGTCCACTTGTAGTAATCGGGGTCGGTAGTGTTAATCTCCCTGTCCCAGTCGTAGGCGAACCCTACCGAATTGATCTGCCCGGTAAAGTTAGCCACGGCCTTCTCGGTGGTGACGCGCGGGTGAATACCCGTCTTGATGGCGTAGTTCTCCGCCGGCAACCCGAAAGCGTCCCAACCCATTGGGTGCAAAACATTGTAACCGTTCATACGCTTGTAGCGGCTGATGATATCGGTAGCCGTGTACCCCTCGCAGTGCCCCACGTGCAGGCCGGAACCGGACGGGTACGGAAACATATCAAGAGCGTAGAACTTGGGCTTAGCCGGGTCGTACACTGTCTTGTAGAGGTTGGCGCTACGCCAACGTACCTGCCACTTCCGTTCGATTTCGGACGGCGTGTACATACTGTTCAGGTTTTGATTCCGGCTATCGGTTGACACAATGGCTCCTTTGAGCGTTATTGATTATCCAGGTAAGTTAAATCCTACCGGCCTGCGTACCATGAATATAAAAGGTCTTCTCCTAATCCCAAACAACCCGGCTTTTCACATATCTGGTCTTGAAGCCATTTTTCATTTTTACCGGCTTCCTTTATTCCGCGATTGTTCGCGAAACAGATTATTTCCGACATAGAACCATACTCCTTACAATTAAATGATATTTCCTGATTAAAATCAATCAATCTTAAAATAGTATATGGGATTCCAAATGTCAACACCCAATAAAATTTTGGCTCTACTCCCAAATTCGTTGAAAAGGTATATTTTATGCGGATATACGCCTCTATGTCGCTCTGCGTCATACCCTTCGCGTACAGCGAGATGATTTTTGCCTCTATCTCGGCGCTCAGGCTGCCATGGTGCTTCTTCACCAACTGAGGCTCAAACTCTCCGTCTCGGTCTCGCGGAACCTGTATCTCCAGCAAACCATTACCGGTTTTAAGACTCTTCGCGGTGTGCCCGTTACGGCGGTTTGCCGTTTCTTTGCTCTCGTGGCCGTACCTCTCGTAACCCAGATCCGCCTCAAGCTCGCCCTCTAAACCGGCCTCAAGAAACGCTCCCACCATCTCCCGGTACAGACCGCTAAAGTCTTGGACGCCGCTGATGCCAAAATCCGACATGAACGTCAATAACTGCATTTCGACTTCGCTCAATGACCACTCCCGACGGGCCGCCCTGGCAGTACGCTCTTCCTTGCTTAACTTGTAACGCGGCATAGTAAACCTCCTGTTAGGGTATTTTTTAATATAATCCCTGCCAGAAAATTTACACAATATTTAAAACTGTCTCGGTAGTGTGGATTATGGACGATAACGAAACTGAAAATGTGCTTCCTAACGCCTCATTATATTTTATTGCGGAAACCCCCGCTAATCTACGGCCCTTAATACACTCAAAGTTTTTTCGGTAATCTGTGGAACGGTGGACTTCGATACGAAAATAAAACCGCAACCCCACATTTGTGCGTCCGGTTTGATGGTACCCCCCCAAACTCAATTTTGGATGCAACGCACCGAGTTTCCGCTATTTTCTCTGTCCCCGCCATCCACACCCGGCCATCCGGCATTTTTACGCTCTTGTATACTTTACCGTCTCTGGAATCAATTAATGTGACATCGATGGATGGCGTTGTCGCGGAAACATACGAAGACCGGAAACTCTCCCCGACGCTGTTATAGGCAGATACCATATTGCATCGCTTCCGCCCATAATCCATCCGCGGCCTATATTTTTCATAATCATACTCCTTCGTTAAAACAGCCACCACATCCCAATAATATGCGTATAGAACTTGTATCCGCTACTATACCTATAGAAGAACCGTAACGGATGTTTCTTACTAATCCCGATACCCGCGCCGGTCACAAATCCGGCATTGAACAACGTCGCGTCACGGTCAAAAAGCAAGTCGCCGTGTACTCCGGCCTCAATGGAAAATATGCTCAATTGAAACAAAGCGGTCAACGGCAAATTAAATCCGACGTCGAATTTTGGGCTTTCGACGGTTTCGGCATAAACGCCCCAAAGGTTACCCTCTATGTTGAATGACATGAGTTCCTTGAACATCGGACGGGAGTGAACAACACCTAAACTAAACAAGCATCTCTCACTTTTCGGATAGAACCCAAGCGTAAACCCCGTCTTATGACTGCGCTTAGGAGTCTCTGAAATAACGGGTTGCGCCTCCGGAGTGTCGGAAGACGGTTGGTCATCCGGCAATTCCTCTATTATGGGCGGCGGCGTTTCGTCGGGCGCGTCGTAGGATGTTTCGGCAAGTAATATGTAGGGTTCGGACGCAGGTTTAAACCCAGCCATATAACCCCCTGCCATTTGCTTTTCCTGTGCATATGCGCAACAACATAATGCCAGCAATACAATTAAACGCTTTTTCATAAACTACACTCTTTTCTCCATAACTTCTGAAAAGACAATATGTTAGAACTGTAAAAAATAGGCTCTACCATCAATTTTATGGTCAATCCTCAAAAACGAAATGAATTTCAGATTCAGAAAACGTAATACCGGCCGCTTCCATTTTTGTCCTTATTTCAGTAATGCTGTTTGTGTTTCTGTCTCTCTCAACCCAAAACTTTATTTTAAAATTGACCTTTATTTCAACATCTTCAATCTTAATACCGTTAATGGAGTGAAGATAATTCATTACTTCCGCAACATCGTACATATTTCTACATGGAAAATAAATATCCGCTTTTGGTATATATCCCGTGCCTTTATTATAAAACTGCCATTGAGTGGTACCTCTATTTTTTGGAAAGACACACGGCGGATTCTGATCTAAATGTTCAAGCAAATCTGTAAATTTATATTTATCACTCATTTTTATAAAATCTTTTGTTTGAAATCTAATCCTATGGCTGATTAATTCTCTTCTATCACCATACGTGCTATCCATGTCATAGTTTGCCTTTATGTAGTTTAGAGTTGTATCAAATAAATCATATCTATCAGAAACTATTTCAAATTGATACCAATTAGGTTTACTGACAACCAAATCAAGATAATGTCTTAAAATGGAATCAGGTTGGCTTTTAGGTAAAAAATATCTATCAAATTTGCTGTAATTGTTTTTATCTTTTGTTACAAATGTTATAATGCTATCCGCAAAACCAAACGGTATATCAGACGGTTCGCCTCTCAAATAAGATTTTATAACCGCACGTATCTCATTTTTTTCACTAATGCAATATCTATACAGCCAATGCGAACATCCGTGATGTTCTTCAACGGTTAAAATAACTTTATCAACAAGAGACGTGTCGACGTTAAAATCTTTTGAGTAAATCGATTTTGAGTAAACCGATGTCGACAATAATAAAAACAGATACGTGATTGTTTTAGCGGTCATTGTTTTTTTATCCCCCATTTCTTTCCGGCGATTTCATACGCTTTTCTCTATTAATGCCCATCTCCTTAAATTTGTTTACTAATAATTTTATATCATTGTTAAGCGCTATGCTAAACGGATCTGCCTTGTTTTCCCAGTTTACAGGGCCTGTCTCCATTTTTGTATTTTTTAGAAGCTTATACTGACTATACCACAGAGCCATTAAAACAACTATTTTCTTTTCTTCTTGAGGTTCGGGGTTCGTAAAAGAATCGGAAAAGTGAAACGGCTTTACCTCCGTCCGCCTATATAGGTTGGGTAGCGCATCCGACACCGTATCCCCGGAAGTTCCCCCGGCTTGCGCAAGCAGCGTAACATGAAACGGCACCCAAACATAATGGTAAGCCACCCCCGGCTGAGCGTTGTAACAAAAATATTTTAATTTTCCAAATTTTGCTTTATGCTCTTGTTGGAAATCCCGCCCTTGGCGTCAAAAATTATTTTCCCGCCCGCCTTGAAACTGACGTCTTTCTTCGCGTCGAGGACAACTGTTTTGGCGTTAAGGGTAATGGTGTCTTTGCCGCCATCATCCCGCTATCCTCCATTAACCGCGAACGGCGTTGACCGCTCTAGCGGCGCCGGATATGCAAAAATCAGTGTCAATATAGTACGGGCGACTGATGGCGTCCTCACCTACAAAGCCCGTAACTTGATAGTTTTGCGTTCCATCGCCCGCTATCGACAATAAATACTTGGCTTGGTTGGCCGACATAATACCTCCTTAATATAATACCGTATATATCATAATATAATACTTTGGAAAGGGCAAATTAACTTTTTTTATAAAAAATACTATCTCTCCACTATTTACCTGCCCCAAATAACCGGGCGATCTTACCCAAAATCGTGGCTTTCCTCGCCCCAAACGCCGGCTCCTCAAAAAACCGGGCGTGGGGCAACTCGTCCAGGTCCCATTTATACAGAATCTCCCCGTTGGAGACTACGTAAGACGTCGGCTCGTGCGTCCAGGCTATAACCGGCAACTTGGCCGAGTACAACCAAATTATCCGTATCCAAAAAATCAGGATGCTTCTTATCGACCAGAACCACGGGGATAGCGACAAAATGCGGGCTTCGGGACTCATTACCCACGGCACGCCCGACGTAACCGACAACATACCAGTTACCGTCAGGTGAAAAACTCTGGTACGCTAACGCTAAACGCTTCAAACCGAAAAGCGCCAGTAACTCCTCTAATATCGGGCCAAACGAAAGTATTTGTTTGGCTTTTTCCTTGGAACTGGCAATATCCCACCGCAAAACTACCAAATCGTGGGTTCCGTAGATGTTCTCCTCTATGATAACCACAAACGGAAGATTAGGGTGGATTGCTATGTCTTTTACTATATGAAATAGTTTGGCGTTGGCATTAAAAATCTCTGAAAACGGGTGTGACACAGATTCTTTTCCGTCCGTACAAACTATTTTCCTCCTCTCTTTATCATACACAAACAGCTTGCGGTCGTGGACTTGCCATGTGTGGTATAGCGGAAAATGAGGCGATATGGCATCATCGTCGATTTTGCCTGTATACATACTCCAACCGGTATCTATAAAATTTTGACCTTCAAGCTTCACAACATATAAATAACTGTCTTTCTTCGGTTTACCGCCCTTAATCGCTTTGGCTATCACGAATAATTTATCTTGCGGGTCTAAAAATCGTATCCCAAGCAAACAGTCATTTGGAGACAAACCGCACCTAACATAAAAAGCCTCCCCGATTTTTACATCGGCTATTACGGCAACTTGGTTTTGGGTATAGGCGATTGTATCATCGGCGTAATTGGGACTGAAGCGATAGTGGTACATATCATATACGCTATCTCCGTAATCTTTGACGACAACCGTGTTCTCCGGTAACTTCCCATAGTCGCCGAACTTTACAAGCACAATGCCGTTGCTATTGTCGTCGAGCGTCCCGACGGCGGCTGGCTCCGGCACCGGAAATATCCAATGGATAGCCGTCTCCCCGGATGAAATGGCCTGCGGGGCGTAGTGTACGCGGCCGTTCTTCACAAAAACGTAGTGCTTTATCTCTTCTTCTTTAATTTCTGCTTCCGACATTTTTTTGCCTTTTTTCTGTATTAAGACGTTAGAATGATACTATCTTTATGGTATTTTAAATTTATATTGATGAGGTTCGACCATGTTATCAAAATGTTCATCAAACCGTATAATAAACTCACCCTCTACCAAATCGATGTGAAAATTTTTAATTTTTATGATCCCAATAACTGTCGACCATTTCCCGCGCCTAATAGTAATATCTGGTATTTTAATAGAATCATCAATAAATATATCTGCCTTTAGCTGATGAGCGAATTTTATATATTCGTCTAGCGTCACAATAACGAATTTGCAACCTTTTGGTCTCAGTTCATTCAGCTGAAGAGTAGTATCTTTCGGAGATATGTGCATACGTAGAAATACCGTCCGCCCAATCTGAAAGAGTGTTGTATCTAACGCAAGTATTGCATTATTCTCTGTTTCTTTCTCTAGTACAGAACTTTTTGTATGAAATTTTTTAATTGCAAGTTTTCTATGCCCACCAGCAGTCATTTGTTTTATTGAATCTAAAAAATCAACATCAAATACCACACTTCTTTTCATTTCATAAACGTTATATGCTTTTGATAAAATCATATCATACTCTCCAATTTTATTTTTTTTTATTGTTCCAATGAATGAGCTGGCCTAATTTTTTAGACAGTTTTTCGGAACGATTTAAGGTGGTTCCTCCGTGTTAAAGTTATGTTGCTTTTGTCTGTTGTTTTACTTTTTAAATATACATTATGCCGCC
>JAITCM010000048.1 GCA_031283085.1 Chitinispirillales bacterium | reverse complement strand
TACGCTCCAAGTCATTTCCTTTTAGTTGTACTGATATTATTTGGGGCATACTATAAATATAATATTTTTCTTGCCGTCGCGCAACCTTTTTGTAACTTTTGTATTTTACTGAACACTAGCTAATCCGCAGAACGCCCGGTGATAACTTTATTTGTGCTTCTACATTACAAATTCAACACGATTACCCACTTGCAAAAAACGGGCATCTATATCCTCGTTCACCTTGATAACCGGCGAAACGGGCTTATTATTAAAGCACTGTTTTGTCTTGTCAATGTTGAATTTTGTTATTTTAGACATATCTCCCTTTTGGTCAAAAAAGACCACTGCTTTAGCAGGCATGAACTCGCCATCGTGATACGTACACATGACAAGCGGCCAACCCTGTATTTTAAGAGTCGTTGATATTTCGCACATAACTCACCTCCTATTTATGAATAAAGCGCTCTTAACATCATGTAAAGAGATATCAGCATTATGCAACCTGCTAATAGCATCCTTTATCAAATCTAATCTTTCGCCATCGCTCAAATCAGGGGTAAACCTCGCCGCTCGAATACTCGCTTGTGCCTCTTCCAACACAATATTCGACTGGGCCTTCCCTAACAGGCTCGCCCCTCTATGTCCAACTATTTCATGCGCTATAGCCCCTCGTAGCGAAAGATTGTCGTTGGGCTTTTTTGACCTTTGGCTCAATGGGACTACATCTGTACCTATTACCAAAGCATCTATGTCTCCGCCAAAATAGCCTGTAAGCGCCCTTTCGTCGTACTCTATCCTCTCCGCCGGCATCCCCAAAGAAACAGCGTATTCTTTCGCTTGGTTAAGCTGTTCGTCAGTCAAAGGCTTTTCGTTGCGCCGACCGCCCGTATCCGCCATATTAAGCATATTATCTTTAGCCCCTTTATCTAATATACCACTTTCCGCGCCGGAGTGCAAATCTTTTTTACCCTCCCCGTCCCCGCCCGCCACCCTGTCGAACACGTCCGGCTCCAGCGCCTTCATCAGCGAGCGTTTCCCCGGCAAGTTTTGCCATTTCAGGCCTTGTTTTCTTACTCAAGCCTGTCCAAACAACGGGCGAGCAACGCTCGCCCCTACAACGACATCATCTAAAGACGGGGCGTTGCGCGCAACGCCCCCACAACACACATCTTACTTTACTACGCTAAACAGGAACGATACTTTCTCCCGTGTGCCGTCCTTGCCCGTAAGCGTTCCTTTCACAACGTAAGGGCCCTCCGTTACCGTCGCGCCGTTTTTGTCCTTCAGGTTCCAGCCGCCGATTTCGCCGCTGCCGGGCTTTGCCGTGAGCTTCGCTACGGCGTTGCCGGCCGCGTCAAAGACGTACAGGGAGCCGCCCTTCACCGGCATGGCAGAGAAGAAAGCAATCTTGCCGGCGTTTCTTGACACGGGGCTGGGGCCGGCGGTAAACAGCGGCGCCGCCGCTTTTACGGGCGCTACGGAGGCTTCCCTGACTGCCGGCGCCGCGGGGATTTCACGATTGGCCCCGGCTACGGAAACCGGCGCCGCGCCTATATTGTATACGCCAAGCGTTACCTCGCCGTCGGTGTAGTTTTCGCCGCCCGCCACTACTATTTTTACGGTGTAGGAGCCGGCCGTATTGGGCACGACGGTGTCGGCGCCGTAGTAGACCGTCACGCTCTCGTAGCCGGTGCCTTTAAGTTTGACCTCGCCAACGCCGTAGACCGTCGCGCTGTCGCCCTGTTTGTGGTCGGTGGGGATGCCGCCGTACGCTACGCTGCTCGTGTCGGGCGTTTTCCGGGTGATTCTGTACGTGCCGATGGGAACCTCGCCGGCGGTGAAGTTGGTACCGGCCGCGACGGTCACCGTCACGTCGTATTCGCCGACGTCCACGGGAACGGTCGCCGAACCGTCGTAGAAGGTGGTGATAGCGCCCATGCCGCTCTTGGGCTGGGCAGTCTTAACGTCGGCGCCGAGCGCGGTATCGCCGCTGTAGGCGCGGCTGGCGGTGTAGGTCAGGTCGGAGCGCTCAAGCGTCTTGGGCAGAATCGCGAAAGTCTTGCTGACGGTACCGCTGTACGCGTCCGCCGCGCCTGTCGCGTCCACGCCGCTGGCGCGTATCGTGGCGGTGCCCGCGTTCACGTTATTCACGTAGGAGAGGGTGTAGTACTGGCTGCCTATTTCCACGGTGTCATGGCTCCCGTCCGCGAGCGTAACGGGGAGCCAAACGACGACGTCGGCGCCCGTCGGCTTAATCGAATCTCCCTTGTATATCCATGCCTTATCGGGGTTAATCGCGATAATGGCCTTGGACATGGAGGCGGCGGCCTTCTTCACGGTTACGCGCGAGCGGGCGCTCATGACGTCGGCGGCCGTCTGAACCGCGGCGCCGGGGTTGTTGGTTATCTTGACGGCATACTCTAAAACATCCCCCTCCACACCGGCGGAGACCGTGTATGACGCTCCGTTCGCGTCGGCAATCAACACGCTGTCGGTGGGCGAGGTGTAGCGATACCACTTGTAGGAGAGGGCGCCGGCCGGACCGTTGGGCGACGAGGCTTTAACCGTAAGCGTTATGGAATTGCCCTCGCGGAACTCGGCGTCGGCCAAGTCGCCGTCGGCCGCGAACTTCGCGACGGCCGGAGCCTTGATACGGTAATCGCCGAGGGCGTACGTCCCGCCCGTGAAGTTTTCGCCGTCGGGAATCCTCGCCTTAACGGTGTACACGCCGGCGTCACGCGGCGCAATCGTCGTGTCCCTGGGCAACGCCGTAAAGGTTGTGTCCCAGTAGGGCTTAGACCCGGCCGGATAGCCGTACAGAACCGTGACGGGACCGCCGGCCAATCCGCTCTTGAAGCTCACTTTGTCGGTCGCGGTCTCTATGCCGCGCGCCTGCCCGTTGGCGTAGTGCGCCGTGGGCGGGTAGGCGTCGGCAGTGTCGGGAATATCGAACACAAACACGGCCGTATCCCCGCCGTCCTTCGGCGTCCTCTTCAGAATATCAAGCCCGCCCTTAGAGACGGTGGCCGCCAGGACGTTCGCGCCGTTCGCCGTGAACGTATAGTTCTTCGACTTGGCCCCGTTTTCGACAAGCGTAACCGTGGCGGTCATTGAGCGTATGCCGGCGGCCGCGTCGTTGTAGGCCGCGGTCGCGGTGTAATCCCTGCCCCACTTCAACGTGTCCGTCTTGCCCTCTTTCGCGTTCACGACCAAGTAGAACATCTCTTTGTCGGCGAGTTGCTCGTCAACCCGCGAAGCCGTCGTGTCGAACCACAGCTTCAACCGGGGCGTCTTGAGCGTGTCAACCTCAATGGCGGTCGTTCCGTCGTAGTACCGCGTTCCGACGACGTTGGCCGAGACATAAATCTTCTTCTTATGGATGGTATAATCCCCGTTCTTCCGGCCCGTGTATTTCCCTGTTCCGGTAACGACCATGGAGGCGGGCCCCGCGTTGACCATGTTGTACTCTTTTTGCGCGCCGGTATCTTTCACCACCGCGAAATCCGTATCCTCGATAAGCGTGGTGCCCCCTGAGTACACGAAGAAGGTCGTCGGCTTAATAATATCGCCTTTATACGTTTCCACGCTGAAGACCTTTACGCTGTCGATACTCCGGCGGTCAACGGTAATCGTGTATTTTATATCCTTGCTCAAAAAAACATTACCGCCCGCGGCGGCCGTTTTTCCCTTGACTTTCGCGGTAACGTGGATGCTTCCGGTGTCGTTGACTCCCGCCACAAAAAGAGAGCACAACCCCGACTTGCCGCTCCCGTGGTTGGGTTTAGCCGTAAAAACAGCGGTATTTAACCCCCCATCGGCCCCGACCGCCGTGTAGAAAATCGAGTCTATCACACCGGCGATTCCGGGCAAAACAGTCGGGCCGGAGATAACGTAAGGCGACGCCGAGGCGTTGTGCCTGTACGTGACGCGCTGATTTTCGGCCAGGAAAAGGTTTGCCGCGTACTCCGCGTAATCAACGCGGAGTATGCCGAGATGAACCGCGTTGTCGTTGAAGTTCGTATTTCCCGTCCCGCCGTAAGCGACCGATACTTTATATGTGCCCGTGTCCGTCGGAGCCGTAGCGGAATTGTACGTCGTTCCCCCAAAACCCACATAGCTTAGCGAAGAAGTTCCGAGACCCGACAGGTTAAGGCCCGATTTCAGGCCTATCGCGGCGGAGTATCCCACAGGCTGCCCGGTGGCAAATCTGTAATGAGAAACGGTCGAATCCCCCCTCTCAATCGGTTCGCCGAACGTATTCTGCCTAAGCCAGGCCCTGAAAGCGGCGGTGTCCAAGTGATAGAGCGCCGCATTGGTTTTGGCAACGCGAATGGGGATACGCGACATGACGGTCAATGTATCGACATCGTCTTCAAAAGTCGCCTTAACGCTTGTTTTTACTTTCAGGATAAAGGCGCTTCCCGCGGAATTTTTCACAACGCCCGGATAAATCGAGTCAACGACGAAAACCGTATCTCCGGCATTGTCCCCCAAAACCCAGGATTCGTCGACGGTAATATCGTCGGCGCCGAGTTTGCCCGCCAGAACTTTCACGAGGCTGTCCAAATCGGGAGCGCTCGCGTATTCGACAAAAACCCCTGAGGTATCCCACACGACGCCGCCTGTCGGCGCCGCCGCAAACACATCGCCACCCACAATCCCGCCCAGTAAAAACAGGACGGCCGACAAAACTCCCAAGCCATTGAACTTGGAATCCACCATACAAACCTCCTCCTCCGCCGCCCTCCGTCCGGGAAAGAGCCACCCTCTCTCCGTTTCATCGCGCAACGGCCACTTTGTTTAGGTTTTTAATGCGTTAAAAAAAGTAAAAATGTAAATCCCGGTATGATTTTAGATTGCGCGCTCCTTGTTTTGTGGGTGAAGGGCAATACAGTTGTCCCGTACCGGCGTCAATACGCACATATCGCGTTGATTAAGCAATAAACACATACGCCGGTATGGATACGTTACGGACATTAACACACGGATACAATTACGGCGAGGCCAGCGATCGAAACCGCCTTTAGCGTAAACGGCCAATACTGACACCGGCACGGACGAACGCAAAATACGCGTCGATATCGCCGGCATCAATACTGTCATTATATAGAGGTTTGGCGGGAGAGCCGACCCAACCACGAGTCCGCCGCCTCCGCCCTGGCCACTCCCGGAGGCTAATCCCGATAAGCTAAAAATAATACACGCGCCGCTGATTCGCAAATTTTTTTTACTTTTTTTTGTGGGCGACTCAAAAGGGGTAAATGATATATGGGAACCTCTAAAAATCTGGATTGGCTTTGCCGAGATACACACGTTGCTTCGGCGCTTTGCGCCTCGCAACTTGTTTATCTCGCCGCAAGGCAATGACGGTCATTGCAAGCGTTGCGAAGCAATCCAGAACGATG
>JAITCM010000046.1 GCA_031283085.1 Chitinispirillales bacterium | reverse complement strand
CATCGTTCTGGATTGCTTCGCAACGCTTGCAATGACCGTCATTGCCTTGCGGCGAGATAAACAAGTTGCGAGGCGCAAAGCGCCGAAGCAACGTGTGTATCTCGGCAAAGCCAATCCAGGTTTTTAGAGGTTCCCATATATTATATTGTCATAAGTCGCTTTTAGGGGCTATTTAAGGTGGTCATTGCGATGCATTGAGCCTGTCGAAATGAGAGTAGCCGAAACGCGGTTTGGTAACACTTTGGGCTACCTGTGGGACGGTAGTGATTACGAACAGGTTTGCCGGAATGGGGCGGGCGCTGTCATGGAATATACTATCGCGCGGCAAGGCGGTTTAAACGGTATGACCCGCGTTAGTTAACAGGAGGGTAATTCTGTGAAAAAGAATACCGGTAAAATTTTATTTATTACCGTAATCGTTACGTTAATCGGATGTTTATTAATGTATTTGTGGTTGTTTTTTGGACTGGATGGACCGCAGGTGGCAGCGGTGCTGTTAGGCAGTCCGGGGTTAGGTATTGTCATCGCTCTTATTGCCGGGCCGCCGTATTTTTTAAGAAAAATCATTCTCAAAAAAAATACAGGCGGCTCAACATTATATAAAGTGATTAAAATTATATTTTTATCGATATACTCTTACTCGATAATATTGCTTTTCTTATTAACGTTGTTTACGGAAACAGCCGATTATCACAAGGCTATAGACCCTGTTGACGCTCGTTATACCGCGTTTGCCACCGAACATTTCCTTTCGGCCGCGATATGGTATGTGTTATTTATTTCGGCGATGATTGCGCTGTGTGTCAAAGGACGGGACTTGCCGCCGCTCGCGCTGTCATTGTGCATAGTGTTTGTAATTATCGGCATGATATTAAACATTGTCATTCTCGCTCAGTATTTCGATACGGAAAATCGGTGTTGGCGCAACGGCGTTGACATCCAAGCGTATCATCACATTATGACGGTTTTGTTTTCTGCCGTTATGCTGATAAAAATCGTCAGACAGGAAAATGAACTCGCGATAAACCGGCGGTTTGATAATAAATATTTAAACGCGATTAACCGTATTGTCGGCCGACACTGTTTTTGGTGGGCGTTGGTACTGCTTATGCCCGTTTTTATCGTGATGACAATAATCTTAATACTGTTCGGACAGGAAAAGGACTCCCTTTTAAAAGTTTGGACGGAAACGACAACCTGGACGTTCTCACAGCATGTGCATCCGCCGTATTTAGGCCACAACGGGCATTATCTTTGCACGGTTGCCGCTTGCGGACATCAAGCCGTTGTTCGGCCTTTAAGGTTAGGAATGCGCCGTAATCGGGTAATTATTGTCAACAGGCAGTTATTGGTCGCCAACGCGTATGAGGAAATGATACATATTTACTTTCCGGCGTTTCATAAAGCGATTCGAAAAATTTACGATACGTGCGGATATCCGATTTCAAAAAACATCACAAATAAGTACATATCCGATATTGTGTATATATTGATGAAGCCGCTGGAGTATTTTTTTGTAATCAATTTGTATTTGTTTGTAAAGAACCCGGAAGACTTAATAAACAAACAGTACCGGCTCGATACGGTATATCAAAAACTTTAATTAAGGTTAATGACATTATGCGCGACGCACACACATGGATACTGTTCGCGTTTCTATCCGCGTTTTTCGCCGCCCTGACCTCGATTTTGGCGAAAATCGGCATTCAAAACGTAAATTCAAACCTGGCGACGGCCATACGGACCATAGTCGTCTTGATTATGTCCTGGGCGATAGTGTTTGCCGCCGGAAAGCATGGCGATATTGTAAACGTCGAGCATAGGAATTTACTGTTTTTGATTCTGTCCGGGGTCGCGACCGGGTTGTCGTGGCTGTGTTATTATCGGGCGCTGCAGATAGGAGAGGCGTCAAAAGTGATACCGGTTGATAAGTTCAGTCTGGTGATTGGTATGGCGATGGCGTTTATAATATTGAAAGAGACGGTGACGGTGAAGGCGGTTATCGGGGGCTTGCTTATTGCGGTCGGGACGATTGTTTTGATATTGTAGTCAAACATGAAATAATGGCTCTTCAGGAATTGTGGTGGGAAAGTAGCGGCAAGTTGTGTTCATCGGTTCATTTACAATACACTGGATTGATTCGCGACGCTTTCAATGACCGTCATTGCGAGCGTCGCGAAGCAATCCAGGAATTTGACATTTAAAGATTAATGCGTTTCCACCATAATGTCGGAAGCGCCGAAATAATTAAAGCCGAAACATTACGCCGGTTCTTCCGCAATCAACATTACCTGCGGGTCTAACTTCAGGTGCAGCGCGTCCGGGGCCGGAAAGATGTCGTGGTCTTTTACCAAGTGCAGGTGGACGTAGCCCTCTCTCGGCTCCATTAATATCAGTATCGCCGTGTCGGGCATATAGGGGGAGAGGATAGTCGGGACGCCTTTCGCGTCTACCGACGGGGCGTCGCGGTGCGTGGTGGCGCTGAACCATATCGAGATTTGCAGCTCCTCCGCGAAAGCCTTGAACGCGGCGAAGTCGTCCGTGTTGGAACCGGAGAAGTCGTATCCGTCCACGACCACCACGTCCGCCACGAAGTGCCCGTCGCGAATCATCGCCTTGACGCTGCCGAGCACCTGCTCTACGGACACGCCGCCCTGCTTGAAGCTCATTATCACGCGGTTGCGGATGATATCGTCCTCCGCGTCCTGCGCGTTGGGGACGGAAAGGCGCCGGGCTATCTCCTCGAAGATATTTTTGTACCACGCTGTGATATGCGCCGTGTTCGCCGCGAACGAGACGTGGATGATGTGTTTGCCCTGCAAGAGCTGGTCGGTAGCGATATGCACCAGGCAGGCGGTCTTGCCCACCCCCTTGCGGGCGGCGATAATGCCGATGTTGCCCTTGCCCACGCCGCCATGTGTGGACTTCTCCAGGATGCGCAGGGGGCTTTTGGATATCAGTTCTTCGTTAATCATTTTATTGCGTCCTTGTTATTAACGTTTATTAATTTCATTGGATTGCGGGCGAACGCGGTTCGCCCCCGCGAATTATTTCTTCTTCGCTTCGTTCTTCTTCTCTTCCAGCTTCTCTTTCTTCAACTGCTCGGCAATGCTCGACGGCACCTTGCTGTACTTCAGGAACTCCATCGTGAACTCCGCCTTGCCCTGGGTTAGGGAACGCAGGATAGTGGAGTAGCCGAACATCTCGCTAAGCGGGACCTCCGCCTCCACGGACGAGAAGTTGTTTTCCTCGGTGGTGGCGATGATTATCCCGCGGCGCTGGTTGACGCTGCCTAATACGCTGCCCTGAAACTCCGTCGGGGTCTCTACGGCTACTTTCATTATAGGCTCAAGTATTTCCGGTTTCGCCTTTTCAAAGGCCTGCCAGAAGCCGCCGATGGCCGCCTGCTGGAAGGCTATGTCGGAGGAGTCTACCGGATGGAACTGGCCGTCGTCTATCGTCAGCTTCACGCCTACTATCGGAAAGCCTATTATTTTGCCCTTGGCAAGGCACGCCTTGAAGCCCTTGTCGCAGGAGGGGATGAACTCTATGGGGATGACGCCGCCCTTGATGTTGTCCACGAACTCGTAGTCCGCCTCGTGGTTGGGCTCTAAGATTCCAGCCACGCGGCCGTACTGGCCGGCGCCGCCGGTCTGCTTCTTGTGGGTGTAGTCGAAGCGCGCCGACATCGTTACCGTCTCGCGGTAGGCTACCTGCGGCATACCGGTATCTATCGCCACCTTGTACTCGCGGCGCATACGCTCTATGTAGACGTCCAAGTGCAGCTCGCCCATGCCGCGGATTATCGTCTCATTGGACTCCGGGTCTACGAACGTGCGGAACGTCGGGTCCTCCTTCGTGAACCGGTTGAGCGCCTTTGACATATTGTCGGACGACTGCTTGTCCACCGGCTTGATGGCGAGCGATATGACCGGCTCCGGCACGAATATCGACGTCATGGCGTAGTTCAGGCCGTTCTCCGTGAACGTGTCGCCCGAAGCGCACTCTATGCCGAAGAGCGCCACGATGTCGCCCGGACCCGCCTCGCTTATGTCTTCCGTGGAGGAGGCGTGCATTCGGATGAGCCGCCCCACCTTGAAGCGCTTGCCGCTGCGCGTGTTCGTCAGCTCTATGCCTTTTTTAATGGTGCCCTGATATACCCTGATGTAGGTCAGCTGCCCGTACTGGCCGTCTTCGAGCTTGAACGCGAGCGCTATCATCGACGCGCCGGCGTCGGATTTAAGTATAATGGGCGTCTCGTTGTTGTCGAGGTCAAGCGCCTTGTTCTCAACATCGTTAGGATTGGGCAGGTAATCGACGACCGCGTCGAGCAGCTTCTGTATTCCCTTGTTCTTATACGCCGACCCCACGAGGACGGGGGTCAGCGCCAATGAGAGCGTACCCTTGCGGATAGCCGCCATGATTTGCTCCACGGTCTCCGTGCCCTCCAGGTAACTTTCGGCAAGTTCGTCGGAGTACATTGACACCGCGTCGAGCATCTCGTCCCGTTTCTTTTTGGCCTCTTCGAGGAGGCCGGCGGGGATTTCCTCATCGCGGACGGTCTCGCCGTTCTTGCCGTCAAAGTAGACGGCCTTCATGGTGACGAGGTCTACGATGCCCTCCAGCTTGTCCTCCAGGCCTATGGGTATCTGCACCATCACGGCGTTGTGTCCGAGCTTGTCGCGCAGCTGCTGCGCCACGCGGTAGGGGTTGGCGCCGCTGCGGTCGCACTTGTTCACGAAAGCGAGGCGCGGTACGCTGTACCGCCGCAGCTGCCTGTCCACGGTGATAGACTGCGACTGCACGCCGCCCACGGAACACAGGACGAGGATAGCCCCGTCGAGCACGCGCAGCGCCCGCTCCACCTCTATGGTGAAGTCCACGTGTCCCGGAGTGTCGATGACGTTGATGTCGTGGCTGCGCCAGGTAACGTTGGTGGCCGCCGAGGCTATGGTGATGCCCCGCTCCCGCTCCAATTCCATGGAGTCCATGGTCGCCCCCACGCCGTCCTTGCCCTTGACCTCGTGGATAGCGTGGATTTTGTTGCTGTAGAATAAAATACGCTCCGTCAGGGTGGTCTTGCCCGAATCGATGTGGGCACTTATCCCGATATTGCGCATAGTTTCAGTGTTGTACGCCATAAAACGTCCGCCTTTTTCCTTATCGCTTTGGTTTTTTTGTTTCCGGTTAATGGGCAGTTAAAATAATATATGTCGTGGCGCGGTGTCAAATAAAATATAATTTTTTTGCGCCTCCCCGTCCAAAAGCCCCGAAGCAATAAACTTGGGACGATGGATTATTATCGGGTCTCCGCCTCAACTCTTAATTATTTTCCGTACTTCCCAATAGGGAAATATCGCGGCTATCGCCGTCAGCTGCCATAGTATGACCGACAGCGTCGTCCTGATTTTCAGTTCCGAATCGATATACAGGCATTTCTGTGTGAATACCGGGGTCATGGAGAGGTCGACGCGGCAGCGCTGTAACGCCAGCGCCGAATTTGCGGCGGCGAAGTAGCCGTACATTTTGCCGAGCGTCGCCGGGTCGCGCAGGCCCGCGCGTACGTGCAGTTTTAACTTTTCTATGGATATGACGCGCGTGACGCGGATTAAGGAGCGTTTGAGCCGGCGCAGCAGTTTTTCTCTCAGGGGCCTGTTACCTGTTATCTTATAGACTTTGTGACGCTTTATGTCGTTGATTTTGGACATTATTTTTGATATGAGGGAACCGTTATTCTCTTTTGAGCCGGGCGTGTTGATATTTTTTGTGTCGATGCCGTCCGTATTGGGGGCATCCGTATTAACGCTGTTCGTATTCATACCGTCCGTATTAGCGTCGTCCGTATAGATGCCGTCGGTATTGATGTTATCCGTACCGGTACTGTCCGCGTTATTGATACTGTTGATACTGTCCGTATTGATATCGGTGTCGCCTTGCCCGTCTTTCTTTACGCCGTGTTTCTTCTCAAATCCAAAAATAAAAAGCCTGACCCGTTCTTCCGTTGACGAATACTCCGCTTTGAGAATTAGCGGGTGCAGGCAGTGGATTGCGGCGCGAAGTTCCGTATTGCGCCCATCCTCGCCGTATACCGCTTTGAGCGACAGGCGTATCGGGGAGGCGATGACGACAAGCAGTACGGTTGAGGCTATGAGCGTTGTCCATAGCAGGGCGGTAAGCACGGCTCAATCCTCCGTTTCCGGCGGTTTTATCGTTGGGCAGCACCCGACGGGGAAAGCGACGGTTTCGGCTACTACCGCGTCCATTGGGATGTCGTGGTTCTCTCGCGGCAGGGGTTCCGGGCTTATTTGGCAGTCGAAGGCGCAGCCTATGACGAGGGCTTTTCCGGCTACTTCCCGCAGGAAGCGGTCGTAGTAACCGGCGCCGCGGCCGAGTCTTGTGCGGGCCATGTCGAAAGCTACGCCGGGGCAGACGATTGCGGAGAGCTGGTTGGGGCGGATGTTGTCCTTGAACCTGTCCGACGGTTCCATGATGCCGTGGGCGCCCTCCGCCAGGTCGCTGTGCGGGTTTAGAATCCGGCCTATACCGAGACTCCTGTCTTCGCGGCAGTAGGGGAGGGCCACTCCGAGGCCGAAGTTGAGGAGCAGGTTTATTAGCGGGGAGGCGTCCGCCTCGGCGCCGATCTTGTGGTAGGCCAAAACGAGTTCGGAACCGTGCCGTCGCAGGAGCGAGAGGATATTGGCGGCGACGCGCAAACTCTTTCGTTCGGCCGCGGACGGTTTTATTGACGCGCGGGCGGCGGAGTAACGGTCGCGCAGCTTCTGCTTCAGTTCGGTCGCGGAGTCCATAATTTAATAATATATATTATGCCAAGTCCAAATATTATATTGATATTTAATGGGTAATTACCAAAAAATCAACGAATATCGGGGTATTGATGCCTAATTTGGGGCGAAAAGAAAGTTTCCTTGACCGTATAGCGACCTCTTTCGGCGCCTCCGCCCGCGAGGCTGTGGAGCTTGTGGGGTCGATATTCATCTTTTACCTTAAGATGCTTCGGGCGTTGCCATCCTCCATTACGCGGCCGCACCTGCTCACGGAGCAGATGATGATACTGGGGGTGCAGTCTATCCCCATAGTGCTTCTCACCTCTATTTTCGTGGGCGCTGTGAGCGCGTGGCAGGTGCAGTACATTTTCGGCGACGCGGTGCCGCTGACCTATCTTGGGGCGGGCGTCGGCAAGGCGGTTTTCACGGAGCTTGGACCGGTGCTGACCGCGCTCGTGATAACCGGGCGCATAGGCGCGAAGTTAGCCGCGGAGCTGGGCACCATGAAGGTCACCGAGCAGGTCGACGCCATGGTTTGCCTCTCGCTCAACCCGTACACCTACCTGCTGACCCCGCGTTTGGCGGCCTCCTGCGTGATGGTGCCGATACTGACGGTATTCGCCGTGGCGCTGGCCATAGTCAGCGCTCAGGTGATAGCGGAGACGTTCTTAGGCCTTAGCTTCGCCGCGTTCTACAAGGGCGTCCGCCTGCTGTTCAAAACGCAGGACATCCAGATATGCATGGCGAAATCTTTCGTATTCGGCATGGTTATATCGCTTTCCGGCTGCTACTACGGCTTCCACGCCAAGGGCGGGGCGGTGGGCGTCGGGTCGTATACGAAAAAGGCCGTCGTGGCGGCTATGGTCATGGTACTTGTCAGCAATTTGATATTGGTGAATGTACTACTGTAACGGTATAACCACTTTTTTTTTGCATTCCACCCCCTGCAAAAAATTATTTTAATCCATATTATAATCGTAACAATATTTGCGTCCTGTGGGGCGTAATCAATAATAGAATACGGCAAGGGGCTATGGAACAGCAGGCACAACAGCTAACGGACGACGACCGGTTGTTCGACAAGTGGCTCGGTGGCGACCCTAATGGGTTTTCCGAGCTTTACGGGAGGTATAGAGGCCGCGTATTCGGTTTTTTGCTGCGTATGACCGGAGACCGCGAGGTCGCCGAGGATATGTTGCAGGAGACGTTTTTGGCGGCTATACGCAATGTCGGCCAATTTGACCGTTCCCGGAGCTTTTTGAGTTGGCTATTCGGGATAGCCCACAAGCGTACGATAGACTACTACCGCCACGCGAAGGTCGAGGCAGACCACGTTGACGATACGGATGGGTCGGTAGGGAGCAGGATTGACTCGCCGGAGGACAGCTTGTCGAACAAACGGCTTCGCAAGATAGTGGGCGAGGCGGTGCAACGGCTCGACCCGTCGCAACGAGAGGTTTTCATGCTCAGGGAGCTTGGCGGGGTGCCGTTTAAGGAAATCGCCGAGATGATGGGATGCCCCATAAATACTGCGCTGGGGCGCATGCGTCTGGCGCTGATAAATATGCGTAAAGAACTGAAAAAAAGGGGGATCGACAATGTGCGACAAATTTGAGGAAATCGGCCTGCTGTATGTCTCAGGTGAACTGAGCCCAACCGAGGCGCGTGAGTACGAGGCCCACGTCGCCGAATGTGATGAGTGCCGCCGCGAAATGGAGGCCTACCGCCGCGAACGCGCCGAACTCTATACCGCGGACATCCTGAGCGAAAGCCCCGGCCCGGCGGTAGACGCCGAAATCCTGCGGGTATGCTCAACCGTCCGCAAGGCGCCGACCGTTTTAACGCCTGTGCTGTTCCTGAAAAAATACGTGCCCATACCGGTGTTCCTGATGCTGGTGGCGGTAGCCGTGGGAGGGTACTTCCGCTACCACTCAATGACCGCCGCCAACCTTGTGTCAAAATACGGCGGAGAGGCGGCGCAGCCGGATTTGCCTAATGTGAATGATAACATACAAACGCCGCCGGCGCCGGTAAACGGTGAGGAACTTGCCATGCTGGACAGCAACACAGTGATAAAGGATACCAACGCCCCGTTCTCAAAAACGTTGGGCGACCTGAACCGGGAAGGGGTCTTTACGGTAAAGGGCGAGGGAGACAGATAATTGTCAACATTATGGACAGACTTATAAAACTCTCAAACGGCCGCGTCGAGGTCGGCGTGATTCCCGACCTCGGCGGTATGGTCGCGTTGTTGCGCATCGTCGGCAAGCCCAACATACTCAAGGCTGACCCGGAGCTGTGGGGCAAGCCTCCCACTTCCCCCCGTTCATTCGGCCCTAATCCCGTTTGGAAGCCCTACAACGGCCACATCGTTTGGCTCGGCCCGCAGAGCGAGTGGTGGGCGCACCAGGACAAAAACCCCAGGAAGCGCCGTGAACGGGCGGTTTGGCCGCCCGACCCGTACATCAACAACGGCTACTATGAGGTTATCGGGCGCGGCGACACGGAAGTGACGATGCGGGGGCCGGAGAGCGAGTTTTGCGGGGTGCGGCTCATAAAGTCCGTCAAGATAAAAGCCGGCAGGGTGTTTTTTCGCGTCCGCGCCGAAAATATCCGAAATACCCCCGTCTCGTGGGACCTGTGGCTAAACACGCGGGTAGACGGCTACGCCGACTGCTACGCCCCGGTATCGTCCATGGATAAGGTACGGATAGACGCCTCCGATGGAACCGGCGGCGACGAGGCGTGCGTGTTTTCGCAAAGCGGCGGCTACTGCGCGGTCGAGCCGCGCAAGCCCTCCAAAGGCAAAAACAGGCGATGGGGGAAAGCGTTCATTCAAGCGAACAAAGGAATGATGGCGGCCTTCACATCATCCCAGGCGTTGATAATAAAATTCAAACGCCACGCTCCGGCGCTGATACACCCGGAGCAGGCATTGGCGGAGTTTTATAATATAACGACAAACAACAGGGAAGACGCCTTGACAGAATTGGAATACCACGCGCCCTACAAAACGCTTGCCCCGGGGGAATCAATGGAGGCGGAACAAATCTGGGAGATATACCCGTTCAAGTCGAAATCGACGCGTGAGGAACGCGTTGAGTTTTTGGATAGCCGAAATCATTAAAATCGTTTGGCTTCGGCTTCGCTCCGCGCCTACTCATCCTTAGGCTTCGCCGGTCTTATCGGCCTGTCCGAGTACACCCTGATTTCCTGATTGATGACACGTATCGTCTTCCCACCCTGCAGCGTGTCGGACAGCGCCATATTCATGTTTCCGAACTTTACCGTTGTGCCAGGATACGCGCAGCGGTCTATGCGTATGAAAGCGTTTTCGAATTTGTTCATCGTTATGTTGAGCAGGCGCCCTTTTCCCTCCAGCGCCGCTATTTGTTGCTTTATGGCGATGATAGTGTTTTTCAGTTTGCGCACATGCTCTTTATTTCTTACCTGTTCGGCCGGCGGCATGCTTTTTATCATAGTTTCGAGTTTTTTCGCGTTATCCTCGTTTTGCGATATGGCGGCCTTTATTTTGTCCATCTCCGCTATGAGTTCCGGCTCCGGATTTATCTGGAGGGTGGTTTTGACTCCGCTGATGTTGCCGACCGTTCTCACGGTTATCGACCCGTTGGAGGACAATGTCCCGCCGGCGACCGAGAGCGGGTGGCCGTAGACGCTTATGGACTTGGTGGCGGTAATGTTGCAGTTTATGGCTTCTTTGGCGATGTTGACGTTGCCGCCGGCGACGACCGTTTGGTTTTTCATGAAGCCTAAGTTGACGTTGCCGTCCGCCGTTATGGTTCCCTTGCCGTTGCCGACGAAGCCGAATTTGCAGAGGATGTTTCCCTTGACGGTCACCTTGCAGTCTTCTATTATGCCCTTGACCTGCAGGTCGCCGCCGCACTCCACATCGAAGCCGCTCTTTACGTCGCCGTTTATCATGATGGAGTTATCGTATTTTATGTTGCCGGTTTTGAAGTCGACGTCGCCGGAGATTACGTAGCCCGCCGACACGTTGACGGAGGTACCGTCGTAGCTGGCGATGCCGTCGGTTACCGCGATTAGGGCGTTTTGGTCGTCGTTCGGTATGGCGGTGTTGGCCCCCACGGGAAGGCGCGCCGGCAGTCCGTCGAAGGCCGCGACGGTGTTGCCCAGGACATTTTTGCCCGGGGTGCCCTTTTGCGCCGGATATAGCTTTGCCAAGACGGTCCCGGTGGTCACTAAGTTTACGATGTTGATGTTCTTGTAGTCCGCGCTGCCGTCCTCGGCTATGTTTGGGGCGGGGGACGGGTCGGTATTGAAGCAGAACTCGACGCGTCCGTCCTCGCCCTTTATGGGCGGCGTACCCTGCGCGACGATGCATATCTCTCTATCGGCCATCTCGCCTTTAATGCGGTCCATGAACAGCTCCAGGGCGTCCGGGTCTACGCCGTAGACGACGCCGTGCTCCTTGAGCATGGTGTGTATGATTTGGAGCGATGGCATGGTTCCGCGCTCGCCGGGGGGCGTGGCCGTGAGCTCGACGGACATCAGGTCTTGCGATACGTGCACAAGCACCGCGCCGTTGAAGTCAAGCGGGAAGACGCAGGGCATGCCGTCGGTGTCTGTGTACACGACTCCGGTGACGGCGGCGGTGAAGGTGTGGGAGGCTATGTACACGTTCCGCCGCTCGATGATGGTATCGCCGGCGCCGATGATTTCCACGTGGGGCGGTTCAAGGGGCGACCCGAAGATGTCGTAGCCGATGAGGCTGGGCGTCCCCTCCGCCCGCCGCGCTATCACGGTGCCCTTGTCCACCCGCTGAAACTTGGGGGCGAGCGCTACCGCGTCGAAAGCGCATTTACAATTGAAAAGCGCCCGCACTTCATCGGGTAACGTGACGTACTTGACCAAAACGCGAAGCGCCCCGACCCCCTCCGCCGCCGCCGGCACACCGTGTGCCACGGGCACGGTCTCAGGTATCCCGCGTATCGACTTGGAGTAGTCCGCGACGACGCCTTTAAGCGCCGCCGCGTCGATGCCGCGAACCACGCCCGCGTCCTCAAGCGCAACTTTCAGGTGATGCGTCGTGAGCACCCCCGGCCTGCCGGTTACCGGGGTAAGCGTAAACCTGGCGGACATCTTATCCGGCGCAATATGCGCCACGATGTTAACGAAATCCGGGCGGTCTTCGACCAGTAGGGTGTTGTCGGTGTCCAATGTCATTATTGTTTACTTTTTCCCATGGTATTTTTATTATTTTTGATTCTAATTGTTAAGAAAATACTGTGACCGTTCAGCCCAAAGCACATACACCTTAAATATAATATACAATAATGACACAAATCAGTCAAAAAAAAAATGCAACTTTTTGCGGACGCGTCGCCGCGGTGGCGTTTCCCGTGGCCATTCCGGGCATATACGACTACGAGATACCCGACAGATTTGTTGACCGTATAACCCCAGGGCAGCCGGTATTGGTAGAGGTCAAAAAGAGCCGGATATGGGGCGTGGCGGTAGAGATTAAGACCGAGTCGGCGGTTGCGGGCAAGGTCAGGCTCAAAGAGGTAATAGACATCAAGGAGGGACACTGGGCGGACTCAAACCGGTCGCTGTTAAAGTTGTACGAATGGATAGCGCGGTACTACCAGTGCCCCGTAGGGAGAGTCTTCAGGCCGGTCGCCGGGAAGTCTATCATCAATAAAAAAGCCAGGACGGTTACGGTTTACAGATGTGTCGATACCGCTAACGGCGTTTTTATTGATAACGGTATCGACGCGAATGTCAATATTAATATGAATCCCGGTATTAATACTGATAGCGCCCGCCGCGGCCTGAGCGACAATCAGCGTATCGCCCTCGAAAAGATAAAAAGCCACCCCGAACCGCTGAGCGCCGCCCAACTCCAGGCCCGTTTCGGCATCGCCGCGTCAACCCTCGCCTCCCTGCGCAAAAAGGGTTATCTGTCCAAAGAGATAAAGACGGAGTTTCGCGACGCCGGCGAGTTGTCCCGCTCTTCCGTGGACGAAGAAAATATTACCCTCTCTCACGAACAGCGCGATTGCGTGGAGCGTGTCGCGGCCTCCCTCTCCGCGCCGGACAAGCCGTTTTTGCTCTACGGCATCACCGGAAGCGGCAAGACGCACGTGTACACCGAACTGGCGAAGCGTGTTTTGTCCGCCGGCCGCGGGGTGATAATCCTGGTGCCGGAAATAAGCCTCACGCCGCAGACGATATCGCGCTTCCGCGCCGCCATCGGCGACGCCGTCACGGTTATCCACAGCCGCATGTCCGACGGCGAGCGGCGCGACAGCCTGCAGGAGATAGTAACCGGCCGCCGCCGCGCCGTGGTCGGCGTTCGCAGCGCCCTCCTGTGCCCAATGGAGGACGTGGGCCTTATCGTCGTGGACGAGGAGCACGACGGGTCGTACAAACAGAGCGACACCGACCCGCGCTACAACGCCCGCGACGCCGCCGTGATGCGCGGACGTCTTCAGGGCGCCGCCGTTGTGCTTGGCAGCGCCACGCCAAGTCTCGAAAGCTATTGCAACGCCCTCACCGGCAAGTACCGCCTGCTGACGCTGACCGACCGCTTCGGAACGGCGCGGCTGCCCGCCGTCAAAATCGTGGACATGACCGTCGAACACCGGGAGAAGAACTGGACGGCGCTGTCGCGCTACCTTGCCGCCCGATTGGAAGAGGAACTGTCTCTTGGCCGGCAAGCGATTTTGTTGCTCAACAGACGCGGGTTCTCCACATCGCTGCTGTGCAAAGATTGCGGCTATTCGCACGCCTGCCCCAACTGCTCCGTGAACTTGCGCTACCACAAGGCCGACACCGTGCTCAAATGCCACCTCTGCGGCCACGAGGAACCGGCGCTCACGAGCTGCCCAAAGTGCGGCGGACTCAAAATCCACTATAAGGGGACGGGTATCCAAAAGGCGGAGGAGATGCTCAGGGAGCGCTTCCCCGGGGCAAGGATACTGCGGATGGATCAGGACACGACGCGGCGCAAAGGCTCGCACGCGGCGATACTCGACGCCTTCGCGAGCGGCGGCGCGGACATACTTATTGGGACGCAGATGGTGGCCAAAGGGCTGAACTTCCCCAACGTTACCTTAGTCGGCGTGCTGCACGCCGACACGGGTCTGCATTTCCCTGATTTCAGGGCGTCCGAACGCACCTTCCAGTTGCTGACGCAAGTAGCCGGCCGAGCCGGAAGAGCGGAGCTTGCCGGCGAAGTGGTAATCCAAACCTACTGCCCTAACGACGCCGCCGTACGCTTCGCCGCCGAACACGACTACCTGTCGTTCTACGGCCACGAGATAAAGCACAGGAAAGAGCTGTCGTACCCGCCGTTCGGCAAGATAGCGCGCGTGGTCGTCGAGGGGCCGGACGAGTCCGTCGTGGCGGGTTTTATCGGGAAAGCGGCGCGGATGATTGCCGGCGTTAACGCGGGCGTTAATGTTAACAACGCCGCTAATGCCGGTGTGGGCGCCGGAAAGATAAAAGTACTCGGCCCGACGGTCGCTGTGCTGGCGCGGGTTGACAATGTGTACAGATACTCCATGTTCCTGAAATCAGGTTCGCCGGGTCATATAGGCGATGTGTTGGCCGATGTCAGAAAATTAGCGGCGGCCGGGCTGCCGTCGGGTTGCAAGTGTATTGTCGATGTTGACCCGCAGAATATGTTGTGATGTTTCGGAGGACGGGATTGTTGCGGATAAATACGTTCGGCACCCGGCCACCGTGACAGTCTTATTGTCAACGGCCTCTTTTCTCAAAAAATCAATCCTGAAAAATTAAAAAATATTTGACTTCCCGCCCGCCCATAAACTATATTGCTGAACGCGCAATGTTTAATTGTGGAATGTGGAACAACGAGGAACATTAAGGATGATAATAGCCAACCCGATATACGACGTAACGTTCAAGCGGCTTTTGGAAAACGACCGCGCGGCTAAGTTCCTGATAGGGACTATCATGGGCTGCGAGGTGCTTTCATTGGAGCGTACCGCCCAGGAGTACGCCGAGATAGCCAAAGACGGCCCTGTTGTGTCGCTCTTCCGCATGGACTTCGCCGCTACGATAGTTACCAAAGAGGAGGGCGAGAAGCGCGTCATAATAGAGATGCAGAAGGCGAAAGTGCTTGACGATGTCTTCCGCTTCCGTCGGTATTTGGGCAAGGAATACGCTGACTCAAAGCTCCCCATAATCGCGATATACATACTCGGCTTCCCCCTGTCCG
>JAITCM010000126.1 GCA_031283085.1 Chitinispirillales bacterium | reverse complement strand
GGGCGGGCTACGGGGGACTCGGAGTGCATGATATAGACTCCGGCGCCGTCGCGCATCGCCCTTCTCGCAAGGCGGTAGAACTCCTTTGTGTAGAGCATGGTGGAGGGGCCGAAGGGGTCGGTCATGTCCATTATTATCACGTCGAACTCGCCGGGGTGCTCCTCGGTGAACTTGCGGCCGTCGGTTATGTTGACCCGCACCCTGGGGTCGTCGAAGCAGCCGCCGTGGACGTCGGCTAAGTACTTTTTTGAGAAGCTGACTACCCCGCCGTCGAGTTCGGCCAGTTCGACGCGCTTGACCGAGGGGTATTTTAGCGCCTCGCGGAGGATTCCGCCGTCGCCGCCGCCTACCACAAGCACGTTCTCAGGATTGGGGTGGCAGACAAACGCGGGGTGCACCATGGGTTCGTGGTACATGAACTCGTTGCGCTCGGCAACCTGCGTGATGCCGTCGATAAGCAGCACCCTGCCGAACTCGTCGGTTTCCACAAGCTCGATTTTCTGGTACTTGGTGGACGCCCGGCGCAGCGTCTTTTTTATGGTATAGAAATAGCCGAACGCCGGGTTCAACGCCTCGTGGTACAGCCGCCGCCTCTTTATTATCCGCGCCGCCATTTCACGCTTCCCTGTCGTAGATGTTTCTGCACTCGAATATCTCCTGCATCTCCTTCTTCAGGAGCGTGCGCACCTTCGTTTTCTCCGCCTTGGACATCTTCTCGGAGTCGGGACCGAAGAGGTAACCCTCCAATTTCATGTTCTTTATCTGCATCTTGGAGTGGAATATATTGTCCGACACGATGTTTATGTCGTAGGCGGTGTACTTCTCCAGAATATCGTCGGAGATATAGTCTTGTATTGACGTAATATCATGGTCGATGTAGACTTTCCTCCCCTTGACGTCGCGGGTGAAGCCGCGTACCCTGTAGTCCATCAGCACTATATCGGAGTCGAAGCTGTCAATCAGAAAGTCGAGGGCCTTCAGCGGCGAGATCGTGCCGCAGGTCGAGACGTCGATGTCAACCCGGAAGGTGGCGATTCCGTTGGCGGTGTTGTTCTCCGGGTAGGTGTGGGCGGCAATGTGGCTCTTATCCAAATGCGCTATCACGCCGTCCGCCGCAAGCGGGCTGTGCCCCTCGTTTATCAGGATGGTAACGCTCGCTCCGCGCGGGTCGTAATCCTGCGTGGAGATGTTCACAATCCGCGCTTCTATGATGCTCGTCACTTCCTCCAGGATGCCGCGCAATTTTTCCGAGTTGTACATCTCATCTACGTACTCCAAATAATCCATCTGCGACGACTTGGACGGCGCGTAGCAAATATCGTAAATGTTGAAACTGAGCGCTTTCGTCAGATTGTTGAAGCCGTGCAGTTTGAGTTTGCGCCCGCGGCAGTGGTTTAGCATTTTAACCTCCAGGAAATCTACACTTCGTTGATATATAGCGGCTTGTATCCGCTGTACTTGCCGTTCAGAAAATTCAGCACGACGACCTCAGTGCGCTTTCCGCGTTCAATATTCACTATGAGGCGGTCGGCGAAAAGGCGGCACATATGCAGGCCGCGGCCTGAGTCGTCCATGTCGCCTTCGCCTTTTATCTGGCGCTCCATCTTGCTGAGAATGGTCTCGCGGGTAAGCGCGCCGCGCTTGTCCAAGACCGAGACACCGTACTTCTCCGAATCGTACCCGAACTCAACGTACACATATTCCGACGGCTCAAGCGCCACCTCCGAAAACAGGGCGTACTTCTCGGAACCGTCCTCGCGAGTCGGCGCGTGGTAGACGGCGTTCGTTAAAATCTCGTCCAAAACAAGCCTGGTATCCCCCGAATTGGAAAACTTCCCCTCAATCCCCTCAACTATCCTGTCCCGAACAATATGCGCCTCCCCCGACGATTTGACGCAGTATGTGCCCGCCACGACGCCGTCTTCCGGGCGCAGGTAACGGCCAAGCCCGAAAATCTCGCCGGTCAGAAGCCCGGTTATTATCCTCTCAACCTCGGCGAAGTTGAACGGAATTGCCTTAGGGATAACACTGCAAACAGCGCTCCCCCGGGCAAAATCCACGTACTCGTCAATGTCGGACGAAGTGAGCAACGCCGTCCTGACCTTCGGGAAATTCCTGTGAACCTCCCTCAAAAAGCCCGGCCCGTCCATCTCCGGCATATTGATGTCGGAGACCACAAGGTCGAATGCCTCCCGCTCAAGGAGAGCAAGCGCCTGCGCCGCGCCGCCGGCCGTGACTATGTCAAACTTATCGCCGAAATACGCCGACAACATCGAACGGATGTAGTCCTCGTCGTCGACAAACATCACCCGGTATGACACTATTAACGCTCCAAGTCTTTGTGTTTGTGTTAATTATATATAATATCGTGCGGTATCATGTAATTATTGTAATAACGTTGAGCAACATTCAACATTATATAATATAATGTATGGGACAGGCGAAAGTCAAAATACGAATCAGGATTTTTAGGGTTGGCAACGCTTTCGATAAACAGATTATAAGGATTTGCGGGATTAAAACCCAATTTATTCATAATCCGCAGAGCGCACACGCGGGGCGAGGGCGGGCGTTTACGCAAAATTTGAGACCGTCTCCATTTTTTTATTGACCTGCGGCGTGCCAATAATGTATTTTATGTTTCTTACCGTTAAACACCGGTATCCGCAGTAACGACAACCATCAAATTGCGCCGTAGGGCTGAAACCCGCCCACACGGTGTGCGAAAGGATTTTGCTTTGGTACAGAATCGCGAAAGCGCGCTCCACTCCTGGCTCTCCGCAACCACGTGGTACTCCGCCGGAGCCGTGTTCTTTGTCTCGCTCGGCGTCTATGTCGCCACCGTCGCCCCAACCGTCGCCTTTTGGGACTGCGGGGAGTACACCGCCGCCGGGCACACACTCGGCGTGCCGCACCCGCCGGGGAACCCGCTCTTCGTCCTCATGATGCGCCTGTCGAGCATATTCCTGTCTTTCTTCCAAGACGTCGGCTACCGGATGAACTTCGCGGTGGCCATCGCCAGCGCGCTCACGGCCATGGTGCTGTTCCTCGCCATAGTGGAGGCCGGCAAGCTCTTCATGGGCGAACCGGACGGCAATACGGCGTGGAAGCAGGTCTGCCTTAACATCGGCGGAATCGCCGGCGGGCTTTTCGCCGCCTTCGGGTACACTTTCTGGTTTAGCGCGGTGGAGACCTCCGTCTACAATATCTCCATGCTGTTCATCGCCGTCTGTACGCTGCTCATGCTCATTTGGGCGCGCAGCAAAAGCGCCGACCGCGACAAACTCCTCGTCCTTGTGGCGTTTTTGGGATTCCTCGGCATCGGGCTGCATATGTTTACAATGATTATCTTCCCGCCGGCGTTCCTCTTTATGATACTTTGGGACGAGAAGAAACGCACCGATTGGCGGCTGTGGATTACGGGCATCATCATGGCCACGGTCATCTACAGCCTGTCGGCATTCATGATGCTCGGGGCGGTCACGTTGGTCGTCACACTTATCATGTCGCTCACCTCAAAGGAGCACAAGTACGAGTGGCGCTTCTGCTTCTTCCTCGCTTTCCTCGCCATCATCGGCTACTCGGTGCACATCGCGATTCCCGTACGCGCGGGGCTCGACCCCATGATAAACGAAAATCACCCCTCGACCTGGACAACTTTCGTGGACTTTCTCGAAAGGAAGCAGTACGGCTCCGAAAGCATGATATCGCGTATGTTTTGGAGGCGGGGGCTGTGGTCAAACCAATTCGGCATAGAGGAACACATGGGCTTCGGCGGCTTCCACCTGACGCAGTTCTTCCGTTTAGACCCAACCGATACGGCGCAGTCTTTCTTCAAGGCCGGTTTCATCCAAGGCATGGGCAAGCTGATTATATACCTCATCCCCACGGCGTTCATGTTCTACGGGTGGTCGTACCTGTACAAGAAAAACCGCCACGCCGCCGTATTCCTGATATCGCTCACGTTGCTCACCACCATCGGGATGGTGTTTTACATGAACTTTGCCGACGGCCTCCGACCGGAGCGCTACGACTACGAGCAGTGGGTACGCGCCGGCCAGCCGGGGCCAATGCCCACCGTCCACCGCGAGGTCAGGGTACGCGACTACTTCTTCACCGCCGGCTTCATGTACTTCGGTATGTGGCTCGGCCTCGCGGGGGTATGCCTGCTGCACGCGCTCTTCACCTCCAAAGACGAATTCATGAGAAAAATCGTCGCCCCCGCCTGTGCCGCCGTCATCACACTCTCCCCTATCCTCCCGGCTGTGAAAAACTACGAGTTAAGCACACGCGCCGGCGACTGGGTACCGTACGACTACGCCTACAATATGCTGAACAGCTGCGAGGAGAACGGCATCCTCTTCACCAACGGCGACAACGACACTTTCCCCTTATGGGCGTTGCAGGAAGCCTACGGGGTACGCAAGGACGTACGCATCGTGAACCTCAGCCTCGTCAATACCGACTGGTACATCAAGCAACTCAAAAAACTTGAGCCTGTCGTGCCTATAAGCTACACAGACGCGGAGATAGATAAGTTACAGGCGCGGCTCAACCCCTTCGAGAAACCGACCCCGCACACGCTCAAAAAAGCCGGAATACCCCTCACGTTGCCCGGCATAGAGACCCAACGCGTCTTGCGCGTTCAGGACATGATGGTGCTGAACATCGTAGACGCTACGAAATGGACCAAGCCCATTTACTTCGCTATGACCGTTTCCGAAGACAACCTGATGGGGCTTGACCCGTACCTGCAGGCACAGGGCTTGGTCTACAAGGTCATGAGAGAGCGCGTAACCTTCGACGAACGCTACAATTTAGACCGCACCATCGTCACCATAGATTCCAACTACTCGCTACGCGGTATCGGCAAGGCCAAGCTGAACGACACCTCCCGGCGCCTGCTGACGAACTACCTGCAGATAGCCTTCGACCTCCGCGCCCCGATGGACAAGCTGAAACGGGATGCCGAGACGCTAAAGGCGGCCGCAACGGTCGCCACCGCGTTACCCAACGCCGACGGCAATGTTAAAGATACCTCGGTAATAAGCCAAAAGGCGGATTTGGCCGCAGTAAACGAAAAAGCCGCGCAAGCGGAGAAACGTTATAAAGAACATTTGGCCTCCGTCGTCGCCTTCTTGGACAAATGCGTAAAGATGATGCCTTGGGATTGGCGCGCCCGCGGTATCCACCACGAGTTCCTGATGGATCACGGTATGTTCAACGAGGCCGCAACCGCCATTGAACGCTCAATAGCCGAGGACCCGGAGAACCGCGCAAAGTACGAATCGTTGCTCGAAAGGGCCAACGCGGAAAGAGGGAGGAGTTGACGTGGAAAAGACATATCTCACCCGCGAAGGGTACGAAAAGATGGCCGCCGACCTCAAACAGATGCAAACCGTTAAGAGGCGCGAAATCTTAGAGCAATTGGAGATGGCCCGCGCCCACGGCGACTTGCGCGAAAACGCCGAGTATGAGGCGGCAAAACACGCGCTGCAGATGCTCGACATCCGCATAAACGAGATGCACGAAAAAATCGCCTCAGCGGAGATATTCAGCACCGACAACATCTCCACCGACAAGGTAGTCATAGGAACAAAAGTAACGTTGTGGGATTTCTCCTACGAGGAAGAGGTAGAGTATTGGATCACCGGCACGGACGAGGCCGATCCGGCTGCGGGAAAAATATCCATCAACTCCCCGGTGGCCACAGCGTTGCTCGGACACGCCGTAGGCGACCACATCGAGGCCAAGGCGCCCAGGGGGACCATGAAGTATCAGATTAAACGGATTGACAGGTGAAAGGAACGTCAGTCATACCCGGCGATATGAATAACCGGCGTTTCGCCGTTCACAGCAACGCCAAATCCCCGACCCTCGACACGCGCTCATAAACAACACCGTCAAACTCCCCAAAGTGCGCCCTCCCGCACTTGATTTTCAGCTCTTCGCCGCCGCGCAACTGCTCCCCGGCGCTTTTGGTCTCGGCAACGAAGGCGATGTGAGGTGGTCTAACTTTTTGCAACAATATGCGGAATGTATTTTAGGTGGTGTCTTAGCCAAAGCAAAGGAGCCACAATATGCGCAGAAGTACAGTAGGCGTGAAGCAGGGCGGTACCC
>JAITCM010000094.1 GCA_031283085.1 Chitinispirillales bacterium | reverse complement strand
ATTTTAACGGATTGGACCCCAATAAACCCGCGGTGAGGAGCGGCGGATACAGGATAACCTACGTGGGTTTGGGCAAGTGCGGCGGGAAGCGCGAGCTTGAGAGGACAATTTTCGTGAGGCAGCCGTAATGAGACTGTTTTTACCGTAACCGCGCCGCGAAAAAATATTTTTCGCAAAGCGGCGCGGTTACGGTACAACAAATTTTTAACTTTTTTCACCAATCCCTTGACATCCGTCCGCCCCTAATATATTTTATGTATTATTATACCGGAGTTTGCGGGAGTAACTCAATGGTAGAGTGCAACCTTCCCAAGGTTGAGGTTGCGGGTTCGATCCCCGTCTCCCGCTTATCCCTGTCCTGTCATTATGTAACACACCGCCATCCGTCCATACATAAAAATCAAATCCGCTGCCCGCCGTCTTAAAGCAAAGCATATCAAAAGAAAGAGAGATACCACCGTATGAGCGGCTCTCCGGCGAATACGGCGATTACCGTGCCGACCGCTAAGAATGGGCCGAACGGGATGCGGTGGTCGTCGCTCAGGCTTTTTGTCATGAGCATTATCCCGCCGACGACGGAGCCCAAGAGCGAGCCGAAGGCTATGCCGAGAAGCGCCGCCTTGTATCCCCACAGGGCGCCGAGGTAGGCCATCAGTTTGACGTCGCCCATGCCCATCGCGTCGCCCTTCCTCATGGCGAAAGCGCCCACCGCCCCCACGATGAAGAGCGTCCCGCCGCCGGCCAGCGCGCCCAGTAGCGACGCGAGCGGGTTTTGGTACCACGGGGAAAGGCTGCCATCGGGAACTAAAGAGAGACCCAGCGCGAAGAGCAGAAACGGCAGGGTAAACCTGTCGGGTATTATATAGTGGCGGATGTCAATCACCGATATCGGGATTAACAGCAGTATGGAGGTTACCTTAAATACGGGTGCCAGGTTCATGTACCACGGGCTGAGGAGGTTTATATCTAACAACCGCCAGACAGCGACGAGTACCGCCGCCGTGATGAGCTCCACGATGGGGTATATGGGCGATATAGGTGACCCGCAACGGCGGCACTTGCCGCCAAGCGCGATATAGCTGACGACGGGAAAGTTGTCGAGAGCGCCTATCCTGCCGCCGCAACCGGTGCAGTGCGACGGCGGCCACACGATGGACTCCCCACGCGGGATACGCCATATCAGCACGTTGAAAAACGAGCCGATACAGAGGCCTGCTAAGCCCAAAATGGCGTACTGTATGGCGTATAGTGGCATATAGTCAACACAAAAACTCTAATTTTTCGTCAATCATTCTTCTTCCTCATCTTCGCTTTCCTCTTCTCGGTGCCCGCCGACATCCCTGCCGAGAATCGCCCGCCTCATATTCTCCATTGAATCCAGACTGAAAGACTTGGGCATCGTCTTATAGCCCTTGTAGACCACGGAACGGGCGAATTCGTCCTGGATTTTTTGGATGGGCAGGGAGGCTATCGACAAACACGCCGCCCACGCTATTACCCCCACCTTCAGCAGTCCGAAGAGCAATCCGCAGATATGGTCGACCCAGCCGAGCGTCACCGCGTCGGTGAACTTCCTGAGCAGGAATCCGGTTAGCGTTATAAGGATGAAAACCGCTATGAACAACACTATAAACGCGGTCAAAGCCACGAACTGCCGATTCTGGGCGAATCCGCCCATTACCCCCTGCAAATCACGGTAGTACAGGAACGCGACGAAGAAACCTGCCAGAAACGCGGCAAAACGGAACACCTCGCTTATAAGCCCCCGCTTGGCGCCGAGGACTCCAAAGACGATGGCGAGCACGCCTATCACCATATCAAAAAACGCTGCCGACATAATTTAAGAACGACCTCCACCCCGGACAAGTATCAACGATGGGGCGCTCAAACCTTCGCCCCTTAAAAAATTCGCCGCCATAGCCCAAAACATTGTCAAAAAAATCCATAACCGTAACTACTTCAATTTCTTGGCGTTATATTCGTCTATCCCCACCACGTGCTTGTCTTCAATGACGAACAGGCGCACTTTCCCTTTCTTGTACCTCCAGTGTTCCTGCATCGCCCACGGTTGTTTTACCTGCTCCACCAATTTAGGCTCCCCCATGAGGAAGCGCACCGTTTCGGCCAACATGCCTATCTCGAAGCGGCCGTCGGCTATGCAGGACTGGTCGGTGGCCGGCAGGTCCGGGTGGGCTTGGAGGTAGGCGTCTATTTCGGTCTGCTTCGGCCTTATAAGTTCTGTTGAACCGCCGCAACCGACAAAAACGACTGCCGCCGCAAGCAACACGGCGAGGCTAACCCTTCTTAAGTTTTTTGACATCATCAACGAACTCCTTCTCTGAAGAGTAAATGGTTATTAATTTATCGAAACCTACGACGTTCAAGACATCGTACACATATTCGTTGGGCTCTATGATAACTAACTTTCCCCCAAGTTTTGACAGAACGTTCTGGCAGTAAATCATGACGTTTAGCGCGCCGCTGTCCAAGTACGTGACCTGAGCCAGGTTGAGGGCGATAATCCGCTCTTCCTTTTCCGCGAGGTTGTTTATGTAGGATTTAAGGCCAAGTGAATCCGTCAATCTGTCTATCTTACCGACAACATCAACAACGCTGACCCCGCACTTCTCCCGTTTGCCTATATCCATAGCCGGTCAGCCCCCTCCTAAGGATTGTTTGTTACGAGACAGCGCGACACTCCGGCACCGTACACTATTAATATATATGATGTGAAAGTCAAACGCAAAAAAAGCTTTCAATCATCAAAATCGTGTCCCGAACCTCTCCCAACCCCCATGGCGTCTTGCGAGGCCGCGCTCCACTGCGGCAAGGCCTCCACCGTCACGCTGCTGACATCCCGGTCGGAATGCGAGTAGTAGGCGCTGCGCTCCGTTTTTCCGCGCCCCCCCTTTGACTCCAAAAACTCCGCCGCCTTACCCTGCCCGGCCTTGTACGCCCGCGCGACGGCCGTCTCCTCGTACCGGTCGGCATCGTTGACCCGCGCCCCGGCGCCGAGCAGCATCGAGAGCAGCTTCTGATTGCCGCTCTCGGCGGCGAGCATCAGCGGCGTGGTTCCGCGTACGTGCCCGCAACAGTTCACATCCGCGCCTTTCTTAATAAGCGCGCCCGCGATTGACTGATACTCCCCCTCCACGGCCCGCATAAGCGGCGTAAAACCGCTCTTGTCGGCGATATTCGGGTTGGCCCCGCGTTCCAACAGAAAATCCACAATGTCGGCGCTGCCGCCCCACGCGGCTTCGAGAAGCGCGGTGCGCCCCGACGCGCCCTGCCCGTTGACATCTATAGAAGCCCCACCCTCAGCAGCCCCGTCGCCGCCCCCCTCGCCCATTAACGCCTTAACGTCGGCAAACTTTCCGCTTGAGCACGCATTGATAAGATTCATGGCCGGACACACCCTCCCTTTTTTCACAAAACATTAGAGATTTGCTTTGCCGCGCCCAAACCTTGCGGCCCGCCCCCCCAACCCCTACCGAAATGGCGGCGGAATTTACAGCAT
Organism: Chitinispirillales bacterium; assembly: GCA_031283085.1. Classification (GTDB taxonomy): domain Bacteria; phylum Fibrobacterota; class Chitinivibrionia; order Chitinivibrionales; family Chitinispirillaceae; genus GUT77. The sequence continues at coordinate 4,089 of JAITCM010000094.1, read as the reverse complement.
TATAAATGAATCAGGTGTCTCGAATATACGTTAAGCCTAAGGCAAAACACAAATTTTTCATGAAAAATTTTGAAATGGGGGGCCGCCTTGATTATCTTTGATTAGGATTCGCGGAATCATCGGGATTAAAATACAAAAGATTAAAAATACTGTGGAGCCCGTTTATCCCGGTTAAACTAATTCGTATATGCCGTTCGGGAGTTAGCGTATGAGCGCTTTTAAATCAAAGCGACGAAGCAATCCGGAATGGATGACGGTATTTCTGCTGTGCGCGGCGGCGTCCGTAATCCAGGCCGCGTCAATAGAATACGGCGTCTCGTTCGACGGAACGCTCGACAACCGCGAGTACGGGGCGCCCTCACGCCCGCTCGACGACGAGACCTTCTTCTTCGCCCGCGGAACCGCCGAAGCCGGCGTAGCCCTCGACGGCGAAAACCGGATTCGCGCTGGGGCCATGCCCACGGTACGGTTCGGGATGCCCGATACCGCCGGTATCCCAGTGAACGCGCTGATGTATTTTCAACACGAAAGCCGCCGCGTCCGCTTCCGCTTCGGGGCTTTCCCGCGCGCCGGGACGCCCTGGCCGTCATTATACGGCAAAACCGAATCGGCATCAATACGGAACGACGCCTTCCCAAACAAAGAAGCGCTTGGATTGCCGCGTTGGGATTATGGAACGGAATCCCCCGGCCAAACGACGCCCGCCCGCGTCGGGGCGCTCGAATCTTTACCCCAGTGGCTCTTCGGCGACGAATCCGCCTACCGGCGGCCTTACGTACACGGCGCTGCGATTGACGTCGGCGGCTTTTGGGGCCTAACCGCCGGCGCCTGGGTCGACTGGACGGGGCTGCGCGGCGTTGATGTCAACGAAGCCTTCCTCTTCGGCTATGGCCTCGCCTGCGCCCGCGGAGCGTTCTTCGCAAGGCACGACTTTATGATGTACCATTTCGCCATGCCGCTAAATCCCGCCCCCGGCGAGGCTGTGAAAGACAACGGCGGGGTAAGCGCCGAAACCGGGGCGGCGTGGGGCAAAATCGCCGAATACATAGACACCCTCTCGGCCTCGGCGGGCGTAATCGCCTCATTGGACAGAGACCGGGCCGATATGGTATGGCACACCCCCGCCGGCGGATTCGTCAGCGGACTCGCCGGCCGCAAAATGCTGGCCATACGCGGCTTCTACTACGCCGGACAACCGCAACGCATGGCTTGGGGCGGAAGTTTATACGGTTACTCCGGACTCAAATCGTTTGGGCAGGGAGATGTGATTTTACGCTTCTTTAACAAACACCGTAAAGCGCAAAGCGTAAATCCAAGCGCGGAATTGATATCATCATTTCATTTCTTCGACGGAAAATTCGGTTCGTCACAGCATTTTGTTTTGCGCGCTGGCTACGGCACATATCCGAAATAGTTACGCACAAACGACGTAAACGCCCTGTCAAACTCCCCGCTGTACGACAGCTCCGGATTACGCTTTGAGTTGGTCAGCTCGCTTGATTGCCACTTCTTCGTCTGGAGAATCAACTCCTGCGTGGAGATGCGCAGCTTCATTATCCTGTCCTTGTCCGTCTGCCACATCTTTATCCTCGCGTCGGACTTTGGGGAGTTGAGCGACACATCGTAGTCTTCATCCCGCACCAGCGCCGATTGCGGCAACGCCTCCTGGGAGTCCTTGGCGGCGCAAATCAGCGTGTGGAAGCCGCGCAGAAAACGCGGGAAGTAGGCGTCCAAGTACAGGGCGCGCCCCCAATTTTTGTCTTTTATTATGGTCTCGTACTCCTCAAGCGTCGCGACTAGAGTGCGGCAGACCTGATTTATAGTCTTGGCCTCGAAATCGGAGAGCAGGTAGGTCACCTGCGGCAACTCCCTGTGAACTATCGTCTCGCCGTTCTTCTTGACCAGCATATCGTCGCCCGGGGCGATAACCGTGTAACCGTCGTCGTCGCCGAAGTATATCTTCACCTGGTTGTACTTCTTTCGGGTATTGTCGAAAGCGATGTTGACCTTAGCGAGCGGCACCTTAAACTGCTCGCGCGGCGCCACGGCGACGGTATGGTCGGCGGTGGCGATTGGGGTTGGGGCGGGGACGAAAGCGGGCGGGGCGGCGGCTTTGCCCCCGTCCTGACCGCGAACCCCGGCGGCGAGAACCAAAACGAACACCGCGGCAAGACAGTTTGCTGTGTATGGCTTCACGTCTTTGCGCTCTTTCGTTGTTTGACGTTGAACAACCGTATCAAAAACCGAGACCCATATAATAAGATACGTTTCCGGTACGCAAAATTGCAAGAAATTTGTAAGACGGTAACACATCTCCCCAGCAACGGTGTTTTATTTGGTAAGGACAGGGCGGCGGAGTCCGGCATTCGCGGCGAGGTCTTTGTCTACTACAGCGGCCACGCGGACGAGAGCGGGCTGAAACTCGGCGCGGAGACGCTCGGTTGGTCGGAATTCAGGAACGCGGTGAACGGCCTTGACGCTGATGTCAGGGTCGCGGTGCTCGACGCGTGCGGGTCCGGCGCGATAACGCGGGCGCTTATGACGCAACGCGAGCGGCAGCGGCGGCTTTTGGAGGACGGCCGTGCGGCGGATGAACCGACCGTATCAACAACACTGAGGTGGTCTAAAAAATCAGACCACCTCACGGCCTCCCCCCCGCTTCAGTTCCTAACACAACGAACAGAAAACGCGTGGCCCCTGTCGAAGTAGTACTCGAGCACACCGTCGCTGAAGTAGAGCATACTCCGGATGTAAGCGTAGTGGCCGTCCCCGTACTCCGTAGCCGTCCACCAGTGGCCGTAGTAGCCGGTGCTGAAACCGCTATAGGAGTACCGACGGCCATCCGGCAGAGTCGCAAAGGACCGGCCGCCGCCCGGCAGAGCCGCAAATCCATACTCATCCGTCCCACCTCCATACTCTTCCGTCTCATTTTCATAATTGTACCAATCGCCTGTCGATTTCAGCTTCACTGCTCCTGTACCTCCAGCACCATACGTACCGGTTCCACCGGCCGCAATAGCCAACGCTCCCCACTCATCACGCGACGGCAAATGCCAACCCGCGGGACAAGCCGACATTGCCGCCGACCACGTATATAACCTACCGTACTTCGCGCAACCACTTGGGCTATTATCGTAACACCACGAATCCGCCGTCTCTATATTCAAATTCTCAGCCATCCACACCTTACCATCTATCCTCGTCTGTTTGCACGTTCCAACGCTCGTGCAGTTATTATTACCTTCACCGCCCCCCGAATTCGCTCCGCTGTCCCAGTCGCACCCCACAAAACAAACCGCCCCAATTACCGCGGCAAAGAAAACCACAAGCCTTTTCATTAAAAACTCCTTTGAATATGGTGAATGGAATATTTTGGAATATTGACAGGTTTTTGCATGGGCGAACAACGCGCATTGAGCGTAACCGAAATGCGCCCGCCGCTTCGCATGATTGACGGAAAGCGTGTGATTAATGAAAAAATGTATTGATATACGATAAATTGAATTAATGCAAGATTTGTAGGGGCGGCTCGGCGGCAAAGCCGCCGGTGTGTTCGCCCGTCGTACCTGATTAATGAGACGTTGAACGAACGGGTGGAGGGGGGGGGGGGGGGGGAGTATTTCTCATTTTGTCAAGCGAGGTTTTGACAATTCCCAATATGTCAAGCAGCCCAGCGGCGCGGGTGGCAGGCGCGTCGCAAATATGTGTCGGCGCAACTGCAAACATCAGCGGCAACGCTACCGCCGACGTCAAGGTAAAAAACGTTAAAATATCTGATTCCGCAATCATACCTGTCTCCTCACTCTTCACTCCTCACGCATTCAAAATCTCGTCAACGGAAAGGGCGGTTACCCTCATAATGACACTTATCTCTATGCCCTCTTCTTTCATCTTCGCCGCCATAGCCAAACGGCTTCTCTTCTCGCCCCGCGCCTCGCCCCGCGCCTCGCCCTCTTTCAGCCCACGCGCTTCGCCCCGCGCCTCGGCGGTTAGCAGGTTCGAGGTCAAGTCCGTCTCGAACTTCCTGCGGCTCATGAAACGCGCGCGCTCCTCCTGGTCCTTGCTTATATCCATCAACAATTCAGCGGC
>JAITCM010000088.1 GCA_031283085.1 Chitinispirillales bacterium | reverse complement strand
CGGCGGGGCGCGGTGGCGGCCGCGCGCCCCCCGCCTCTTTGGTCGTGTGTTTTCCCCCCCCCCCCGCCCCCCCCCAAGTCGTTGATTTTAATCGAGTTACGACAACTTATATCCCACTATTTAATAGGGTATTGCCCATACGGGCTATTGCCGGCGGACAAACAACGCGAACGGCGGCCTCCGCTCGGCGTGAGAGTTCGCTACGCTTACGCTTGCCACTATCCTTAAGTCGATTAAACCGAATTAAAAATTACTGTCAATTATAAAAACGGAGGTTGCAATGACGGCTTCAGAGAATGCCGCGCAAGCGGCGCGGATGTGGGATTGCGGGAAGGTATCGGGTACGGTTACGGCGGAGCTTCGCGGCGGGACGCTTACGATTCGCGGCGCTGGGAGGATGAAAGATTATTCCGCCAGCGCTTACAACGCCCCGTGGTACGGTTCCAGAAGTTCCATTACAAACGTTGTAATTGAGCATGGCGTAATCTCTATCGCGGCGGAGACGTTTTGGGGGTGCACCGGCCTCAAGTCGGTCACCATTCCGTACAGTGTGCATGAAATCGGAACCGGCGCGTTTTTGGGTTGTACCGGTTTGACGTCCATAAACGTGGCGGTTGAGAACATCTATTACAGTTCCGTTGACGGCGTGTTGTTCTACACCAGGGACGGCGTGTATAGTTTGGTGCAATTTCCGGCGGGCAAACGCAGCGCGTCTTACGCGATTCCCGACGGTGTGACCGCCATTGAGAGGGGGGCGTTTTTCGGTTGTACCGGCCTCGCGTCGGTTGTCATTCCAAACAGCGTTGCGTCCATCAACGGCGCGTTTGTCGGCTGCGGCAGCTTAACATCCATTGAGGTAGCCTCCGGCAATGTCAATTTCCGCTCCGAGGACGGGGTATTGTTCTATACGGGTGACGCGGACGAATACATTCTGCTGACATATCCCGGAAACAGGCGGGGCGCGTACGCCATTCCGAGCGGCGTGACGCGGCTGAGAGAAAAGGCGTTTTTAGACTGCCTCGGATTGACGGCGGTTACCATTCCAAACAGCGTGATGTTTATCGAAAACTACGCGTTTTCCGGTTGCGCCGCCCTCACGTCCGTCGCCATTCCTGGCGGCGTGCTGTCTATTGAAGACTGGGTGTTTTCCGGTTGCGCCGGACTTACGTCCATAGACGTGGCGCCCGACAACGCCGGTTTCCGCTCCATAGACGGCGTACTGTTCCGCGTCGTTTACGACAAGGAGGAACTAATGGCGTTTCCGGCGGGCAGGCAGGGCGCGTACACCGTTCCGAACGGCGTGACCTCCATAGGGTGCATGACGTTTTTCAATTGCGCCGGCCTGACGTCGGTTACCATTCCCGACAGCGTAACGTATATCGGGGGCTGGGCGTTTATGGAGTGTTACGGGTTGACGTCGGTAACCGTCGGCGCGGGCGTAATGTCTATCGGAAGGGGGGCGTTTATGCATTGCCACGACTTAACGTCGGTAATAAGTTTAAGCGTTGTCCCGCCCGTTATAGAGGAAAACAAGTACGGCATATTCGACGTGTTCGACATCGAGAGCGCCGTGTGCTTATACGTTCCCAAGAATTGCGTCGGGATTTACAAATACACGGAGGGTTGGAAAGAATTCGGCAGTATCAAATCGGCGGACACGTACGTACCCGCGGCCTCAAACGACCACGCGGTCTCGCGGGACAGACCGCCCGAAGACGCGGCGGAGGCGGCGCTGGCGTCCGCGTTGTCGGGCGGCGGATTTTCGGTGGGACAAAACGCCGTCGGCAAACCGGCGGGGGCTGTGAGCTTCTTCCGTCACGGCAGCCGCATAGAGAGCGCGAAACTGTATATATACGACGTGTCGGGCGAGGTGGTGAGAAAGATAAAGATAGGCGACCACAACGGCGACGCGGATTCGCCGGGCGCTTCGGCCAAGCCCGGGCGGTCGGTAGGCTCGTGGGATTTGCGTGACGTTAAGGGGCGGCCGGTGTCGGGCGGCACGTACTTAGTCAAGGGCGAGCTCAAGATGTCCGGCGGCAAGCGCGAGCGGGTGTCGGTGGTCGTGGACGTGAGATAACCGGTAATTTTTTTTCGTTGTTTTTTAAGATTTTGTACCTCGCGCTCCCCGCATAATCTATATTATACCCAAGTCGTCTTGTGATTACCGATAAATCAATAAAACGTTTGGAGCGCCGATACATGAGCACCGCAACCGCCGTAACCGCCGTAGCCGAGGCCCTCGACCCGCAGCGGCTCCGCGACCTCAAGTCCCGCGTCGATAACCTTCGGGGGTATCTTTGACATAGACGGGAAGAAGAACCGGATAATGCAGCTTGAGTCCCGCTCCGCACAAGACGGGTTTTGGGACGACGCCGGCGCGGCGCAGAAGGTACTCAAAAACATCAAAGACCTGAAGCGGGTCGTGGAGCCCTGGGACAGGGCGAACACCGACGCGGGCGACATATCCGAGCTATACGCGCTTGCTACCGAGGAAGGCGACAAGGAGACGCTCGCCGACCTCTGCGGCCAGGCGGCGGAGCTGGAGAAAGAGGTGGCGCGGATAGAGTTCATCCGCAAGATGGGCGGCGAGGACGACGCGGCGGACGCGGTCGTCACCATTCACAGCGGGGCGGGCGGTACCGAGTCGTGCGACTGGACGGAGATGCTCTACCGAATGTACGCCCGCTACATGGAGCGCCAGGGGTACTCGTACAACATTTTGGAGAGCTCTCCGGGCGACGAGGCGGGGCTGAAGTCCGTTACGCTGGAGGTCAAGGGCGAGTACGCCTACGGCCATCTCAAGGCCGAGACGGGCGTCCACAGGCTGGTACGTATCTCCCCCTTCGATTCCAACGCCCGCCGCCACACGTCGTTTTCATCCGTCTACGCTTACCCCATAATGGACGAAATCGAGGATTACGAACTGGATGAAAAGGAAATACGGGTGGACACATACAGGTCAAGCGGCGCGGGCGGGCAGCACATCAACAAGACGGACAGCGCGGTGCGAATGACGCATATCCCCACCGGGATAGTGGTGGCTTGCCAAAACGAGCGGTCGCAGATAAAAAACAGAGCCACGGCGCTGAAGATACTGAAAGCGCGGGTCCGCCAGCACTACAAGGAGATAGAGGAACGGGAGCGTGAGTCAAAGCAGACGGAGAAGAAGAAAATAGAGTGGGGCAGTCAGATACGGTCTTACGTTCTACACCCGTACAATATGGTAAAAGACCACCGGACGGAAGCGGAAACAAGCAATACAACGGCAGTGCTGGACGGGGATATCGATATGTTTATCGAGGCTTATTTGTTGTTGAATTAGTATTAACAGGTGTCAATCGGTATTAATCCGTACTAACCGATATATTAATTACAATTAAGGATGGCACACATTGTCAACACTCCCAAAATATCCCAAAATAAGGTGTTCCCGCTGCGGCGATTGTTGTATGGTTCCCGTCGTTCCCGTCACCCATAAGGATGTGGCGCGGCTTATCAAACACACCGGTTTGCCCGCAAGCGCGCTGGTGCGGTTCTGCCCGTCCTCGGAGATGGCCTACGACGATGATTCGGGGCTATGGATAAAATTCAAATCGATAAGACGCGCTATGGTACTGCGCAAGCGGCGCGACGGGCGTTGCATCTTTCAGACCCCCGAAAAAGCCTGTTCTGCTTACGAGGCAAGGCCGCAGACCTGCCGGACATTTCCGTACAATGTGGATTTCGACGGCAAGAAAATCACTGAAATCACGCTTAATGAGGTTATGAAGTGCAACGCCGTAAAATGCTCCAAGGGCAGTATTGATATCGACGCCGTCATAGCGAACGTAAAAAAAGAGTATCGGGAAGATAACTCGTATCACAAATCAGTCAAACAGTGGAATTCGTCGAACGGCCGCGGTACAGTGAAAGATTTTTTGAAATTTATCGGGCTTTAATACTATAATTGGTTTATGAACGAAAAAAAACTGTACATAGTAGACGGTTACGCTTTCGCCTACCGCGCCTACTACGCCTTAATCCGCAGCCCGCTCATCAGTTCCAAGGGCTTCCCCACCGGCGCCGTTTACGGTTTCGCCAACTACATATTGCGCCTCATAGAGACCTGCGGTTGCCCGTATTTGGCGGTGGCGATGGACAGCGCCGTCCCCACTTTCCGCCATACGGCCTACGCGCAGTACAAGGCCAACCGGGAGGCAATGCCGGACGACCTCAAACAACAGATACCGCGTATATTCGAGCTGCTTGACGCCTTCAACATCCCCGTCGTCAAAAAGGATGGGTTTGAGGCGGACGACGTCGTCGCCTCGCTGACCAAGCGGGCGCTCGCGGATGAGTTTGAGGTGTTTTTGGTGACCAAAGACAAAGACTTAATGCAGCTTGTCGGCCCGAATGTGACGATGCTCGCGCCGGACGGGTCAGGCGTCTTCTCCCCCATGGGGCCGCGTGATGTGTTTGACAAAATGGGAGTGCCGCCGGAGAAAGTCCTGGACTATCTGGCGCTCGTCGGTGACCCGTCCGACAACATTCCGGGAGTGTCGGGAATCGGCTCCAAAGGCGCAATCAAAATTTTGGAAACGCTGACGGTAGAGCAAATACTAAAGGACCCGGCCTCCGGCATCGAATCGACAAAATACGCCAACAAAATCCGCGAACACTTAGATGACCTTGCCCTGTCGAAAATGCTCGTCACGCTACGCGACGACGTTGAGTTCGACCTCTCCTTAGACGACCTCAAACGCGGAAAATTTGACGTTTCGCGCTGCCGGGCGCTGCTAACCGAGCTGGAGTTCTTCTCAATGCTGCGAAACCCGCTCTTCGGCGCGAGAAAAAAGTTTGAGCCGGTTACGCGAACCGTCGATTCAATCGCTCAATTACGCGCTCTCATCGAAACTATAGGCAAGAGGGGCGAAGTCTCTATCGACGCGGCGGCGGCAGGAAACCATCACAGAGTCGCGCGGCTTAGAGGAATCACGCTTGCCGTTGACCCGTCGGAGGCGTTTTACGTGCGGATTGACTGTGACGACCGCCGCGAAGCTAATCCCGGTACCGATTCCGCCGCCATCGGCTTATTTGACGCCTTGGACGGGCATGACGCGGTTGACAAAAGCGACTCGGCCGCCATGCGCAAATCGCTTGACCGGAGCGAGGCGCTGAAAATTCTTGCCGGCGCGCTTGAGTCGCCGCAAATAGGCAAAATCGGCTACGATTTAAAGCGCCTGTCCGTAACACTTAGGAGCGAGGGAATTACGCTGCGCGGCCTTGCCTTTGACGCGATGCTCGCCGCCTACGTGATTGACCCCGGCAAACGCCGCTACGACCTCGCGGAACTTGCCGGCGAACACTTGGGCGTCGACATAAAAACCGCCGGCGACTGGCGCGACAGCGGCGGGTTCATCGACCCGCTCGACAACCACGCGCCGTCAGCCGACGCGGCCTGCGCCGCGCTGCTCCTGCGGGAAAAGCTCCTGCCCGTAATGGACGAGCGCGGCTGCGCGAACCTGTTTAGAGACATTGAGCTTTCATTGGAATCCGTATTGGCGGAAATGGAGTGGAACGGCGTGCTCATTGACACCGAGCTTCTGTCGCGGCTCTCCTCCGAGTATGCCGCCGAGATAGAGCGTATCACGCAAAACATACACGCGTTCGCGGGCGTCGAATTCAATCTCAACTCGCCGAAACAATTGGGAGAGGTGCTCTTCGGCAAGCTCGGTCTGCACGGCGGCAAAAAGACTAAAGGCGGTTCGCGGTCAACAAGCGTGGAGGTACTGGAAAGTTTAGCCGCCGACCACCCTATCGTGATGTCGATACTTGACTACCGCGAAAAACAAAAACTGCTCTCCACCTACATAGACGCGCTCCCGGCGCAGATACTGCCGCAGACGGGGCGCGTCCACACCTCTTTCAATCAAGCGATAACGGCCACCGGCCGCCTGTCGAGTACGAATCCCAATTTGCAGAATATCCCGATACGCACCGAGAACGGACGCAAAATCAGGGCGGCTTTCATCGCGCCGCCGGATTGCTTGCTGGTCTCCGCCGACTACTCGCAAATCGAGCTGCGCATATTGGCGCACCTCTCCGGCGACCCGTCGCTGGTACAGGCGTTTACAGACGACAAGGACGTCCACGCCCAAACCGCGTCGGCCATCTACGGCGCGCGCCCTGATATTGTGACGCCGGAGATGCGCCGCGCAGCGAAAACCATAAACTTCGGCCTCATGTACGGCATGGGCCCAATCAACCTGTCCAAACAACTCGGCATCTCCTTCGCCGAAGCGAAAAAATTCATAGAGTCATACTTCAACCGATTCCCGTCCATCAGGGCGTTCATGGACGCGGCCATACAAAAGACACACGAACGCGGATACTCGGAAACGATATTCGGACGCAAACGCTACCTGCCGGAAATCAACTCCACAAACCGAACGGTAATGGAGGCCGCGGAGCGCACGGCTATCAACACGCCCGTACAGGGAACCGCCGCTGACATTATAAAGGTCGCGATGATCAAGCTGTACCGAAAAATGCCCGAAATGTGGCCGCGCTCAAAAATGCTGCTGCAAGTCCACGACGAATTGATATTTGAAACGCCGGCGGAGAACGCGGAAGAGTTCGCGCAGTGGGCAAAAGAGGAAATGAGCGGGGCGTGCGAGCTCAAAGTGCCGTTGAAAGTTGACGCCGGCGTGGGGAGGCATTGGGGAGAAGCGCACTAGCTTGACAGAAGTACCATGAACCGACACATCAGAAGAAGTAAATTTACGGCGTAATTCACCGGCTATTGTATCAATAAAATAAAAATCATCGCCCTTTCCGGTTCGTTGTACCATTCCGGCTTTTTCCCGGAGATATCTGTTGAATATGCTATAAAAACGCGCAAACAACATTTTTTTGAAGAATTTGACTTTAGCGCCGCCCTTTATGTATTTATTATAACGGTATGAAAAAGATAGAATTGATAATGGACGCCCACGCCCTCGACCTCGCCCTCACCCGTATCTCGCACCAGATTTTGGAGCGGCACGGCGACTTGGGGGGCACCTGTATTGTCGGAATGCAGTCTCGCGGGGTGTTTTTGGCGCGACGGATGGCGGCCAAGATTACCGCCATGGCGGGGCTTGCCGCGCCGCTTTTGACCGGCATTTTGGACACCACCCTCTACCGCGACGACTACCGCTCGCGCCTCCGGCAGCCGGAGGTTCGGGTTACGGACATACCGTTTGACATAAATGAAAAGAGCGTCGTGCTTGTCGATGACGTTCTTTTCACGGGGCGCACCGTGCGGGCGGCACTCGACGCGCTGATGGACCACGGGCGGCCTCGTGAGATACAGCTTGCCGTGCTCATTGACCGAGGGCACCGCGAATTGCCCATCCGCGCCGATTACGTGGGCAGGAAGATCACCACCTCCCCGACGCAGGAGGTCTCGCTTCGGGTGAGCGAACTCGACGGGGAAGACTCGCTTTGGCTCATGGAAATTGAGGGGGAGGGCGGTAGCCAATGAATCTGCAAATACAGCACCTGCTCGGCTTAGAGGGGGTCTCGCGTGAGGATATCACGCTGATACTCGACACGGCGGACGAATTTTACGGGGTGCTCCAGAGGGATATAAAGGTGGTCCCCACGCTAAGGGGGAAGACAGTCGTCAATTTGTTTTACGAGAACAGCACCCGAACGAAGATATCTTTTGAATTAGCCGAAAAACGCCTCTCCGCAAGCCCCCTCAATTTCAGCGTGTCAACCAGTTCCGTCAATAAGGGCGAGAGTCTCAGGGATACCATACAGAACATCGAGGCCATGAAGATTGATATGGTTGTGGTGCGGCATCCCTGCGCCGGGGCGCCGTACTTCCTGACGCAGTGCACGGGCGCGGTAATCGTCAACGCCGGGGACGGGCTGCACGAGCACCCCACACAGGCGCTGCTCGACATGATGACCATCCGCCAAAAGCTGGGACGCCTTGATGGGCTGAAAGTCGCGATAATCGGCGACATTTTCCACAGCCGCGTAGCCCGCTCCAACGCTTGGGGAATGAAGGCGATGGGGATGAACGTGACGCTATGCGGCCCGCCGACGCTGCTGCCGCAGCATACCGATTCGCTCGGAGTACCGGTTACGGATAATATTGACGAAGCGCTCGACGGAGCGGACGTGGTGATGTTGCTGCGTGTGCAGTTGGAGCGCCAATCAAGCGCCGTCTTTCCCTCCGAGCACGAATACCGAGAGCGCTACGGGTTTGACTTGGAGCGGCTGTCGCGGATGAAGAAAGAGGTGGTGATAATGCACCCCGGCCCAATCAACAGGGGCGTGGAATTGGCATCGAATGTGGCTGATTCCGAAAATTCGGTGATATTGGATCAGGTGACCAACGGGGTTGCCGTACGGATGGCGGCGCTGTACTTGTTGGGTGGCGGAGGCAGCGAGGCTGTTCGTTAATCCCTTGAAATGCCGCATTAGCTATTTCGTAGAACGGCTCTTCGCAGTAGGACGGAGCAGCGACTTCCCGAAAGCGCCGCGGGGGCGAAAGATGGAATTTCTAAATTAAAAAGTCAAACTACATAACAGTCGCCCCCGCGTTGTTCGGCGATTTGCCCGCGTTAAATCCGGTTAGAGCCTTTTGCGCGTCTTCATTATCGGGGTCAAGCCGAATTGCCTCGCTATAATCGGCAAGGGCTTTGTCCATGTCGCCCTTGTTTGAATACGCTTTGCCACGGTAGCAATACGCCCTCGCATAAACAGGGTCTATCAGTATTGATTCGGTATAATCCTTAATGGCGTTATCATGGTCTCCGGCGCCTAAATAGGTATGACCACGGCCACAATACGTTTTAGCGAGATTCCAGTCAAGCCGTATCGCCTCGTTATAGTCCGCAATGGACTTATCAAAATCACCCTTATCTCTGTACGCAAGGCCACGTTTCTGATACATCTCCGCCTTTTCAGGAGCAAGCCGTATCACTTCGGTATAATCCGCGATAGCGTTGTCGTACTCTTTTTTACGATTATATACACAGCCCCTGTCGTAAAAATAATTTGCATTGGACGGATCAAGCCTTATCGCCTCGGTATAATCCGCTATGGCGTTGCCGTAGTCCCCTTTTTCAAAATACGAGTCGCCTCTATCCATAAAAGATTCCGCGCTATACGGGTTGAACCATTTCGCGTCGTCATAGCCGGCAGCGGCGGCGCAACCGCTTTTGCCGATGGGGGGCGTTGCCCCAAAAAAGAAAAATGAAAAGGCTTTGCCTTTTCCACCCTTATGCGTTTCCGGCATCTCATTGTCCCTTTCTTTACTAATATATGGCCGTCTCCCTTAACAATATAATATGGGTATGCGACAAAAACGGTCGCATCAGCAAATATTTTTACGCGCCGGATTATCGGCGCCTGGAGTGCCGCTTATCAACGGGTAAATCTGCGGCGTCTTGTCCACATAGACTTCCCATGCCGTAACTTTCTTCTATGCCGTTAATCAGCCAATGCCCCTCTTTTTCTATGCGGCGTTTTGCGCGCTACCGTGCGCCGGTGGATTCATCTCCGCGGCGGCGTCTTTCGCTGGCCGCAGGTTCTTCCATTGCCCGCACCCGCCCGCGATAAGGGTCGCGGTGCTTAAAATGACGATTGCTTTTTTCACGCGGGCGCTCTATCCTGTTAGTGTTAGGCTGTTTTTACGCGGCAGATTACGGGCGAACACACCGGCGGCTTTTGCAATAGCGCCCCAGGCTCGGCGGCAAAGCCGCCGGTGGGGCGCGCAAGCCGAGCCTATAGGTGCAAAGAAGCGGCTCGGCTGACAGCTACGGGTGTTATCGCCGTGTTGACGTCGCCTAATCCCACTAGAAATAGCGACGCCCCCTAACCGTTATACGCCACAACCATGTTATCCTTGTTGCAACACTGAAGAATCGCTTCCGTCAGTTCGCAACAGTCAAACGGACTGTATATTGCCCAAAGGTGTTTGCAATCCTTAAGCTTCTCGTTCCTTTTTTTCTGTTCGTTTATGTTTTCTTCCTCATCAAGCAACTTAAAACTGCCGTTATCGACGGGACATATGGTCATGCCCGTTATAATGGCGTCGGCGACGCCATCCGGATTACTCCTTATCAGTTCCATGATTATTTCTTTGGGACTGGCGTAATCCGCGTCCGTTCCGATAATAAAGGAACTTGAACTGCTGTTCGACACAAAGCCCATGCGTACCTTCATAACGCGTTACTCCTTTTGGGTAATGGTGATTTATTATAACACTTTCCATAGACTTATTCATTGCCCGATTAAATATTATATATCGGACATTCTCTATTATTTGCCAATAATTTACCTCTCCACCCCAAACCACGGTTATTCCGACGATGTTCCGCTATGTTGCTGTTCCAATATTCCATAAAACCAATAGACGTATTTAATACGTCAAACGCATAGTGTTCCTGTTCGGCAAAACTGCACGGAAATAATTTACCCTCCGCGTTTGAGTAAGCCGAAAATAATCCGGCTTCGCACGGTTCGCTTAGCATAATCATAACTTTCAGCCGCTTCTTTAAAGCATTCGCTTCAACGGCGTTAGCGCACGTCTCTAATTTCTTTTTATGAATATTTCTTATTGCTTTTTCATATTTTTGTTGAGAACATGAATCAAAACCGAACCCAAGTCTTTTATCGAGCATCATTTGTACCGTTTTTTCAAAATCTTCGTCACGCGCCCGTTTATGATTACTTTTTAGCGCTCTGCCGCATTCTTTTAATCCGAGAAGAACTATGGCGTTTATATTTTGCAATCCGCCTGTTTTTTGGGCTTTTTTATCCTCTTCTATTCTTTGTACCAACTCGTAAAGCTGCGGAAGAGTTTCATTGCTCAATACAAAATGACAATTTATCTTAAAATCTTTTTTATTTTCATTACACGCGCTTGCCATCGCCGATAAGTATGATACCGACCGAGACAGGCGTTCCAGCCAATCCGTCCAATCGGTATGCGCGCTAACGGCGCAAGCCCCAAAATTTTTTACAATCTTTTTAGCGGTATCGACGGAAATATCGGCTACCGTTCCGTTTGGTATAATATACTGCGAGCGTAACCATTCGCACATTTCCCATACATCGGGATTCTCTTCGCCCGACGAGCCTAATCCAAAAGCCACCTGCGTTAATATCCGATTGGGATTGACCCTGTCAATAATTTTCTG
>JAITCM010000068.1 GCA_031283085.1 Chitinispirillales bacterium | reverse complement strand
GCTCCAAGTCATTTCCTTTTAGTTGTACTGATATTATTTTTGGCATACTATAAATATAATATTTTCATTGCCTTCGCGCAACTCTTTTTTGTAACTTTTGTATTTTACTGAACACTAGGCACTCCGCTGAATATCCGCAGATATCAGGTATGTCAAATAGATGGTTTCAGGAAAACATAAATGGAGAAATAAAAAGTTTGACGTTAAAATATTTAGCCGATGGCAGTAATAGTTCTAATACGGGGGTTAGTTACCAAGTTTTACAGAATGACGGTGCGATATTAGCGGTAAAAATGTCTGTTCACTATCCGGTAGAGGGTTGCGGTGGCGGAACCGGATATTCTTTTAGAGATACAATAATGACGTATGACGTTATAAATAACAGAAAAACAACGGCTCGTTTTTCAAAAGGTGGTTACCCGTTATATCCGTATACTGCGGTAATAATGAGTGTTCCTGCAATAAATCGGGCTATATCTAAATTTGAAGGCGGAATGGTTAGCGACTGTATGAATGAATATTCTATTTCAAATATTAGAAATGGTACGTTTGTCATTGCTGATGGTAATGTTGCTATTGAATTATTATTAAATGGTGGGTGTGTCCCTAATTGTTGCCGGGGGTTTTATAGGGTACCGCTGTATAAGCCTATGCCGTAAGCTGTGGCTGTAGCCACAAAAACTACTAACAGCGGGTCGTCTCTTACCGACAATTAGGATGGTATCGACCAGGAGTTCTGTCATTTTGGCAATAGTGCCAGTATTACGAAATATCTTTACCGGTTCGCAAAATTTCTTTTACGAAAGGGTTATCGTTGTATATCTCCGATGTGGGAAACGCGATGGGTTCGAAAAAGGCATTTTTGTAGTCGGGGACGTTTGAGAGGCGCAGCATTTCCCCAATGACATCCGTCCGCCGTTTGTCGCCGTAGTTGTCGAGGAAGAAACAGATGTCTATGTCGCTAAGCGCATCTGCGGTGCCATTGGCGTAGGAGCCGAATAGCACGGCTCTATCGACCGGCATTGCGCGCCGCACGTCGTCGGCGTATCGCTTCGAGAGCCGCATTACGGTTTCAAGGTCAATAGCCACGAAAAAGCCTCATTATATAGTAATATACAATAAGCCACGGACGGAATCCAAATACAATAAAATATTTTGTGGCCGCCCAAATCAGCATTATCCGGCGGATATTTTCGGGAGGCGAACATAGTTCGCCCCTTACACAATAAAAGAGTTCGTAGGGATGATTAAGTTTACGTCTATGGGAAGCGGGAGAAGGTGTCGGCGGTTGTGGGGGTGAGGTAGTTTGGTACCGTATGAAAAGGGTGGCCGTTGATGGCCGCCCTTGCTTTAGTTGGCAGATGGGCTCGTTAGAGAGCCCAACGCCCATTGCCGTTGGTTTCGTGTGGGGCGGGGTTAAAACCCGCCCGTTTAACCGGTCACCCACTCCCCGATATTTCTCTTTTCAAAATCGAAGCTCACCCCGACCTTGAAGACCTTTTTTCCGCTTCCTGTCCACGGGAAAGCGTACTCTTTGGCGTCGATTTGGGCGAGCGCCTGTTTTGCGGTGCCGTTTAGTTTGAACTCGAAGCAGTAGACGGATTCGTCCGTCTCAATCAGCGTATCTATCCGTCCGTCCGCGGTCTGTACCTCCGAGCGGCAGTTGAAGCCGAGCATCTTGAAGACTAAATGTACTACAGTTTGGAAGTATTTTTCCTTGTTATCTATGATACCGTAGGGGATGCCGGCAAGGAAAGCCTTTATTGCGTTCAACATAGAGTCCACGTCACCAGCGTCAATGGCATCGGCTAATTTGTTGTACAGGGCGTCCGCCCTTTCCGGCGGGGTTTTCAGGCCGTGCTTTACCAGTGAGCCGGCGAAAGAGGCGCGTACCTCCTCGTTTGGATAGTCGAGTGTGAAGCGCCGCCACTTCTCGTCGTAGCCGGTTATCGTGAGGTAGCCGGTTTGGCACAGCAACGGCGCCGCCGCCATATTGTCTATATCGTACTTGCCGAAGTCGCTTTGCTGAACTTGCATATTGCCCAAATCGAGGATGTTAATCTTCTGCGTGTCGATTAAATCAATCAGAAAAGAGGGCGTGGCGGTTTCGTACCGGTAGTCGGAGTATTTTCCTCCGCTATAAAAATGTTTGAGCAACCCAAGCGGGTTGTAGACCGTAAGCGGGTCTTCGGAGAATCGGTAGCCGTTGTAGAAGCGGCGCAGTTCACCCGTATATTCGTCGCGGCTCCGTCCGGTGTTTTTCAAGACGCTCACTATCTCCGGTCCAAAGTTAGTTTCAACCTCATCTTGTGTGAGGCCGCAGAGGTCGGCGGAACGCGGGTCGAGCGTCAGGTCGGTCAACTGGTTCAGGTCGGAGAAGATACTGACGTGTGAGAACTTGCTCACGCCGGTTATGAAGATGAAGCGCAGGTGGGCGTCGCAGGATTTGAGGACGCTGTAGAATGCCTTGAGTTCGTCCCTTAGTTCAATATGGACATCTCGTTTGTTTAAGGTATTCGTCAGCGGTTTGTCGTATTCATCAATGATAACAACGGCTTTCTCGCTCCCGCGCCCGTGCAGATCCGTAATGATGTTTCCGAACCGCGTAGGCAAGGTCCGTCCGCGTAGGGTTATACCATAGTTCCGTGCCGTGTTCTCAAGCCCATTTTGCAGTACATCGTCAAGTACGGCCACCCCACCGCTGTAATTCCCCGCGTTCAGGTCAATCCGAATCACCGGATGCGCCTTCCACTCCCAGTCGAGGGAGTCCATCGCCAGTGCCGGACGCCCCGCAATCTCCCCGAAAAGTTCCCGCCGTCCCTCAAAAATCGCCCCAAGCGTGGAGCAGAGCAGCGACTTTCCGAAGCGGCGGGGGCGGGAGAGGAAGAACGCTTTGCCAGAGCCGGTGATGAGTTCGCAGGCGCGGGCGGTCTTGTCCACATAGACGAAGCCCCGCTCTCGGATGTCGGGGAAGTCCTGGATGCCTACGGGCAGGATTCTTTTGGTTGCGCTGTTTGTCGCCATAATGGATATAAATTAGTATTTGTGCGGTGCCGGAAGGTAAAAATTCAAATGTTTCCGTTCCCGAACGCCGCGAGTTTCATCAGGTACATGAACGGTTTGAAGACCGGGTTCAAAATCGTTGACAGGATACTCGTCCCGGTGAGCGCCCCGATTATTACCAGCCCGAAGATAAGCGGCATGGCGTAGCGGGTCGCCCGCATATAGCTCTCGACATACCTGTCCGGCAGGAACCAGGCGAGGATTTTCGACCCGTCAAGCGGGTAGAGCGGCAGCAGGTTGAAGAAGGCTAAGCCGGAGTTTATCCAAAAGGCTAAAATCAGGAACAGCAGCAGGTATCTGAATAGCGGCGTTTCCGCGAGCGTTGAATTGACCGTCGCGGACGCCGTGATTGCTCTAATGATAAAACCGCAGCACAGCGCCTGTACTATGTTTGACAGCGGGCCGGCGGCGCTTATCAGCATCAGGTCGCGTTTGGGGTTGCGCAGGTTGCCGGGGTTCACCGGCACCGGCTTGGCCCAGCCGAAGAGTCCGGTCAGGAGCATTATCGTGCCTAATATGTCTAAGTGGGCGAGCGGGTTGAACGTGAGGCGGCCCCGGTCGCGTGCGGTGGGGTCGCCCAGTTTGCAGGCTGTGACGGCGTGGGAAAGCTCATGGATGGTGAGCGCCAGGAGAATAGCCGGGACGCGGATAATGAATTCGGTGTGGGTCATTCCAGATATCATTCTTTTGCCTTTTTTGTTAAGCGAACAGTTCCATCTGTCCCGATACCGCTCGGTCAAAATCGCTTCCCATCCATATTAATATGGAATCCGCGACGGGTCTTAGCTGGCTGTCCATATAGTGTTGATAGTCTATCGGCGCCGACAGCTTTTCCACAGGCTGCGGGCCGTTTTTAGTTATGTAATACCTGACTGTCCGTACAGGCGTGTCCAGGAGCTTTGCCGCCTGTACGTGCGGGGGGATGTTTGACGTGTAGGCGTCAAGTTCTTTTCTAACGTGTTTTCTGTAGACTAATTTGTCGTCGAACTCCCCGCGCCGCAGGCGTTCCGCCGTTGTCGCGATGTAGGTCTCCAGTTGCTTTTCGGAGAAGAACATAATGAACAGGTCGCGTTGAAACTCCTTGGCAAGGTCTGTCCAGTCGCTGCGGGCCGATTCCATGCCTTTGAAAGTGAGTTCCATCCGGCCATCCGCTTTTACCACCGCCCCGCAGTAGTGTTTCTTGGTTCCCTGACCGGCGTCGCCGCCCCTTAGCGGGGGTATGAAGAAACGGTTGTAGTGCTCCTCGTACTTGAGCGCCAGCGCGGAGGCCGCCCCGTATTGCTCCATGAGAGTCTCGCGCAGCCAGGCGTCCGTTTCCCTGGAAATTTTTACGCCCAGTTCCGCCGCCTGTCCCTCCGGGCAGCCCGCCCCCAGGTCGACGAAGATGGAGTCGGTGTCGCCGTATATGATACTCTTGCCGTAGGTCTTCTCTATGTGTTCGATGGACAGCTTTAAGATGTGCTGCCCGGTCAGCGTAATGGACGGGGAAATTTCATCGGAGAAAAAACGGCAGCCGGTTGAGCCCAGCACGCCGGCGAAGCTGTTCATCAGCAGTTTTATGGCTTGCGACAGGTAGGGGTTCCGAAGTTTCACGGCCGTTGCCCTGGCGTCCATCAGTTCGCGTATTATCTCCGGCATGATGGAGGTGTCCTTTGAGAATGTGGTTCCGACAGGTGTGGCGATTCTGTTGCCGCCGGCGATTCTGAACCCCAGCGGGTCTATCATAAAAGTCATTATTATGGATGGGTACAGGCTCTTGAAGTCGAAAACCAGCACGTTTTTGTACAGTCCCGGCGCCGGTTCCAGCACATACCCCCCCGGCAGAGCCTTTGCGGGGGGCCGGATGTCGGCCGTGTCGCCGGCGGCGAAACCCGCCCGATGCAGGCGCGGCAGGTACAGGTGGTCGAAAGAGGCCACGCTCCCGCCGATACTGTCGAGAGCCTGCCCGCTGCGCCGCGACCGCTCTATCGCGTTCGGCAGTATCTCAGCTTCATTGAACAGGTTGAGCGCCTCCGTAGCCGCGGCCAGACTGCCGTCGGCGTCGATGTGGCCGTCGTCGTCATTTGAGCGGTGGTAGGCCCTCAGCATTGTGGCGAGGTCCATCACCACCCGCCCCGGAATACGGGCGTTCCACACCGTTTTTGTAGAGGTGTGTCCGTCGCGCCGCCGGGCATTGCGCGTAGAGACGAAGACGCGGCTGCCGCCCTCCCGCCCGACATCGAACCGCAAACCGAGTTTCAGGCAACGCTCCTGCAGTATGCGGAGGGTGTGGTCGGCGATGTCGGCGCCGGTCAGTACGTCGGGGTCGCCGGAGGTTATGTATTTCATTAAATCGGTTAGCAGCCGGCGCTCGTCGTCGCAGTAATGGATTTTTGCGGGCGGCGGCCCGGCGAAGTCGAGGCCGTTTTTGACGACAAACAAACACGCCCGCCCGTCTTCGACGCAAGCCGCCTCCCGTATCGCCCCGCCGCCGCTGCCGCCGTCGGGAGCGGTATTGATACAAATTGACATAACGCTAAGGTCGGGTATGAATTCACACCCGCGCAGGCGCGGATTCTTGAAGCCGGTGAAGCGGCCTGTCCGCTCCCGTGTTCCGCTTATCCGCATTGACCCGCTGACCATCCTCTCCATGAGGTAGCGTTGCATGGGGTTGACATCGGATTCGCAGACCGGATAGCCCGCGGCGCGCAGCGAACCGGCGGAATGTTGCATGGCCGCGTGGGTGTCGAAGTAGAGGCAGTCGAGGTCGCGCATGTCAAGCGCCCGCATATTGAGCGCCTTTCGCTCCGCCGCGGGGGCGGTGAGGTTTGCCGGCGTGCTTCTGAGGCAGAAGAACATCGGCCTGAAATCGTCCACAAACACCCGTACCCGCTCCCCGGAGTCCGCCGCCCCCCAGAGCGTAATCTCAAACTTGGCCCCGGCGTCGCGGTAGTGCGCGGTCAACAAAAAACAATCAAGTGTTGAATTGGACATGGTACATATAATATATTATAGAAACGGGTGCCGGTGTTGACATTAAATTTGGACCGGTAAACAAAGCCGGCGGATAACACGAAATAAATATGTAAAACAAAATCCAAAGTATAAGGAGGTAAAACCATGGACATCGACAATGTCTGGGAAAAAATCAAAAAAAGCCTTAAAGAGGGCGCGGTGATGTCTGCCGAGAAGATTGAGGAGTACACTAAGGTCGGCAAGTTGAAGATTGACGAGATGTCGGCCAAGCGGAAGATTGAGCGCAACTTCCTCGACATCGGCGAGCGTTTTTACGACCTTGCCCAGGACGCTCGCGAGGCTGACGCCGGCGCCGATTTGGTTATCACCAAGGCCATCGAGAATGTTCGGGGGCTTTACGCGGAGATAGCCGATATAAACGAGAGGGTCAAGGAGGTTCATAGGTCAGCCCGGAAGGGCGCGTGCGGCGGTATCGACGGCGGCGAAGAAGGCGAACAGGACGGGGTGTGAGCGGATAACAGGCGATGAAAAAGGGACCATCAGTTTATTTAATGCCTCCGGGCGGATCCAGCCTGCGTACGTTTCGACTGCCGGTGTGGCTTCTTGTAACCGTGGCGCTGTTGGCGGTCGCCGGCGTCGTGGGGTTCTTCGTTCCGCTCGACCGGATGATGCTCACCGACCAGGAACGGGCGCAGAGCAACAACCTGCGGCAACAAAACGACAGGCTCTCCAACAACATCGG
The DNA here is from genome assembly GCA_031283085.1 of Chitinispirillales bacterium. Classification (GTDB taxonomy): domain Bacteria; phylum Fibrobacterota; class Chitinivibrionia; order Chitinivibrionales; family Chitinispirillaceae; genus GUT77. Next base: position 6,181 of record JAITCM010000068.1, on the reverse strand, counting down.
TTTCACGCTGAAGCACCTGAGCGCCCTCAAGGAGCGGATGGGGCGTCTTCAGGGCACCAGGGCGCAGCACTTCGAGTCCATAGGGCTTCCCGACAAGCCGCAGCCTGTTAAGCCGCCGCAGAAGACGCCCGCCGTGGGGCTCTCGCCGGCGGCGGTGCTCCGCCATATCGGCGAGTACGAAAAAGTCGTGGCCGGTTTCGCGCTGGCCGTGGGCAGCGAGAGGCGCAACCTTTTTGACACGATTCCCGTTTGCCGTCCGGTACAGCCCCTCCGTTCGGTGGTGTCGAGGCGGTTCGGAATGACGGTTGACCCGTTTACGAGCAAGCCGAAGATGCACTACGGGGTCGATATAGCGGCGGAGACGGGTACCCCCATTGTGGCCACCGCCGTTGGGGTGGTGACGCAGGTGGACGCCGATCTTGTTTGGGGCAAGCGCGTAACAGTCACCCACGGACGCGGTTTCAGGACGGTGTACGCTCACATGGGTACGGTGCGGGCGGTTAAGGGCAAGGCGGTGGCACGCGGCGAGGAGATAGGGACGGTGGGCATCTCCGGCCTGACCACCGGGCCGCATCTGCACTACGAGTTATGGCGCGACGACAGGCAGCAGAATCCGGAGGAGTACTTCTTTCCGGAGGAGATGGCGGTGGCCGGCGCCCCATGAAAAAAATACTGTTGACCGTCGCGATAAGCCTCCTCTTCGCCGTCGGGATAGCCGTCGTTCTGCACTGCTCCGCCAAACGCTTTTTAGACAGGCTTGAAAACGTCACCTACGATTGGCGCTACAGGCTGAAGTACCCTGAGAGCGCCGATGACGAGCGGTTCCCCGATTACGGCATTCACATAGTGGATATAGACGACCGCAGTATGGAGAAGATGGGCTCCTACTGGAGTTGGGACCGCGGCTACCAGGCCAGGATGCTGGACTCGCTCACCGCGCGCTTTCCGGCCGCGGTTGCTTTCGATGTGCTCTTTTACGAGCGGGAGGATGAGAAGCGTTATTTGCGCCTGGCCCAAATCCTTGATAACGCGGTCAGCGGCGATACCGTACTCAACAGGTACCGCGATAAGTTAAACGAGCGCTTAGCCGCCTCAATGGACTACGATAAGCGGCTCGCGCTGTCCATAGCGAGGAGCGGCCGCGTGACGCTGGGTATGTGTATGTCAAAGGTGAGCGAATACCGCGATATTACCTCGCAGATAGCCCACCGCATGAACATGAACTGGCATGACTCGCTGCGTCCGTCGTCGGCCCTGGAGCTCCCGGATTCGCTGCTGTCAAAAATCAGAAGCACTATGACCATAATAGACGGCATATATCCGGAGAACGCCCGCGCGGCGAGGCAGATAGGCCATGTGAACGCCGTCGATGTTTCCTCGGTTGTCAGGATGATACCGCTGTTCTACCGCTTCGCGAAATTCCCGCCGGTATACCTGCCGATGAGCGTAAGGGTGGCCGCCGACCTCTTCGCGACGCCGAACGAGGAAATCGTGTTCAAGCCGGGCAAGTACCTTGACATCGGGAAGCCGTTTAAGATATTTAAGGACGCGGAGGGCAAGGTAACGTTCTCGTACCCCGACTTCACGGAGGCGCAGTTCAGGATTATCGCGGCGGACAGGGAGGGAATACTGTCGCATAAAGACGGTCAGAAGAGCCGGGGGGTGTCGTCATACGTCGTGGTTTTCAGGGGTGACGGCGGGGTAGGCTTGGAGACGAGGGGAGGGAAGGCGTCGCCGAAGATGCTGGCGGCGCTGTCGTCGGCGCTGTTTAGAAGAAGCGTCGCCGATAATGTTGATACGAATAGCACAGATAAGGGCAGGTCGGGCATTGGCGGAATAAATCCCCAAGAAATGGCCGTGGATGAAGAGATTGAAATATCCGGCGGGTTCACGATAAGGCGCGACTCCGAGATAGAGTGGGAGGTGTTTTCCGGCGACGATTCGCTGTGGCTCTCGGCGCTTGAGGTTAAGACGCTGTCGTCGCTGACGCCGAGCGATATTGAATTGGATTCGTCCGCCGGCGTTGACAGAAGACTGGTTACCTTCGATTTTTGGGTCAAGCGGGAGAATGGCGTATTGGTCTCGTCCATTCCGGCGCTTAGGACGCCGGCGCTCAACGAGTTGTTGGCTGACGGCGCGGACGCGGTTTTGGAATCCGTCCCCAAGGGCTCTCGCCGCGATTTCGGCGCCCCGGCCCGCATTCCGCTGCGCGGCGGCGGCAGCCGCCACATCGTTACCTACTTTGGGCCGAAGGCGAAGCCGTTTCCTTACATCAGTTTCTACGACGTGATGGAAAACAACAATATGAACATCTATCAAATGGAGGGGAAAGTCTTCATCGTCGGTTCGACCTCGACGGCGATGTTCGATATAATATCCGCGCCGCACGAGCGCGTCTTTCCGGCGGTGGAGATACACGCGTCGCTTTTAAATTCCATCTTCACGGGAATCTACGTGCGCCGCCTCGCGGAGTGGCAGGATATATTGGTGACGGTTGCGGCCGGTCTGTTTGTCGCGCTCCTGGGATTTTCTACCAGGCCGTCCATAGGCGGGATACTCGCCGCCGCGTCGCTCTTCGCCTACTCTTTCGTCGCGTTCCGGCTCTTCGACAGAACGTTGCTTTGGGTGGAGATGATGCGCCCCATGATGACGATGGCGCTCGCCTTCACGGCGGTCACGGTCTACCGCTACATGACGGAGGAGAGAAACAGGAAGTTCTTGCAGAATACTTTCAAGCACTACCTGTCGCCGGACCTCATAGACATGATGTACACGCGGAAGCTGCGCCCGCAGCTGGGCGGCGATACGGGGATACGCACCGCCTACTTCACCGACATAGAGGGTTTCTCCACGTTCTCCGAGAAGCTGGGCTCGCCCACGCGCCTGGTGGAGCTTTTAAACGAGTACCTGTCCGCCATGACCGACATACTGCTGTCGCGTTACGGGACGCTTGACAAGTACGAGGGCGACGCCATAATAGCCTTCTTCGGCGCCCCGGTGAAAATGGACGACCACGCCGCGCAAGCCTGCCACACCGCCTTAGACATGCAAAAGAAGTTGGAAGAGCTGCGCGTCAAGTGGCGCTCGGAGGGCGAGAAGTGGCCGGCCATCGTTCACGCCATGAGAATGCGCATAGGCATAAACACCGGCGACATCACGACCGGCAACATGGGTTCGTCCGTCAGAATGAACTACACGATGATGGGCGATGCCGTCAACTTGGCCGCCCGTTTGGAGAGCGCCGCCAAAAACTACGGCGTTTATACGATGATAAGCAACTACACCCACGAAATGGTGAGCCGGTTGGGATTGTTTGAAACGAGAAAATTAGATGTGATAACGGTAGTGGGAAGATCCGAACCGGTGACGGTGTACGAACTGATTTGCCGAAAGGGGGAATTGACGGGTGAGGCGGCGGATTTGTCGGAGATATACAATAAGGGCGTCGATAAATATTACAGGGAGCGGGATTTCCGCAAAGCGTTGGAGTTTTTCGAGAGAGCCGGCGAGTTTGAGCAAAACAGGAAAATCAATCCCGATAAGCCTACGCCGTCAAAGCGATTCGCGGAGATGTGCAGGAAGTACATTGATAATCCGCCGGGGGACGATTGGGACGGGGTCAACAGGCTGACGTCGAAGTAGCGGGGGGCGGGACGGGTGCCGGCGTGAAGCCGCCTCGGTTTGAAGCCGACGTTCCGTCCTCCGAAGAGTTTTTTTGATTTTGCCGACGCCCTTAATGTATATTCATATAAGTAAGGGAATCATTCGCCGGAAACCGGAGTACAATGAAATACGCGAATATCTTTCGCAATAAACCATTTATAAAAAAGGAGAGTAAAAAATGAGGACTAAAACCCCCAAGGTTTACACCCTGGCGCAAGTCGGGAAGCTGTTAGGCGTTCATCACAACACAATCTACAATTACATCAACGCCGGTTTGATAAAGGTCTTGCCCCGCGCCGCCGGCACAAAGGAGGGGAGGAAGGTAACGGAAGCCGAATTTACGCGTATTAAACGCGACGGCATTGACCCTACCGGGCTAAAGGCCAAGTTGGCCGGGCTCAGCGGCGCCGCCGGCAAGGCCGCGAAGAAGCGGGTCAAGCGCGCCGCCCCAAAACCGGCGAAGAAAAAGAGCGTCTACACCCATAAGGCGGCCGCGAAGAAGCAGGTTAAGCGCAACGCCGCCACCCGGACGGTCGTAAAAAAGCAGGCCGGACGCGCCGGCGCCGCGACTCGAAAGAAGAGGTCGCCGTGACGGCCTTTTTAAGGTAGTTCCAAAAAAAAATTATTTTTTTCACTTTTCTATTGACAGGCGGGGTTTTTTATACTATATTAATACTAAACAGGTATGTATTATATGTTTACTATGTATAGTATGTATTGTGGGGAGGCGAGGCGCTGTTATGGAAAAGTATGAACTTGGCCACTCAAGCGGCGGATTGGTCCGATGTGTCCGGTAGGCGGCTGTGAAGCCGAACCCTCCGGGGTTTTGTGTATGCGCCCCATTGGATTTTCGGGGAACGCGGAATTGTAAGGTATTGCGGTTGCCGCTGTTAACCGCTTTTTGTTGATAAATTGCCAATAACGTGTATATCGCATATATACTATACTTAAAAGAAAGGATTTACGGTTATGAAAAACCTTAAAGTTTCGGCAAAACTGCTTACGGGCTTCGGCGTTGCGGTACTGTTCACGCTTATCGTCGGGGTCGTGGGTGTCTATGAGGTGGGCAATATAGACAATAAATATGAAAAAGCTATAAAAATCCACGCCAAGCCGCTTGCGGACGCCGGAGGGTTGGTTGAGGGTATCAGTTCCATGAGATCCAGCTTGCGCGGCGCCATCATCTTCAGCGGTAACCTGCAGAAGGTGGAAGAACAGAAAGCCTCTTTGGAGAAGCGGATAGCGAAGTTTGAGAAGTACGCCGCGGCGTACGGCCCCACAATCGTCAACTCGGAGATGAAAGCGCTCTTTGACGAGGCAATTAACGCCTACGAAAAGGATTTCAAACCGGGGGCGGACAGGATAATACAGGGGGCGGAGAAGGGGAGGCCGGTGGCCGAGCTGGCCGAGCAGCTGTCGGCCGTGACGCCCGCCGCGACGCTGATAAGCGACAATATGGATAGGAGCATGGAGTTTAAGGTGGGAATGCTGGACAAAACCTCCGCCGAAGCCGACGCCGCATACAGGTTCGCCCTGTCCATAATCCTGACCGTTGTACTGGCGGGCGCCGCCCTGTCCGCGTTTTTGGGCGTCTACATATCCGGGCAGATTAACCGGCCGCTCGGCGAAACCGTGAAAATGATAGGCGAGATGGGCAAGGGGCATTTGAACTTGAGGCTCAACTTGGAGCGCAGGGACGAAATAGGCGTTATGGCCAAAACGCTGGATAAATTCGCCGACGACCTGCAGAACGTCGTTATCGGCACCATGAAGAGAATTTCCGTGGGCGACCTGAGCGCGACTATCGAATCCAAAGACAGCGACGACGAGATTTCCGCCACGCTAAGGCAAACCGTTGAATCTCTCAACGTCGTTATCAATACCATGAAGCAGATTTCCGTGGGCGACCTGAGCGCGAAAATCGAGTCCAAGGACAGCAAGGATGTGATTTCCGCCACGCTCAGGCAGACCGTGGAGTCTCTCAACGCCGTCGTCGGCACAATGAAGAAGATTTCGGTGGGCGACCTGAGCGCGAATATCGAGCCTAAGAGCGACAGTGACGTAATCTCCGCCGCCCTCAAGACTACGGTGGAATCATTGCGCGAATTGATTATCGACGACGGCGGCAAGGTTCTCCAGGCGGCGGCTGATAAGGATTTATCGCTTCGGCTTACGGGTGTTTACAAGGGCGAGTTCGCGAGAATGAAGGACAATATAAACACCGTCATGCAGAGCCTTGACAGCGCGTTTGGGCAGGTATCCGAGGCCGTGTCGCAGGTCGCCGGCGCGAGCGGCGAGATTTCCGGCGGCGCCCAGAGTTTGGCCGAGGGGTCGAACGAGCAGGCGAGTTCGCTTGAGGAGGTGTCGTCGAGCCTTGAGGAGATGTCGTCGATGACCAAGCAGAACGCGGACAACTCCAGCCAGGCTATGATTTTGGCGTCGGAGGCGAGCGCCGCCGCGAAGGAGGGCGACGCCACGATAAGGCGCATGGCGAACGCCATAAACCAGATAAAGCAGT
>JAITCM010000010.1 GCA_031283085.1 Chitinispirillales bacterium | reverse complement strand
TCTGTGGCGGGGCGTTGCGGGGTGTCCCCCGCAGGGGTGGGTAGCGGAATAAAATATAGCGGCGTAGCCGCTATATTTTATGTAGCGAGGGAGGGGCGTAGCCCCTCCCCTTAAAATATCTAACGACTATAGCACCCGCGTAGTCTTAGTCTCATTCTGCTCCCACTTAATATCCGGTATCTTCTTCACATTTACCACAAAACTAAACCCCGGATTAATCTTTTCCGGCCTCCATGAGAACCGCATTTCCCAGCACTCCATGTCGTAGTGGAAGTCAAAGCTGTTGTGGGAGAATTTATCGCTCGAAAAGTCGTAGTTTCCGTTCCACCGCGCCGACAGCGACTTTGTCAGGTTTATGTTGGCCGACGAGCTTACGTTGAACGACTTCGTTGGTATGAAGCGTTCCGACGGGGCGCTTCGGTTTGCTCTGTAGCTGAAGCTTGGCGAGAAGCCGATGTTCCAGCTTTGGGTTCCGCCGTTCGCCGCGGGGGCGCCGGTCTTTGTCAGGTCCAGTTCCGGCAGGTCGCCGTCCCAAAACTTTCCGTTGACGCCGAGTTGTCCGGAGGTCAGGTCTACGCTGTAGGAGTTCACGGTCGGCGGCGTGAGTTCGTCGGCCTCGTTGTAGAACCAGAAGCCGGAGGAGAATGACGCGTTCAGGATGCTGATGCCGGTGCTTGCGTTCAGGCTCAGGTCGCGCCACCTCCGCGTGTCGGCTTCCATGTTGTAGGCCGTGTTCATTGACAGGGTGAGAATATCGAATTTTTCCTCGCGTTTAACGTCGCTGTTTTTTCCTTTTTTGGCGGTATTGATACTGTCTGGAGCGACGGTGTTATTCGTGTCGGCGGCGCCGGCGGTACGAATAACGTTGTTAACGGGAACGTTCCCGCCGTCATTATCGACGCGATTGGCGGTATCGATGCTTTTGTTATCGTTGACGCGGTTATTGATGCCGACGGCGCTGTCGTTCCCGCCGATACCGTTGCCGTTATTGATTCCGCTGATAATCCCGCCGGTATTGTTGTTGGGATTATTGGCGCCGCCGGCCCGTCCAAATACCGTTCTCTTTCCCTGGAAGGTGTTGGACAAACTGAACGTTAGAAGCTGTTCCGCCTTGGTCCTTGGGCCGGCGTAGCTTATCCCTACGTTGTAAAACGTCCTGTCCAACTCGTGTTTGGGTGAAAACGAGTAGCCCACCGTCGGCGTGAGCGTGTGGCGGAGGGCCGTTATGCCCAGCGCGTTTATCGGAAACAGCCCGTACAGGCGCGTGGACAGGTTGACGCCGGTGTTCCACGACCTCACGACGTTGAATTCCGAGTTGAGCGTGTCCCGCACCGGTTGTTTGCGGACGGGGCTTACCTTTGTGAGGGTGTAGAAGGTGTCCCGTTCGCCGTTGCCGTTGATGGTTTCGCCCGGCACCGCGCTGATGAGCGTGTAGTCGGGCGCCCTTGTGTCCGCGTCGGGGTCGGATACCCTGTATACGATGGTGTCCCGGAGGTAGAGAGTGTCTTTTACCAGCGTGTCGATGGCCCCGTAGAACATCGACGCCCGGATATTTACATAAGGGGAAATGTTTAGGTATTTGAGGATTTTCTGCGTTGACGTGAGGTTTACGTTGTGCTCCATGCCGGGGCGTATGAAGCCGTTGAGGGAGTCGTTTCCGTAGGCTTCGCGGCGCATATTGGCCTTGGTATCGTAGGCGTAGTAGATGTTGTTGTACCAGGCCGGCTCGCTCTTTGCCCCGCCGGCCCTGTACGGCAGGAACGCCCTGTTTTGCAGCCTGAAGTCGAACATCGGCATATCCTCGACTATCTTGTCGGTCGTCAGGTTGTGGTTCCTGCGCCAGACTAAATTCGTCGACGCGTTGATGGCGTCGAGGCGGTGGGAGAGCGACATATTGGCGTCGAGCTGCTGTCTCTCCAGCTCGTAGGTTTCGTCGCTGTACAGCCGGTTGAAGGTGCGGTTGGAGACGAGGCTGCCGTATCCGCTCAGGCGCGTACCGCCGTCAGGGGAGAGCAGCTGGTTGTGCCTGTAGTCGAGCGCCCACTGCTGCGAGGCGTTTTCGAGCCTGTTGTCGATTACGTACCTGCCGCTGACCTCTCCGTCGAGCGTGTAGCGCAGGTTGTAGCGCCCTGTGGCGTTGAATACGAAGCTGTTGAACTCCTGCGCTTTGGCGGCGAGCGTCGCGTCGGTGTAATCGTTGGGCGCGTAGTAGTAGCCCAAGTTGTCGATGTATCCGCCGCTTGCCACGCTGCCGCCCCAGGAGGGGGTCAGCCAGCCGCTGCGTCTGCCGCGCCGCAGGGGCATCACGAAGTAGGGCAGGACGGCGACGGGCGCGTCGCCGATGTTCATGACCACCGGCCTGCCCACTACCTTGTCGTCGGGCACCGCCAGTATGTGCCGCCCGTAGAAGTAGTAGTGGGGGTGCTGCGGATTTTGGCAGGTGGTGTAGTCGCCTTGCTCGATGTAGAGGCGGTTGTCGCGAGTCTTGACGATGTTGTTGCCGGTGACGTAGGTGTCGTCGAACCGCGTAAAGGCGTAGCTGACCCGCCCGCGCCGCGTCTTTATGTTGTAGGCCATGAAGTCGCCGACGGTCGTGTCGCGCCCCTCGACGAGCTGCGGTTTGCCGCGGGCCTGAAAGAGGTCGTTTGCCACGGTGTAAACGATTGTGTCGGCCTGAAGCGTGATGTTTTGATAGCGCACCCGCGCCCGTCCCATCAGTGAAAGGACGCGTTCCTCGTTGTCGTAGTCGATAAAGTCCGCCTCGTAATGAACGGTGTCGGCGAGTTCGCTCTTGGATTTCTTCGCGGTGTCGGTTGGGACGGATACGCTGTCCGTTGACGCGGCGACATCCGTCAAACCCGATTGAGCGGTGTCGGCCGGCGGCTGGGCGTGGCCGAAGCCCGCGAGCCCTATCAATACTGCGATAAAAGCCGCGGCGCGGCGAAACGCCAAAAACGTTGGACAACAATCGGTCAAGGCAGCTCCGCGCCGGAGAAGAAGAAGGCCGTTTCGCTCGCCGCCGTCTCCGGCGCGTCGGAGCCGTGGCAGGCGTTGAACTGCACCGAGGTTCCGTAGAGTTTGCGGACGCTCCCGTCGGCCGCCGCTTCCGGATTGGTCGCCCCCATAAGATTGCGCCAGCGCGCGACGGCGTCCTCGCCGCCGAGCGAGAGAACGACGCACGGCCCCGACGCCATGAAGTCGATAAGCCCTTCGTAGAACGGCTTGCCCCTGTGCGCGGCGTAGAACTCGCCGGCAAGCTCGCGAGTCAGCCGAAACATCCGAGCCGCGTCGACCGTAAGGCCGCTCTCCTCAATCATCGAGAGTATCTTCCCGGCGTGTTTGGCGCGGACGGCGTCGGGCTTTATGATAGCCAGTGTGCGTGTATTCATGGTTTTGCCCCTTTTCAAGGTAAGCTGAAGATGATTTTTATCCGGTCAATCTCGCTTTGGTTGAGTTGCTTGATGACCGCTTTGGAGTCGATGATTTGGCGGGTCCCGTCTTCGTCGGTTATCGAGTGGCGGCCGCTTACGGTGTTGTTGCGGACGCGAAACTTGAAGACGCTCTGCGGGTTTTCGGTATCCCGCAATATGAGCGTGTCGCCGACGGTCTTCTCGATGTTCACGTCCCGCATTATCGGGTAGCCGCGCCATGCCCCGACGACCCTGATACGTTTGTCGCCCGCCAGTATGTAAAGGTTGTTATTGTTGAAACCCTGCCTGTCCCTGTCGTTGTGGATGAGAACCAGGCTTGTGACCTGGTAGTAGCCGTTAAGGAGGCCCGCCCCGGCGCCGGCGGGGGACAGGGCGGCGCAGAGCAATATGGCGGTAACGAATTTTCCGGTTTTCATTATTCGGGCATCCTTTCAGGTTTTAGCCGTGTATTGCATGATTGCCAGCACGATTGCCGCCGCCGCCGCCAGCGCTATGGACAGCTTTGCCAGTTTTCCGAACAGGCCGCCGCGTTTGCGTGACAGGTTCAGTTCGTCTATGTAGGCCATGGCGTATCGGGACTGGTCGGCGGCGGAGTTTGTGGACAGGCCGTATATCAGTACCGAGTCGACGTGCGCCGGAGCCGGCCCGTCGTCCTCCGTGTCGACCGCCGGCGGCCTCATCACGGCGGACATATCCATGCAGATTGTTTCCATCATATCGCCCACCGCCTCGAAGGAGGTTGTCTCGGTGTGCGGCTGCGGCGGCATGAGCGGGGTGGCCGGCGCGGGCTGCGCCTGTTTGCGCTGCGCCGCCGCCCGATTGCTCTTCGCGAGCCGCCTCGCCTCGCCGATGGCTACCCACTTCCCGTCTACCAGCACGTTGCCGTTGACTATCTGCTCTATGACCCGCCTCTCGTAGATGCGCTGCTCGGCCATGTAGAGCCACCGCCCCTGCTCGTTCAATACGAAGCCGTCCTCAATGCGCTGAGTTATCGTTTTAAGGGCGTCCATATATCACCTCTTCGGCTTCTTCTCCATGGGATTGGGCACTAACTCCTCTATCGTTCCGTACTTTTCCCTCTCCGCGGGGTTCAGGCTGAAGAATACGTCGTATTCCGACCGGGCCTTATCTGTCTTCCCCGCCCTGCGGTAGATAAGCGCCGACAGTTCGTAGGGCGTTATGTCGGCGCTGGAGAGAAGTTTCATCTCGTTGAGCAGCATCAGCGCGTCGTCGTCATTGCCGTTAATCACGTTGGCCAGCGCCTTCGCGGAGAGGGATGTCTGCCGCTGCGCCGTGGAAAGCCTGTCTTGCAGTATCAGCCACGCGCCGCCGAGGCCGCCCATCATCAGCAGGCAGAGCAGGAACGAGAGGGTGGCCAAGGGGTGCGCCTTGCTCTTGCCGGCGACGGAGGCCGCGACGTCGTTGGATTTTATCTTCTGGATTTGGACGACGGCGTAGCCGCACTCATTGGATTCCGGGAACTCCTTTATGAGCGCCTCGTAGTATTTGAGCGCTTCGGGAATCCTGTTCTCGGCGTAATGCAGCCTGTAAGCTGTCTCGTAGAGTTCGAGCGGTGAACTTTCCATTTTCGGTATATCCTCTCCAATAGGGTCAGTATCCCTTTTTTACGTTTTTGAGGAGCGACTTGACCTGTTTGTCGCTCATTGCTTTCCGCGCCTTCTCCGCGGGCAGGTACTTGTCGCATATCATCCTCTCGTCGCCGCCGAAAGAGACGACGCCGGCGGTCCCGCCGCTGCGGCGGGCGGAGAACTCGCGGCAGGTATTCTTTGTCTTGCAGTTGAAGCACGAGCTGTCGTCGCGCCCGCGGAGGTACGAGTACCCCTTCTTATCCAGGGCGTCGTCGCGCCGAGCGATGTCTTCGGCCTGCGCCAAAGAGCGGTTCTTGGCGACAAAGCGGTCATGGTCGTCGAAACCCATAGTCTTCGGTTCTTTCTCCGGCGTTAAGGAGCGGTTAATTAAAGATTAATATACATCAATGCACGGATAAATCGCAAGGTTATTTAACGTTACTGTGGAGCCTTGCTGCTCAGCCACCCCGTCCCTATCCCGTTTTTCTCAAACATCCCCAACAGCCCCGGTTTGTCAAGCGCTTTGTCGTAGGCCTCCTCCGGGGAGACCGTCCGCTGTCTGACCAGCTCAAAGAAGCTGTCGTTCATCGTGCACATCCCCAAGTTCTTTCCCGTTTGCAGGATGGACTGTATCATAAATGTCTTCTTTTCGCGTATCAGATTTGAGATGGAGGGGGTCACCATCAGCACTTCCATGGCCGCGACGCGGCCGCCGCCGAGCTTTTTGCAGAGCATCTGGCAGATAATGCCGCGCAGGCTGTCGGCCAGCATCATGCGAATCTGGTCCTGCTTGTCGCCCGGAAACTGGTCTATTATCCGGTCGACGGTTGACGGCGCGGTGGAGGTGTGCAGCGTGCCGAAGACCAGGTGGCCGGTCTCGGCGGTCTCTATGGCGATGGATATCGTCTCCAGGTCGCGCATCTCGCCGATGTAGACGATGTCCGGGTCTTCGCGCAGCGCCGCCCGCAGGGCGCTCTTGAAAGAGGCGGTGTGCTCGTGCACCTCGCGCTGGTTTATCAGGCAGCTCTTGTTCTCGTGGACGAACTCGATAGGGTCCTCTATCGTTATCATGTGGTCTTTGCGAATGCGGTTTATGTAGTCTATCATGGCGCAGAGCGTGGTCGATTTGCCGCTTCCCGTGGGGCCGGTGACCAGTACCAGTCCTTTGGGCAATTTGCAGAGGCCCAGTATCTCCTTGGAGAGGTTGAGGTCTTCGGCGGTGATGATTTTGCTGGGGATGACCCGGAACACCGAGCCCATGCCCTTCCTGTCCATGAAGAGGTTGACCCGAAAGCGCGCCAGCCCCTCGATTTCGTAGGCTAAGTCGGTATCGTGGCACTCCTGAAACTGCTCTTTGTTGCGTTCCGGCACTATGGGCCACATAAGGTTCTTCACGTCGCCGGCGGAGAGGGTGGGCCAGTTGGGCAATGCCGCCATCTCGCCGTCCTTGCGTATCATGGGCGGGCAATCGCTCGACAGGTGGAGGTCGGAGGCTTTGAGGTCGGCCATGGTGCGCAGCAGCGTGTCGATGCGCATGGCGCCGGACGGCGGCGCGGACTGTGCCGGCGCGGCCTGCTCCGCCGCCGGTGCCGCGATGCGACCGGGCATCTGTATAGCCCCGCCGCAGTTCGGGCACTTTATGACAAACGGCTGATCCGGCGCCTTGGCCGGGTCGAACATACCGGAAAATCCGCAATTTCTGCACAGTGCTTGCACGGGTCGTCGCCTTGTCTTGTGGGTTTGGCAGCGTCTATACCTTATATTAAATATATATTGGGTCTTTAGGAATTATGATGTAAAATCTTTTAGTCCTTTAATCCTTTAATCCAAAAAAAACGCAAATCGACGATTTCCGTATAATATTTTTAACGCAAGCGCGTATTCATCACAAAAAAGGCCGGGAGCTTTAATCTTTTTTTGTTGATTATTGACCTGACGGCCAAAACAAAAAAACAAAAACCTTAAACGCTAAAAGCAAGGGGGACGCCATGTTCAGAGGCATCAGGAGTAAGCCCGTGTCAACATCAGCGGCATCAACAAAATCAGGAGCGGCAAAGGCGGCGGTATTTGTCGCGGCCGCCGTCGTCGCCGTCGTTTTGTCGGCCGCCAAACCCTTCTCCGCCGAGCCCGCCCGACCGGCGCGCGGGTCGGTGCAGTTCGGCGCGCAAACGGCGCCCAAAGTCGCCGTCCCGCCCGCCATGCAGGGCTTCGCCACCGTCTTCGCCGACGTCGCGGAGAAAGTCGTGCCCACAGTTGTCTCGGTGATACCCACAAAGATAGACACGGTGGTGTTCACCAACAACCCCTTCTACCAGTTTTTCGACAGCCCCTTCTTCGGCGGGGGGAATCCCTTCGAGGAGTTTTTCGGCGGCCCGCAGCAGCGGCGCGGACGCCCGCAGGAACCGCAGCAGCAGCGCCAGGAGCGCCGCAGCCAGGGGCTGGGGTCGGGGGTTATCGTCTCCCGTGACGGGTACATACTGACCAACTATCACGTGGTGGCCGGGGCCGACGAGATAGAGATAAAGACCGCCGACGGGCGCGGCTTCGACGCCTCCGTCGTGGGCGCCGACTCGCTCTCCGACGTGGCCGTCGTGAAAATCAGGGAGAACGTGAACAACCTCCCCGTCGCCTACCTCGGCGACAGCGACCTGCTGCGCCCCGGCGACTGGGCGGTGGCCATAGGCAACCCGTTCAGCCTCACCTCGTCGGTCACGATGGGAATCGTCTCGGCGACGGGGCGCCAAACGCCCAACCCCGGGGGCGGCGCGGCGCAGTACCAAAACTACATCCAGACAGACGCGGCCATAAACCCCGGCAACTCCGGCGGCGCCCTCGTCAACATCAGGGGCGAACTCATCGGTATCAATACGATGATATACACGCAGACAGGCGGCTATATGGGCATAGGCTTTGCCGTGCCCATCAATATGGCCCGCCGGATAATGGAAGACCTCATCTTTGAGGGCAAAGTCAGCCGCGGATGGCTGGGCGTCTCCATCCAGGAGCTCGACCGCGCGACCCGCGAAGCCTTCGGATTGCCGGCGGAGACAAAAGGCGTGCTCATAGGCGACGTCTTCAAAGGCCAGCCGGCGGACAGGGCCGGTATCAGGCGCGGAGACGTTGTGCAGAGCATAGACGGGAAACCCACCGAAAACGCCAACCGCCTGCGCAACCTGGTGGCGTCGATATATCCGGGAAAGACGGTGCCCGTGGAACTGCTGCGCAACGGGAAGCGCGTAACGGTAAACGTTAAACTGACGTCGAGAGACGAGTCGGAGAGCTCCGCGCAGTCGGGAGGGCAGCAACCCGGCGGGGGGCAGGGGGCGCAGGCTCGGGAGGATGGAAAGTTCATGGGAATGACGGCGGAGGCGGTAACGCCGGAGTTGCGGGATAAGTTCGGGATACCGAGGGGGACTCAGGGCGTGGCGGTGACGCAGCTGGAGCCCGGAAGCGCGGCCGCGCAGGGCGGAATCCGGGCGGGCGACGTTATTATGGAAATCAACAGAAAAGCGGTGGCGTCGGTCAAAGACTTTTCACAGTCCACGGGAGGATTAAAGGCGGGAGACTCGGCGCTGTTGTTGATACAGAGGGGGGGGAGTACGTTTTATATGGTATTGAAAGTCAGAAAGTAGGGATTGTGGGGGAAACGGCGGTTAAAAGTTCAATTTTGGCTTTTTGGCGTAAATTAATTATTTTAGTTATTGTGTCCGGTCGCCGGGGGGTTCCGGCGGGGGGCGGTCATCGGCTCCATATATGGTTGACATCGAAACAAAAACCGTGGACAGGGAGAGTATTATGGGTGTAAAAACCGCGAAAAAAGCGTCGGCCAAAAAAGCGGCGCCAATCAAAACGGCCAAAAAGAAAATATCCGGCCCGAAATATGCGGGCGGCGGCAAAAAGAATGGCGCGGCGGCTTTGCCGCCGGTGAGGTTCTCCAGGGGTAACCGGGTGGACAGGCTGGAGGAGGCGATGGCGTCGATGGCGGCCTCGACGGTGGCGTCTAAAAAGGAGTTTGACGCCAGGCTGGACGCGGTGATGGTGTCGATGGCGACATCGATGGCGGCGTCTAAAAAGGAGCTGGACGCGGCGATGGCGTCGATGGCGGCCTCGACGGCGGCGTCTGAGGCGCTGCTGACGCAGAAAATGGCTGAACTGTCCGAGAGGGTGGATAAGACGTCCGCGTCGGTGGATAAGATGTCCGAGAGGGTGGATAATTTGGGCCTCAATGTCGGCGGCATAAACAACAGCATCGGCAGGGTTGTCGAAATGGTGTTGCTTCCGGGCTTGATGGAGAAATTGAACACACAGTTTGGGTATCAGTTTGACAACATATCCCCAAACAAGATATTTACCGCCGGCGGCAAACAGTATGCGG
>JAITCM010000053.1 GCA_031283085.1 Chitinispirillales bacterium | reverse complement strand
CAACGGAAGGTAACTTGTCGTTTATCAGCGACAAGAGCGGGTCGGGTTATTATCAGCTCGTTGAGGTTACTACTCCGGCTGCGGCGGCGTGGGATGCGGCTAAACTTAAGGCCGAAGGGACGAAGATTGCGAGTGTTGCGGCTAATGTGTCTAAGAATGTAGAATTAACATTGGTGGCAGATAAGGCTTATGTGCTGTATGTTGTTCTTGAGGAAGTTGACGGGTCGAATAATTTTAGTGTTGTTAGGGGATTTGATATTCCGGTGCTTCCTGTGCCGCCCGCTGCTCCTACCGGGACGGCGATTCGCGTCTCTACCACGAAGGCGACTCTTACGGTGTCAAGTCCGGTGTCGGGTAATGTCTATTACATGGTCGCTAATCAGACTACCTCTCCGACCGATATGGCTACTCTGCCTACGGGTGCGACGACCACGGGGTGGACTAAAATAAGCTCAGTGGAAGTGGGGACGCCGAAAGTGGTAGCTGATATTACAGTCGTTGCAGCCGAAACCGCGACAATTTACCTTGTTGCTGAAGCGGTTGACGGTTCCCAGAATTTCAGCACTGTGCCTGGAACGGCGGCGGTTATCGCCACCGTCCAACCCCCCACGATCATCGGCACCCCCACCATCACCCGGACCGCCGCCGCATCCGCCAAATTGTCTTTTGTCTGCGACGTTTCCGGCAAAAAAATCTATTACGTGAAATGGCTGCTTGGCGAAGCGCCGGTATCCATGTCGAATACCAGTATAGTGTCGCTTAGTTCGACAATAGGCGGGAATGAAACGATTAGTACTCCGGCAAGCACTGACGTGACTATTTCCGGTTTGACAAGCGGAGAGCAATACAAAATCTTCATGACGGTAGAGGGTGAGACCGACGTTTTGAGCGCTGTGTCGAGCGTGACCGTCGGCGCCAATCCCGCTGGCGTCGGCACCGTCGCCTCCGTTACCGTTTCCCCCGCGACAGCATCCGTCTCAAAGGGCGGTACGCGTGAATTCACCGCGACGGTGAATGTAGGCGCGGGAACTCCGGCGACGACGGTTAACTGGTCAATCACTACGGACGGAAAAGCCGCCGGGACAACGATAAGCGGCGCGGGGTTGTTGACAGTCGCGCCCGACGAGACAAAAACGTCGCTTGAAATCAGGGCGGCGTCTACGGCGGACAATACGAAATCCGCAACCGCTGTCGTGACCGTAACGGCGCCTGTCACGTATACGGTGACCTGGAATTTGGACGGAGGGCAGCATCCGGCGTCGGGGGGGGCATGGGACGGCGTTACCGTGGCGAATGGCGTTTATACGCAGGCAAAGTTAGGCGGCACGGCGGTGCCCGCCGCGCTTAGCCCCAATCCGGCGAAGGACAGTTACTTATTCGGCGGTTGGTATACCGACGCGGCCAGGACGAAAGCGGCGGCTTTCCCGTACACCGTGGCGTCGGCGACGACGTTCTACGCGAAGTGGAACGTGACGGTCGGCGGCGCGGCGGCTGGGAAAATCTATCAGTATGTGAAGGGTGCGATTGATGAGAATCAGCCCGGCGCGATAGGCAGCATAGTGGCCACGCTGAACCAGTCGGCAGTGTATGTGCCGAAGACGATTAGCGGGATAGGCGATGTTGCCTCTATTATCTACGATACGAAGTACGGGGCCGGCGCGAATTACAAGGTGACGTCGGTCACGTATGCCGGCGGCGCGGTGCCGTATGTGTACACGCTGTCCGGGACGAACTATGTCCCTGCGGTTGCCACCGCCGTTGAGCTTGAGAGATACGGGATAGCCGCGAGCGCGATGACGAAGCACGGCGTTGTGGACGCAGGCACGTACACTGTGACGGCGACGGTAGAGTATGTGAAGGGCGATACTGTTAGAATCGGTAATTCGGAGCCGGTGACGTTTACGGTGAAGCCGCGCGATTTGAGCAAGGCGACGATGTCGATAACGCTGACCGACAAGGGAGTGTACGACGGCCGTGAGAAAGCCCCGTACATAAGCATCAGCGACGGTGCGAACAATGTTCTTGTTGCGGGCACGGACTATGAGTTGGCCGCGCACACGGCGGAGGAATGGACGAACGCCGGCACGATAACGGTTGTCGCCAGGGGCAAGGAGGGCGGCAGGTACAGCGGCGAGACGGAGAAGCGCGGGACGTTTACGACCGCGCCGGCTCCGCTCAAGTTCGCGGAGACGCAGGCTTACGCGAGCGACCCGTTCAAGAAGGCGTATGACGGGACGACGGATGTGGACACGGCGACGAAGAAGCTTGACATCAAGTTCGTGTACACGAGCGGCGGCGAGACCGTAACCGGCTTGACGCTTGGCGACAATGAGGGTTACTTTGTGACGAACCTGAAGTACAACACGGCTACGGTGGGCACGGACAAGACGGTTACGGCGACGGTGAGGCTGGGGACCGTGGGCAAGGCGAAGAACTACTCGCTGGCGACCGGAACGTTTAGCGTTGGCGGCCAGGTAATCGAGAAGAACGTGCCGACGGCGTCGATGTTCACGGCGACCTACGGTTCCCCCGCTAAGGCGTTGACGGCGGATGGTACCAACAGGGTGCTGTTCACCAACAGCGCGAAGATAGTGGACGTGAAATGGGTTACCGCGGTGTCGAGCAACGCTGGCCGTATTACCGTGAGGTACAACGGCGAGACTGTTGCGCCGAAGGAAATCGGTAGCTACGCGATAACGGTTGATGTTACGGCCGGCACGAACTTGGATTCGCTGTCGGGCATAGCGCTGGGCACGCTGAACATCGAGAGCGCGCTGCCGCCTGAAATCGACCCGTTGACGCCCGCGGATACTTCGTACTACGCGTCGAGTTCGGTGACGCTGCGCGTTACGGCCGCGAATCCTAAGGACGGGAAGACGAACGGCCTGACCTACCAGTGGTACGAGGTTGGCATCCCCGGCGTAAGGGAGGACACGCTTGTGCTTCAGAGGGGCGCGGCGAGCGCGACGTTTAATGTGAAGGATACCGTTGTGGGTCAGCATCAGTACCGCGTGAAGGTAACGTACAAGGACTCGGAGCAGGACACGGCGTCGGCGTGGAGCCGCGACGCGGTGGTGACGGTCTACCCCGCGCCTAAGTCCATCAAGGGCGCGCTTGTCGTAGCGGCCCCTGTTCAGGAGTATGTTTACAGCGGTACGAAGATAACGCCGACGGCGGAGGATTTCAGCGTGTCGGTGGACGGTCAGGCGTTGGAGCCGAACCGTGACTACCGTGTAAAGAGCGCCGACAACAGCACGAACGCCGGGGAGAATACGGCGCTCGTGACGTTTGAGGGAGTGAACGCCTACAAGGACACGGAAATCGGGACATTCACGATAGCGAAGCGCCCTGTGAGTTTGGAAGACCTTGTTATCACGTATAGCGTGGATTACAGCGCGGAGACCCAGGAAATAAAGGTTGCGGCAAAGAGCGGCCTTAACGGTCTTGGGGCCGTGACGCGCGTCTACACCCCCGACACGGCAAGCCGCAATAACGCCGGGACGTGGGATGTTGTGCTGTCGATAGCCGAGGGCCAGAACTTTGAGGCGGTGGAAGCTCTTCCGCTTGCGCAGCAGTACACGATACGCAAGGCGGTGTTCAGCGCGTCTATGTTGAACTATGCCAACCTGCCCAAGGAAGTAGCGTGGACGGGAGAGAACCAGGGCATAGCGCCCCCCACGCTTAAAGGCCTGGGAGTGAACTATACCGGCACTCTGACGGTAGTTTACGAGAGGGGCAGCGAGGAACTGTCGAGCGCGGTGGATTCCGGCACGTACGCGGTGAAGGCGCGCATAGGCGGAGACCGCAACTTCTCCCCGTATGAGCTCAATCTTGGCCGCGTAGTAATCCACGGCCAGAACTGGGTAAGCGTGGCGCAGGGTAACCGCGAGGTTCCTGTAACAGGCGGCACGGCAGAGGCGGCGGTAGCGCCTGTAACATCGCCGGTGTCGGGCGTTGCGGTAGGTCCGAGCCCGGTTAGGTCCGGTGACAAGGTGTCGATTTACTGGAACGGCGCCAAGTCAGTAAAAGGCAAGCTCGCGGTCTTCAGCGGTCTTGGTGAGAAGGTGGCGACGGTAAGCGTTTCCGGCACCAAGAAGGTGGGCGAGTGGAACGTAGTCGGCGTTGCCGAGGGCACGTACGTGGTAAAAGGCGTGTTGACGGACAAAGACGGCGTCAGGGTCAAGGTATCGACGCTGGTGTCGGTAGTGAGGTAAAGCGCGGTAAGGGCGGCCTGAAAAGGCCGCCCCGTTTTTTTTGTTGATGGACGGGATTTTGATAACGTGGCGACACAATGGCCTAACGTGTCAGCCGCCCAGGTCGTCGCCGGGACCTACCACCTCCATCCCGGCGCCGGCCGTTTTTTTATGCAAAAGGGCATTGAGCGAAGTCGAACTTGTTTATCTCGGCGTAAGCCAAATGCCCCCCCCGTTTGACGTCAGGTCATTTCGACTTCGCTCAATGACCTTTCGGTTCACCATCCGGGGGCTGAGCGAAGTCGAAGCCCCCCCTCGTCATCCATCCGCTTTTTTTATGCTCAAAATATATTTTCCTTGACACCGTCGTCCCCACAAATTATTTTTCTATGTTAATGTATTGATTTTGGATTGGAAATTAAACCAAAAACCTCAAATTTGGAGGATGTGCTATGTTTCGTAGACTTTGGGCGTTGGCGTTAACTGTGGTTGTCGGGGCGGCTTTTGTTTTGGTTGGTTGCGGCGGCGGGGTTGACCAGAAGGTGCTTGACGACGCGCAGAAGCGGTTAGACCAGCTCAAGGCCAAGGGGGTGCCGTCGGAGAAGGTTACGGAGGCTCGTGTGTTCCTTGACGAGGCTAAGAGGGCGCTTGAGAAGAATAACAAGGCGCCGGCTAGGAAGGCGGTTGACTCTATGAAGGTGTACCTTGCCAAGGCCGAGGCCTACTATCAGCAGGAGGTTGCGACGTTGGGCGGGAAAGTTGACGCGGCTAAGAGCGCGGGGCTTAAGGCCAAGGAGGAGCTGACGAGCTTTCAGTCCCGCAAAATCGACTCGCTCGTTGCCGTTATAGACTCTTTCAAGAAGATGGACTGGCTGTTACAGGCCAACGCCAAGGGGGAGGAGTTGGTGAAGTTGCTCCCGTTCCTCAAGGAGGACGAGGCCAAGTCCGGGCGTATTAAGAAGCTGGTTCCGGGCGAGTGGGTTTTCACGGAGAAGGCTAAAAGCGTGGAGGACTCCAGGGTGAACGCGGTCACAACCAAGATTTTCAGGTTTGGGGGCGACGGCAAAATCCACCTTACAGAGAAGAAGTTCGGGCAGAGCAGCCCGACTTTCAAGGAAGACTGGCTCTTCGAGTCGTGGGGAACCTACGGTTATAAGGGCGACACGGTAATGCTCTCAATCAACCGTTTCGCCGCCGTGAAGCAGATGTTCACGCGGCTGCACATGATTGACGGCAAAGAGGTCTGGAAAAACGAGCCGGGCCCCACCTACGACTCCGCCATTAAGGACGGCAGTCAGGACAGGTATGTTACCTACCAGGATTTGAAGGACGATTTCAAGAAGACCCGGTAGGTATGGTAAGGCAGGCTGGCGATGTCGGCGTTGTTTGGGCGGCCCCGTGAGGCCGCCTTTTTTTGATGAGGGGATAAAATGACGATTGTCGTTCCGCAGGACTACCATGGCATTAGCGCGTTGGAGAGCAGGCAGGTGCAGTGCGTCACCAGCGACGACGCGCTGCGGGAGGATATTCGCGCCCTGCGCATAGGAATCCTGAACATCATGCCCAAGGCGCAGACCTACGAGTTTAGCCTCCTGCAGCCGCTTGGACGCTCGGTCATGCAGATTGAGCCTGTTTGGATACGCCTGCGCACGCACACCTACACGTCGAGCGACCGGATGCATTTGGAAAAGCTCTACGTCTCCTTTGAGGAGGCGGTGGCGCGTTCGCGCCTGGACGGTGTCATAGTCACCGGGGCGCCGGTCGAGGAGATTCCGTTTGAGGAGGTCAGCTACTGGGAGGAGATACAGCGCATTCTGAAGTACGCCCGAAAAAACGTCCCGTCCACCCTCGGCATCTGCTGGGGCGGCCTGGCGCTGGCGAAGTACCTGGGAATAGACAAAATCGCCTGCGACAAAAAGGTCTTCGGCGTCTATAAAACGGTAAACCTGAACCGCGACCACCGCATAACCGGCGAGATGGACGACTGGTTCTGGTGCCCGCAAAGCCGTCACTCCGGCATAGACGACGCGGTGCTGGAGCGCGAACGTGACAAGGGCAACATAAACCTGCTCGCCCACGCCGAAGGAGCCGGGTACGTCATTTTTGAGAGTTCCGACACCCGATTCCTGATACACTTGGGCCACCCGGAGTACGAACCCGACCGATTGGTGGAAGAGTACAGCCGCGACGCGGCAAAGGGAAGGGCCGATGTGGAGCCGCCCAAAAACGTGGACTTGAGAAACCCCGCAAACCTGTGGCGTTCGCATAGAACGGAGTTTTTCACGCAGTGGATTAAGTATTTGCATGATTCCACATCTTATTGATGAAGCGCCGTTCCGTCGGAAGAGGTTTTTTTATGAATATATACGAAAATACGACTACTAAGGATTGGGTAAAGTCCAGCGTCCCGCGGGTGGCCGCCCTGCTCAATCGGGGCGCCCCGACCGGCGACGAGCTTGACATCCGTGAGCGCAAAGAGATATACAGGATGTTCGACGACATAATGGCCGTCCTGTTCTCCGGTTACTACAGCGACAAGATTGGCGACGAAGAGAGGGCGGTAAACGCGCTCGCGGACAGGCTGTACGGCATATCGTCGCGGCTGGGCGAGTGCCTGCACAGGGCCTTCAGCTACCACTGCCGCGTTGACGGCGGATGCGGCGGCTGCGACTGCGAGGAGAGGGCGGCCCGCGCGCTGATTGAGATGGTCGAGTCGCTGCCGGAGATAAGGGCGATGCTGCTTGAGGACGTCTCCGCCGCCCTCGCCGGCGACCCCGCCGCGAAGTTCTTCGACGAGGTCGTTCTAAGCTACCCGTGCGTGGAGGCGATAGCCGCGCACCGCGTAGCCCACCGTCTGTACTCGATGGGCGTGCCGATAATCCCGCGCGTACTGTCCGAGCGCGCCCACTCAGCCACCGGCATAGACATCCACCCCGGCGCCAGAATAGGCCCACGGTTCTTCATAGACCACGGAACCGGCGTAGTAATAGGCGAAACCTGCCGGATAGGCGGCAACGTAAAGATATACCAGGGCGTAACCTTGGGCGCAACCTCCCCTTTCGACAGGGACGGCCGCCCCAGAACCGGCCAAAAACGCCATCCCGACATAGAAGACGACGTAATAATCTACGCCAACGCCACGATATTGGGCGGCGACACGGTAATAGGAAAAGGCGCCGTCATAGGCGGGAACACGTGGATAACAAAGTCGGTAGAACCGGGAGCGCATATTTATAACGGGTCTAAGGGAGAATATTAGCCTTGAATAACGATAACGACAGCGATGACCTGAAAATCGCCGGCGTAACTGTCCGCTCCCGCCTGATTACCGGTTCCGGCAAATACCGCGACGACCGGATAATAAAGGATGTGCTGGCGGCCGCCGAGTGCGACGTCATTACCGTGGCGTTGCGCCGCGTGGACATGGAGCGCCCCGGGGAGAGCGTCCTGTCCCACATTCCGGCGGGGAAGATACTGCTGCCCAACACCTCCGGCGCCCGCAGCGCCGAAGAGGCGGTGCGGATTGCCCGCCTCGCGCGGTCGGTCGGGTGCGGCGACTGGATAAAGATAGAGGTGATAAGCGACAGCGTCTATTTGCTGCCCGACAACATGGAGACGTTAAAGGCGACGGAAGTACTGGTCAGGGAGGGTTTCGCGGTCTTTCCGTATATGTGCCCCGACCTCTACGCCGCCCGCCGTTTAGCCGATGCCGGCGCCGCCGCGGTGATGCCGCTGGGGGCGCCCATCGGCACCAACAGGGGGCTGCGGACGGCGGAGTTGATAGAGATAATGATATCGGAGGCGACCGTGCCGGTGATAGTAGACGCCGGAATCGGCAGGCCGTCGCACGCGGCGGAGGCGATGGAGATGGGCGCCGCCGCGGTGCTGCTTAACACGGCGATAGCGGCGAGCGACGACCCGGTGCGGATGGCGGAGGCTTTCAAGTACGCGGTGAGGGCCGGCCGGCAGGCGTTCCTGGCGGGTATGGCGGGGACGTCGAAGGCGGCGAGCGCCTCTTCGCCGCTTACGGGTTTTTTGGACAGGGACTAATTGTATAAATGACGTATAACGGTGCCGTAGGGGCGGGGTCTGCCCGCCCTCCCCGTTGTTTAAACGACACGATTATACGATTCACAAAAAAAGGAACAATATTAATGTCTGCCCTGCAAGGAACGATAATCAACGCCGTAGCCGTGGTTGTGGGTTCTTTGGCCGGCCTCGTTCTGCCGCGTATGCCTGAGCGTATGCGGGAGGTTGTGATGCAGGGGCTTGGGCTGGCGATTTTGTTTGTCGGGTTGTCGATGGGTTTAAAGACGCAAAATTTTATTTTAGTGATAATAAGCCTCGCGCTGGGCGGGGTGGCCGGTTCGCTGCTGCGGCTCGATGAGTTGCTTGACTGGGCGGGGCGGCGGCTTGAGGCGGCGGTCAAAAAGGCCGGCGGCGAGAGCGGCGGCATCGCGGAAGGCTTCGTAAGCGCGACGCTGCTCTTCTGCGTGGGCGCTATGGCCGTGATAGGGGCGATAGAGGGCGCGCTGCGCGGCGACCATACAATATTATACACGAAGTCGCTTTTAGACGGCATATCGTCAATGCTGTTGACCGCCGCGCTCGGCATAGGCGTAATCTTCTCCGCCGCCGCGCTCCTCATATACCAGGGGTCAATCGCGCTGTCGGCGAAGTACATAACGTCGTTCCTGAGCGCCGCGGAATTGGACATGGTGGTGACGGAGGTCAGCGCCGTAGGCGGAGTACTGGTCGCGGCGATAGGGCTGGGAGTGCTCAACGTGAGGAAGGTCAACGTGGTAAACCTGTTGCCGTCGATATTTGTTATTGCGGGCTTAGCCCTGATTAACAGTAAATGGGGATTGTTGGGATGATGGATGAACGTAAAAATTATCGTCATTCAGCCGGCGTGTCGGCCGTTGCGTTGATATTGATAATGGCGCCGGCAATGACGGCGTCGGCGTCAATGTCAATAACGGCTGCCGTCTCCGCCGACAGCGCGATGCCGGGCGACGCGCTGTCGCTCGACGTCGTCATCGCCGGCGTTCCCAGGGGCGCGAAGGTCGTTCCGCCGGAGACCGATAAGGGGTTCGGCGAATTTTCCGTGCTGGAGTGGGAAGACCTGTCGGCGCGGGGCGCGAACGCGAACGCAAAGGCAAAAGGTAAGGATAAGGATAAAAGTAAAGCTCGCGACAGCTCCCGGTATCAATACAGATACGGCATAGCGGCCTACAGGCCGGAGAATTGTACCATACCGTCCCTCCGTTTTTTAGTCTGTAATAACGGTGTCAAAGACGGCGGCGCCGGTGATACCGCCGCCGGTTTTACCGTCAATACGGCCGATGATGCCGCGGGCGCCGCGGGCTGCGACACACTGTTTACCCCGCCCATCCCGATAAGGCTCCTCTCCGTCCTTCCCGCCGCCCCGCCTGACAGCGGCGGGTTCGCGCTCAAGGACTTGAAGGCGCAGCAGGGGGCCGGCAGGGCCGGCCTGTGGTATCTGTGGGTTATCCTGGGCACCGCCTTAGCCGTCGCCGCGTTTTTCCCGATAAGAAAGTATCTCAGGAAGAAAAAGGCCGTTATCGCGCCCGTCGTCAATCTCATGCCGCCGTACGAGGAGGCTATTGGGGCGATAGACGCGCTGGATGGGAAAAAATATCTGGAACGCGGTATGGTACGCGAGTATGTCTTTGAGCTTTCCGAGATATTCAAGCGTTACATCGGGCGCCGCTACGACACTATCGCGCCGGAGCTTACCACGGAGGAACTCACGGCTTGGCTCGAATTCTCCGATATAAGCCGCGAGATGCGGCTCTGCGCCGAACGCTTCTTCCGCTCAAGCGACCGGGTCAAATTCGCGAAGTGGGTGCCGGACAGGCAGTGCATAGACGGGTACATTAAGGACGTCAGGACGTTTATAGAGGCCACCAAGCCCGACCCGATGCTGCCCTACGAGCGCAAGACGGAGAGAATCGGGGTGACGCAATGACATTCAAAAACCCGTACTTTTTCTACCTGCTCATATTGGCCGTCCCCATGGTGTGGCTCTACGTTTTGCGGGAGCGCCGGCAAAAGGTAACGCTTGCTTTCTCCGATTTGTCAATCATAAAGAAGCTGCCGGTGTCGCCGTACAGACGGCTGCGCCACGCCCTTATAGTGATGCGCGTGGCCGGTTTTTGTTTTTTGACGGTCGCGCTGGCCAGGCCGCAGAAACAGCATTCGGAAGTCGAGGTGACTACGGAGGGGGTCGATATTATGCTGATACTTGACATATCGGAGAGCATGAAAGCTTTAGACTTCAAGCCCGACGACAGACTGGCCGTGGCCAAGCGGGAGATGAAAAACTTCGTGGCAAAACGGGAGAACGACCGCGTGGGCTTAGTCCTTTTCGCGGCGAGGGCTTTTACGCGCTGCCCGCTTACGAATGACTACGGCGTTTTGATACGGATGATAGACGCCGCCGACTACGCCGACTTTTCCAACCAAACGGCCATAGGAACGGCGATAGCCACGGCGGCCAACCGCCTGAAAGACTCGCAAGCTAAGAGCAGGGTAATGGTACTGTTGACCGACGGAGCCAACAACGCCGGCGACATACCGCCGCAAACCGCGGCCAAAGCGGCGGGCGAATTAAATATAAAGATATACACCATAGGCGTGGGAAAAGAGGGGCAGGTCCCGTTTCCGATGGAGACGGTCAATCCGCAGACAGGCAGGCGTACGCAGCGTATACAGATGATGCAGTCGGACATAAACGAGAAAGAGCTTTCGGATATAGCCCGATTAACCGGCGGGGCTTTCTTTCGCGCGCAGAACTCGGAGTCGCTCAAAATGATATATGAGGAGATAGACAGGATGGAGAAGACGGAAATCAAATCCGTCAGCCATGTTTCTTATTCGGAATATTTTTATAAATGGTTGTGGGTAGGATTTATCATTTTAGCGGCGGAAACGCTGCTGCAAAATACGGTGTTTAGGCGGATTCCATAAAAAGGAACAATTAACCATGCGTTTCGGAAATCCCGAATATTTTCTCCTGCTGCCCGCGGTGCCGCTTGCGGTGTTTTTCTTTTTTCTGATGTATAGAAGAAAGAAGGCGCTGCTTTCCCGCTTTGCCTCGCCCATCCTCGCCCGCAAATTAAACTCGTCCGCCGGCCCGGCCCGCTATATCCTTAAATCCACCTTCTTCTGCCTGTTCCTGACATTCGCGATTTTCGCTTTAGTGCGCCCCAAGTTCGGGGTGAAGATGGAGATGGTGGAGCGTAAGGGCGTGGACGTCATGGTGGCGCTCGACATCTCCCACAGCATGCTGGCCCAGGACCTGGCCCCCAACAGGCTCGAACGCGCCAAATTCGAGATACGCAAGTTCATAAACCTGCTCAAGGGCGACAGGGTGGGGCTGATAATATTCGCCGGCGAGAGTTTCGTACAGTGCCCGCTGACGCTTGACCACGGCGCCGCGGCCATTATGCTGCAATCCGTCAGCGCCGACTGGGTGCAGGTGCAGGGCACGGCGCTCTCGGAGGTCATCAGGCAGGCTGTCAAGGCTATGGGGGGGACAGGCAAGAGGAACAGGGTGCTGGTCATACTCTCCGACGGCGAAGACCACGAGGGCAGCGTGACCGAGGCCGCCCGCGCCGCCGCGCAGGAGGGCGTGGTTATCCACACCATAGGCATAGGCTCCGAGGCCGGCGTGCCCATACCCATGAACAGGGGCGGCAGCGGCGTCGTGTACAAAAAGGACAAAGACGGAAACCTGGTAATGACGCGCCTCAACCCCGTGACGCTGGAAAAAATAGCCATAGAGTCCGGCGGAAAATACTTCCACGCCGGAACCGACCTCGACCTGACGAGAATCTACAACGAGGTGTCAAAGATGGAAAAAAGCGACTTCGGAATGACAAAAACCGTCGTCCATGAGGAACAGTACCAAATATTTTTGTTGGCAGCGATTATATTTATACTGATAGAGTTCCTCATCTGCGAGCGGGCGAGAAAAAAGGCCGCCTGGAGGGGGAGGTTCGAATGACTAAGGATTCACTCATTTCGACCCCGCTCATTTCGACTTCGCTCAATGAACGGGGAGTTCCGGCGGCAATGGCTGTTCGTGCCGTGTTGACGATAATCATCGTTTCGTTGTTCTCAAACGCCTTCGCCGACGAGGTGGGCGCCAAAAACAGGAAGGCGAACAGGCTCTACTCCAAAGGGCAGTACGAGGAGGCGCTGAAACTCTATGACGACGCCTTGCTGCTCGAACCGTCAAACGGCAGGCTGAAGATGAATAAAGGCTCGACGCTCTACAGGCTCGGAGAACTTGACGAGGCGGAAAAGTCGTACTTGGACGCGGTGTCGTCGCAGCTCAACAAAAAAACAATGGCCGACGCGCACTACAACCTCGGAAACATTCAATACAGGCAAGCCGAAAAATTGGAGTCCGCCGGCGACGCCGCGTCGGCCCGCAAAAAGTATTCGGGCGCGCTGGAGAGCTATGTCAACACATTAAAACTGCGTCCGAGCGACATGGACGCCAAATGGAATTTGCAAATGGCGCACCAAAAGATGAATCTTATGAAAGAACAGCAGGACAGGGAACAGGACGAGAATAAGGATAAGGATAAACAGCAGGGCGACCAAAATCAACAAAAGGACAATCAACAGGGGGATAAGGACGATAAGGATAATAAGGATGACAAGGACGGGCAAGAGAATAAGGAACGGTCGGATGACAAAGAACGGCGGGACGACAATGAACATCAGGGCAAAGATGACCGGCAACAGCAGCCGGATAAGGGCGAACAGAAGAAAGAGGAAGCCTCAAGGCTGATAGAGCAGTACGCGGACGATTCGGACACATTAAACAAGCCGAGGTTTCAACGCGCCAGAATCAGGCAGCCGGAGAAAGACTGGTAGTTGACGTAATAAAATGATTTTAAAGATTTTTATTTTGATTTTAATTATTTGCGTTTTTGCCGTTAAGGAGTATTTCCGTGACACGTACCGCGATTAATACGATATTCTTGGTTGTGCTGCTGGCCGCCTTAGTGACCTCCGCCGCCGCGCAAGTCTCTTTTACCGCCACAACCGACCGCGCCTCCGTCCCAAAAGGCGACCGAACCGTCGTCGTCGCCGTGCTCGTCACCCCCAAGGCCGTGTCCGGCGTCCCGTCGCCCGGGCCGAGCGACGCTTTCGAGGTACAGAGCGTCAACACCGGCTCCACGCAGTCGCAAAACATAAGCATAATAAACGGCAAAATCGAGCAGAAACGCGAAATCACCTACAGGTACATCTATACCATAGTCTCCAGGACGGACGGTTCCTTCGTCTTTCCGGCGTTGACCGTGACCGTTGACGGAAGCGACTACAGCACCAGGCCCCTGCAATTCAACGTCGGCGCGGGCGGCGGCGGCAACAGCGGCGGCACCGCCGGCGCGACGGACGCCGCCCCCGCCCGCAGCCCCGATATCAGGGTCACCCTCACAATGCCTAAAAAGGTTCTCTACGTCGGCGAGCAGACGACGCTCACGCTCAAGGTCGCGCAGAGAGCCGGCACGCCCATACAGACGCAGCGCGGATACACCGGCGCCGTCGAGCAGATTGAAAAGGCCTTCGGTTCCGGCTTTTCGCTCAACCGCTTATTCACCAACCAGGTCACGCAGGGACAGGAGCGTATGGGGAACGAGATGTACAACACGTTCACGCTCAACTTCGCGGTCTTCGGCCTGACGGCGGGGGAATACCGTATCGGGGCGGTGGATTTCGACTACGACGAAATCGTGCAGTCGCGCCGGCAAATAAACCCGTTTTTCCAGGATTTCTTCGATATGGACATCTTCGGAGGGCGCCAGGCGATACAGCAGAAGGCGCGCACCGCCCCTTTCAACGTGACGGTGAGGCCGCGCCCCGCCGGCGCCCCCGAAAACTTCGGCGGCTCGGTGGGGAAGTTCAACATATCGGCCTCCGTGGAACCGCAGTCGGTTACCGCCGGTGAGGCGCTGACGCTCAGAGTGTCGATTAAAGGCAACACCCGCGCCTCAAACGTCGGCGACCCCGTGTTGCCGGAGACCTTCAACTGCGACGTCTTTGCCCCGGAACGCCAAACGACCGTCGATACCGGCGCCAACGGGCTCTCCACGCGAAAGACATACCGCTATCTCGTCATCCCAAAGCAGGAGGGAACGCTGACGCTCGGACCCGTCGCCTGCCACTACTTTGACCCTGAAAGCGGAACCTACAAGACTGCCCGTTCCGACACGCTGCGAGTGTCGGTCGCCAAAGGCAAGGGCGCGGCCAAAGAGCAGACGCGCTACCTGACGCAGGAGGAAATCCGGCAGGTGGGCAGCGACATCCGCTACATAAAGACTCCCGCCAGGCTCGTAAACCGGGAGGAGCGCCCCTACCGCGCGCCATATTGGTACCTGCTCTTCCCGACGCCGTTCCTGCTCTTTCTCTTCGCGCTGCTCTACAGGGCGCAGACAGGGAAGAGCGGTGAAAATCAGATAAAGGCCGTTCGCCAAAGGGCGCTTGGCAACGCGATAAAAGAGTTGAATAAGGCAAACCGAGCCGCCTCGGACGGAGAGTTCCTCGGCGGGGCGGCTATAGTCATAGAGAAGTACATCTCCAACAAGTTTGCCTTCCCCGCGACAGGGCGGACGCTTGAGGAACTGAAAGACGAATTGCTCTCGCGCAAGGTAGACGAACGGACGGTCGTCGGCCTCACGGCGCTTATCGAAGGGCTAAACGAGTACCGCTTCGGCGGCAAAAAGTTCGACGCTTTGAGCAGGGGGGAGATAATAAAACAGACCGCGTCGTTCCTCGGCAGCATGGAAAAAGTAGCGCAGAAGGCAAAGGCGGCGCCGCCGTCGGTATTGATAACGCTGACGGTTGGGATGATTGCGCTGACGGCGCCCGCGTCCGTAAGCGCCGCCCCGGACGCCGCCGCCTGCAGCGGCCTGTTCAAAAAGGCGAACGCTTTCTACGAGGCCGGGGCCCACGACAGCGCCCTTGCCCGCTACGCGAAAATACTCGACGCCGGAATGAAAAACGGCGCCGTCTACTACAATATGGGAAATTGCTACTACCGGCTTATGAAGCCCGGTATGGCCCGCCTGTACTACGAGAAAGCGGCGGCGCTGCTGCCGAACGACCCGGACATAGAGGCCAACATCAACTTCATAACGTCGATAATAGTCGACAGGCAAGCCGGCGATGACCGCCGTGAATCGGACTTCCTGACGTCGGTGCTCTACGGCATACACACCCTGCTGCCGCTGAACGTCCAACTGACGGCGGTGTGCGCCCTCCTGTTCATACTGTCTATAATTGCCTCGGCAATGCTCCTGAAACGCGGCCTCGCGCGTTTATGGCTGGCGTACGGCGCGGCCCTGTGCGCCCTGCTTATAATAACCGCGGGGACGTCGGCGGGTTACAAAATCTACGCTATGGAGAGCAAACAGTACGCGATAATACTCACGGCGTCGATAGACGCGAAGAACCAACCCTCCGGCAGCCAAACGCTGTTCACGGCGCACGAGGGGACAAAACTGCAAATCAGAAAGACAGTGGGCGAGTGGAGCCTCGTGAGCCTGTCAAACGGCGCCGGCGGATGGGTTATGACGTCGGCCCTGGGGAAAATTTGATAAAGAAACGGATATAAATTAAGGCGCCGGACGAGGTTGTAACCTATATTATTATAGATGCCTGACACAAGCAAGAGTACAAACAAAAGAGCAATAAACCGCGTATCATTGCGCGTTCTCCGCCTGATTCTCCTGACCGCGTTTTTTGCGTCGGCGCAGGGTGTCTCGCGTGTCGCCTCTTTGGACGACCTTCGCAAGATAGGGCGCTCCGAGGCCTGTCCGCTTTACGGCGACTACGAGCTCGTATGCGACATCGACGCCTCCGACAGCCGGGTTCGCCCTTTTTTGCCGATAGGGGGCGACGGGCGTCCGTTCACCGGACGTTTTTTCAGCCGCGGCGGGGCAGTCTACGTTATCCGCAATCTGTACGTAAACAGACCGGCCGCCGGACACGTGGGGCTCTTCGGCGTTGTGGGGTATGACGCGGAGGTATCGGGCGTCGGGGTGGCCGCGGATACGATAGCGGGAAGTTACGCGGTGGGCGTGCTGGCTGGGAGTAACAACGGCCGGATAGTCAACTGTTACGGGGCGGGGGTCGTCGTCGCCGGCCGGGTGGAGAGCAACGCCGGCGGGCTTGTGGGGGTTAACAGCGGGGGAATCTACGAGAGCTACTCCGCGGCGGAGGTTCACGGGACGGAGAATGTGGGGGGGCTTGTGGGTTTGCTTCGGATTTCCGCGGCGGGGGAGGTGCGGCAGTGTTTCGCCCTGGGGCGGGTGAGCGGGGCGAAAAACGTGGGGGGGCTTGTGGGGCAGGTATTCGGCGGGCGGGTACGGGAGAGTTTTTCCGCCGGGCGTGTGTCGGGCGCCGCCGCCGCCGGGGGGATGGTCGGGTTTGATTTTGCTTCGGCGCCCGCGTGGAGCGACAGGGGTGTCTTTTATGTCGATGGAGACGCGGTTTACGTTGGGCCGGCGGAGGTGAGCGGCTCTTTTTGGGACACGGAGGCGTCGGGGCAAAGCGTGTCGGCGGGCGGTGAGGGGCGCAGCGGGGCCCGGATGCGGTCGCGTGGGACGTTTGCCGGATGGGATTTCGGCGGCGCGTGGGCAATTGAGGAGGGCGCGGGGTATCCGCAGCTTGTCCGGGTGCCGTACAGCGTGCGGACGCTTGCCTACGCGGTCGATGCGGAGGGGTGCGGGAGGCTTATGGTTAGCGGGTCGGAGGGTGTTGCGGAAATGTACCGGTACGGCGTGAAAGCGGTGCCGGGGGCCGAGGGGCCGGAGGTTACGGCGGAGGCGTGGGAGAGGTGCCGTTTTGTGGGGTGGAGCGACGGCGCGGCGGGGGCCGGCAGGGTTGACGCGGCGTTGCGGGATACGGTGTTCACCGCGAAGTTTGAGCGTGCCGACGGGTCGTCTGTCCGTATATACAGGTATGAGGCGGGGGAGGGCGGGTCGCTGATTGTGTCCGGCGCTTCCGGGTTTACGGCGAGCGTGGACACATCGGTCGCCGGAACCGGGGCGGTGACCGTCGCGGCGATGCCGGATAGCGGCCGCCGATTTGCGGGGTGGAGCGATGGTTTTGCCGGCGTCGTACGTACGGATGCCGTTTCGGCGGGCGCCGCGCCGACGGCGCGTTTTGCCGGGGCCGACGGCGAGGTCATAGAGGTCTCCCGGTATGCCGACCTCTTTCTGATAGGCAAGTACGTAACGCATCCGTTGAACGGGAATTATGAGTTGGTTTGCGATATAGAGGTACCGGCGACCGGGCGTTTTGAGCCGATAGGGTCGGCGTCGGCGCCGTTTACCGGGGTCTTTCGGGGGAACGGGCACAGGATAAGCGGTATTGATATGGGGCGCGGCGGCGGCGGCGACTTCATGGGGCTCTTCGGGTACGCCGAGGGAGCGGATATTCGCGGCGTGTTCACGGAGGGGAGCGTGGCGGGCGTTGACAACGTGGGAATGCTTGTCGGGATGTGCGTGAACACGGTGATAGACGGTTGCGGCGCGGCCGGGTCGGTTCGCGGCCGGTCGGGGGTGGGCGGGCTTGTGGGGCGCGGCGTCGCTTCGCTTATAGCCCGCGGTTACTCGACGGCGTCGGTCACGGGGTCGGGGGCGGAGGTCGGGGGGCTTGCGGGCGGGTTGTCGGGAGCGTTTTTGACGCGGAGTTACGCCGCCGGCGCCGTCAGCGGAGCCTCGTATGTCGGCGGGGCGTTGGGCTGGGGGGCGGGCGGTCAGGCGCAGGATTGCTACTCCGTCGGAAGCGTCTCCGGAGATGGGCCCGTCGGCGGGTTTATATGCCGGGCAGGGGGCGGCATCGGCGTGTTGCGCTGCTACTCCGCCGGATTGGTTATGGGGGTTGGGTTGGGAGCGGGCGGTTTTGCCGGAACGCTCGGCGGCGGCAATCCCGGCTATAGCGGCGGCGCCGTGTCGATAGCGGGCTGTTACTGGGACGCGGAGCGGTCGGGGATGACCGTGTCGGTTGGAGGGGTAGGCAGGGGCACGGCGGAGATGCGATTAAGGGGTACGTACGCGGGATGGGACTTTGAGAGTGTCTGGGAGATTGACGGCGGGTACCCGCGGCTTGCGGGGCTTGCGCCGGATTTGGCCCCGGAGGTCTCTTTTGAGCAGCGGCGCGTGTCGGCGCCGCCGGCCCCGGTCTCGGCCAAGCCGCTTGTGCGGGTGGCGGGGCGGGCGGTCTACGTGAACGCGAGGCCGGGCGAGTCGGTGCAAATCAGGTTGATTGACATGAGGGGAAAGACGATTGCGAGGTACGATGTCGCGGGCGCAAAGAAGCTGTCGATGGATAAGTTGGCCGCCGGCGGTTACATATTGGAGGCGCGGCGGCGCGGCCGGCGGGAGTTTGTGTCGTCGATGAGGATTTTAAGATGAGGCGGTTGTCAATAGCGATACTGACGGCATTGCCGCCGCTGTTGCTGTTGGCGCCGTTGCGCGCGGAAGCCGGCGTCGCGTTGTTGGACACGGTATCGTCGTGCCCTTCGGTGATAAAGAATGCCATTACGGCGGAGATGCTGCTGTCGGAGCAGTTTGTGCCGTGGGACGCGGTCGGTACGGAAAAAGTTGATACTGTTGATACAACCGGTACCGTTGTCGTTATTGACAGGATAGATATTATCGATGCGATTAACGTTATTGATAAGGCAATTGATACCGTTAACACGATTAATACCGCCGTTACGGGCGGCGATGATAAAGACATTGACCGAATGCCGTCCGATAAAAGGAAAAAGATAAAATTCGGGCGCCGCGCCGCGTTCAACCATTCGCAGGTGTCCAATGTCTTGATACGGATTTACAGGCATGACGGCGATGGTTTTATCTGTTATGAATACCGTAATAAGGCGGGTTTCGGCATAGGTTTTGAGGTTGCCGGGGTGGTTGACTGGGCGCTGTCCGACGCGTTGGTGTTGAATGTTTCGCCGGGCGTTATCTTTAGGAAGCCGATTAACACCGCGGTAGTTGGGACGAGCGAGGTGGGCCTGTCGATTCCGGTGCTGGCGGAGTGGGGGCCGTTTGGCGGGGTTGCCGTGAGGTCGGCTCGCGGGGCGCCGGATGCTTTCATGAATCCGTGGGGGGGTATGTACTTTTTGCGGCGGTTGCGTTTGTTCGGCGGGATTTGTGTCGGCGTGCCCGTTTACTCGTGGGTGAAGTGGAACGGGGAGGAGAACGCGCCGTTTAAGAATCGCGCAGCGGCGGACTTCGGGCTTGCGGGCGGCGTCGGGCTGTACGTCAGCGACAGGGCGTTTGTTGACGTGAGGGGAATTTTCGGGCTCTCAGGATACGACGGGGTGGAGGGGCGCCGATTGAATCAGTTGGCGATAGGGGTGAATTATGTTAAGTGAGATAGATAGGCGGCGGACGTTTGCGATAGTTTCTCATCCCGACGCCGGCAAGACGACGCTGACGGAGAAGCTCTTGCTCTACGGGGGCGCGTTACAGCTGGCGGGGACGGTTACCGCCCGGAAGAAGGAGCGGGCGACGGTTTCGGACTGGATGGAGCTTGAGCGCAAGCGCGGCATCTCCGTCAGTTCCACCGTGTTGAATTTTGACTACGGCGGGTACCGGGTCAACCTGTTGGACACGCCCGGCCACAAGGATTTCTCGGAGGATACGTACAGGGTGCTTACGGCGGTGGACTCGGTCATCATGGTCATCGACGGGGGTAAGGGCATAGAGGGCCAGACGCGGAAGCTCTTTGAGGTTTGCAGGCGCAGGCAGACGCCGGTGTTCACCTTTGTCAACAAGATGGACCGTCCGGCGCTTGACACGCTGACGTTGCTTGACGAGATAGAGCGGGTGCTGAATATCCGGGCGTACCCCATGAATTTGCCTATGGGTTCCGGTGTTGACTTCCGGGGTATTTTTGACCGTCGGGCGGAGACGGCCTGTTTTTACGAGCGTGTCCCCGGCGGGGCGTATCGGGCGCCGGAGGCCGTTAGCGGCGGGATTTCCGACCCTGTTGTGAGAGAGGCGTTGACGCCTTCCGTGTACGCGGCGCTGTGCGAGGAGGCGGAGATGGTGGAGCACGCCGGAGCGTCGTTTTCGCCGGAGGATGTTTTGGCGGGCCGCACGACGCCGGTGTTTTTCGGCAGCGCGGCGAACAACTTCGGCGTGCAGCTGCTTTTAGACGGTTTTCTGGAGTTTTCCCCGCCGCCTCGGCCGAGGATGAGTTACGGCGGGGAGGCGAAGGTGGAGGTTGATACCGCTTCGGAACTTTTTTCCGGCTTTGTGTTCAAGATACAGGCGAATATGGATCCCAAGCACCGCGACAGGATGGCCTTCGTGCGTATCGTGTCGGGCCGCTTTGAGCGCGGCATGACCGCCGTGAACGTCCGTACCGGTAAGACGCTGCGCTTGGCCAATTCAAGCGCCATATTCGGGCGTGAGCGCACCACGGTGGACGAGGCCTTTGCCGGCGACGTTATCGGTGTTTTGGGCGTGGACGCCCTGCGAATCGGCGACACGCTCTGCGGCGACGGAGTTTCGGGCATCCTGTATAACGAGATACCGGTTTTTCCGCCGGAGTGTTTCGCGATAATCCACAATCCCAGTCCGGCGAACTACAAGCGTTTCAGGGAGGGGCTGGCGCAGTTGGCGCTGGAGGGCTTGGTCAAGCTTTATGAAATCCCCGCCGGCCACCAAAGAATATCGCTTCTCGGCGCGGTGGGCCCGTTGCAGTTTGACTTGGTACAGTACAGGTTGGAGTCGGAGTACGGAGCCGCGTCGCGCATAGAGAACACGGATTGGACGATGGTCAGGCGGATAGAGGGCGGCGCGGGCGGCGGCGCTCTTGACGAGGCGTCGCTTCACGTGCCCATGGGGGCGCGTTTGGCGGTCGACGGCGACGGGCGGCAGGTCGTGTTGTTTCCGAGCGAGTGGCACAGGCGTTTTTTTGAGGAGCATAATGAGGGGGTTGCGCTGGAGTGAGGCGGATATTATATTGTAGAATAGGATACGTTATATTATAATAAAGCCGATTCACAATATGCGGTAGAAAAATAATCACAAAAAAAGCGGCAAAAAAATGACAACCCATCCCAAAATCACATCTTTGGCCGTCGCTTTTTCAAAAAAATGGGAGAACGCCACTATTGAAAAGCGTGAATCCCAGGTATTCCTGAGGGATTTTTTAGGTATTTTCGGGATAACCATCGTCCCATCCGAACATTTTGAATACACGGTCAATAAAAACGCGGGCGAACGCGGCTACATAGATTGCCTGATAAGGGCAAAAATCGCCGTCGAAATGAAGAGCCGTGGCGAAGACCTCGATAGAGCGTTTGAACAGTTAAAAGATTATGTGCAATACTTGCCGCAGGATGATATCCCCAAGATTTTGATGGTTTGTGATTTTGAGACCATCATACTGGATTTCGGCAAAAAGAGGTTTGAGTTTAAAACGAAAGAGCTCAGGAAACATTTAGATTTGTTCGGTTGCCTTTTGGAAGAAGACGAAGACCCGAAATTGCGCGAGCAGATGGAAGCCAGCGTCAAGGCCGCCGAGAAGATGGCAAAGCTCCACGATGCCCTCAAAGGGTGTGGGTACGCGGGACACGATTTGGAGGTATATCTTGTCCGGCTGCTCTTCTGCCTGTTCGCCCAGGACACGAATGTTTTTCCAAAAAACTCAATATTGGAATACGTAAAGGGTTCCAAAAGAGACGGTTCGGACTTGTCGCTCAAAATAGCGCGGCTCTTTGAATTTCTGAATATCCCCCAGAAAGAGAGGGTTCAAAGAACCGGTTTACCGCCCGAACTGTCAAATTTCCAGTATATAAACGGCAGTTTATTTGCCGAACAACTGTCATTTGCGGATTTTGATGAAAAGATGCGCGGTACGTTGATTGAGTGCGCCGCTCTTGACTGGAGCCGTATCTCCCCCGCTATTTTCGGGGCGATGTTTCAGGGCGTCATGGACAAGGACTATCGCCGCGAGATAGGCGCTCACTACACAAGCGAAGAGAACATCTTAAAAGTTATAAACCCGTTGTTTATGAATGATTTGCGGAGAGAATTCGAGCGTGTTAAAAACACGCCTAAGAAATTAGACGCGTTTCATACAAAGATAGCCCACCTGAAATTCCTTGACCCCGCCTGCGGCTGCGGAAACTTTTTGATTATCGCTTACAGGGAACTGCGCAAACTCGAGCTCGAAATTCTGAAAAGGAAATTCGGTAAGAACGCGCAATTAAAAATAAATATAATGTGGGATTTTCTCCGGGTGAATGTGGAACAGTTTTACGGTATTGAGCATGAGGAGTTCCCCTGCCAAATAGCTCGTGTCGGGATGTGGCTGACGGACCATCAAATGAATTTGGAAGCGTCCGACCAGTTCGGTTGCTATTACGCCAGGGTACCGCTTATACAGAGCGCGACGATAGCGCAAGGGAACGCGCTTAGGATTGATTGGGAGAGCGTGGTCCCGAAAAAGAAGCTGAGCTATATCCTTGGGAATCCGCCGTTTGCCGGCGCGAGAATAATGACGTCGGAACAAAAAAATGATATATTGCATATCTTTGGAAGTAAGTTCAAGGGCGCAGGCAATTTGGATTACGTTACCGCGTGGTATGGAAAGGCCGCCAATTACATACGCGCCACAAACATAAGATGCGCGTTTGTTTCCACAAATTCAAACACGCAAGGCGAACAGGCCGCGCTGTTGTGGAAACCGCTTTTTGAGGAATATAATGTAGAAATTGATTTCGCGTACCGCACGTTTGTTTGGAGCAATGAGGCGAAAGGCAAAGCGGCGGTGTATTGCGTGATTATCGGGTTTAGCGTAGGGCAACAATCTAAATCACAGCTAAAAGGGCTCTCTGTTTTCGAGGAAGAAAATAATTTTGACGCGGACGCGCCGCAAGCCGCTTACGGCAAGCATAAAGTTATTTACGAAAACGACGGGACGGAAATTAAAGCGGCGAATATAAACCATTATCTTGTTGACGCCCCTAACACATTTATTGAGAGCAGAGAATTGCCGCTTTGTGCCGTACCGGATATGGTTTTTGGAAGTATGCCCAATGACGCGGGGCTGTTAAGTAACTACTCAACGAAAGAAAAAAGGCATATTGTTTCGGAACATCCGGAAACCAAAACATGGTTCAAGAGGCTTTTGGGCGCCGAAGAATTTATAAATAATATTGAACGGTGGTGCCTGTGGTTGGAAGACGTCTCTCCGTCGGATATTAAGAAATCCCGTTTTTTGAAAGATATTTTAACGAAAATACGGGCGAATCGCTTGAAAAGCAAAAGGCTTGCCACAAGAAAATTGGCGGAAACGCCCTATTTGTTCGGTGAGATACGGAAGCCGAAAACAAAATACATAATAGTACCTGGAGTTTCCTCGGAACGCCGGAAATATATCCCGACAGGGTTTCTTTCGCCGAATATAATTACTAATAATTCGGTGTTAATTATCCCCGGCGCCACGCTGTACCATTTCGGTATTCTAACATCCGGCGTACACAACATTTGGACAAGAGCCGTCTGCGGGCGCTTAAAAAGCGACTACCGCTATTCCAAAGAAATAGTTTACAATAATTTCCCGTGGCCGAAGGCGACAAACGCACAGGAAACCGCGATAAAACAATCGGCGCAAGCCGTTTTAGACGCACGGGCAAAATTCCCGGATAGTTCTCTTGCCGATTTATACGACCCGCTGGCCATGCCGCCCGCGTTGCGAAAAGCGCATCAAACCCTTGACAGGGCCGTTATGAAATTATACAAATTCGCCAACAATATGAGCGAGGCGGAGATTACGGCGGAGCTTATGGGGAGGTATCGGGAGTTGGTCGGATATAAATAATCATGGTTTTTGGTGCGGATGTACGCTTTTTTGGATTTACCGGTGTCATTATATTATATTAATTAAATTGTATGTGTCGTAAAACACTAAAGAAAGGCTAAATAATGATTATCCATATGTCCAAACTGGCGACCCCCGAAGACCAGAA
>JAITCM010000017.1 GCA_031283085.1 Chitinispirillales bacterium | reverse complement strand
TTTCCATACGTGATGAGCTCTGCCCACGGCCCGCCGTCGAAGCGCATCCACTTTCTGAACTCCTGAACTTCCTGCGTATTTATGTTTATAACCTGAGGCCCCACAAGCGCAATCGTCGGTATAGATACATCGCATTGTGGCGCTGGCGGATTTTCGCCGTATTGGAAGTTAGCGGCCAGCGTCAAATTGCGTGTCATGGTAACCGTCAATGGATTTGTGGCAATTGTCATATCGCCATCGCCCGACCAGTAGGCGAAAGTGTAGCCGCTGTTAGGATTCGGTATGGCGGTCACCGTAACCTGTTCCCCGGCGTCATACGAAGCCTTGCCTGGATTGCGGGACACGGTTCCTCCCTCTCCGGCGTACACCGTGAGCGTGTATTTGTCGGAATCGGTAGGATAATCGTCGTTACGGCCGCCTGCTACCGAACCGTTACCGCCGCATCCGAACAAAACGGCCGTCGCGAATGCCGCCGTCGCGATTTTGAGAAACATTCCCGCGCTTAACTTCATAGACTCCTCCTTAAATGTTTGTTTTTAGGCAAATATAACGCCATATGCTATAGATACAAAATCACTGCCATCCAGTATGTAGCCCCAAGCGCTCCCAAACCGCCTTAAACAGTCGTATCAAATTATTAAAAATTCCGCGAACGCCTTTATTTTTCTATGGGATGGCGATGATACAAATATAGTATATGCAGGGGGTGAAAGTCAATTCCGCCATAATCCCCCAAGCTCCTTTTGTGGTATAAGGTTTCGGTTTTTAAGAATTTGATTTTAAAGCCTTTGACTTTCGTCTTGGGAATGATGTATATTATGTAGTATATGGCGGTTTAAAATCAGGTTTGTATATTTATGAAATAAATATGAGGAAAGGCTTTGTGTAATGGCTGAGAAAGTCAGAATGGCAAACGGCCTCTTAGAGGTGCCCTACAATCCCATTGTCCCGTTCATAGAGGGTGACGGCACGGGGCCGGATATTTGGCGGTCGGCGCGGTACGTGCTCGACTCCGCGGTGGAAAAGGCCTACGGCGGTGAGAGGTGTATCGAGTGGAAAGAGGTTTTGGCCGGCGAAAAGGCGTTCAAGGCCACCGGCAGTTGGTTGCCGGACGAGACGGTCGAGGTCTTCAAGGAGTGCCTTTTGGGGCTTAAGGGGCCGCTCACCACGCCGGTCGGCGGCGGAATCCGCTCCTTAAACGTGGCTTTGCGGCAACTTCTCGACCTCTATGTCTGCCTGCGGCCCGTGCGTTACTTCCCCGGCGTCCCCTCGCCGGTCAAGCATCCGGAGCGGTGCGACATGGTCGTATTTCGGGAGAATACGGAGGACGTCTACTCCGGCAAGGAGCTGGAGATGGGCTCCGAAGAGGCCAAGAAGCTGCTTTGGTTCCTCCGGGAGGAGTTCCACTGGGATATAAAGGGGGATTCCGGTCTGGGGCTCAAGCCTGTTTCCAGGAGCGGGTCGGAGCGGCTCATCCGGGCGGCCGTTGAATATGCCGTTCAGAATAAGCGTAAAAGCGTAACTTTGGTGCACAAGGGGAACATACAGAAGTACACGGAGGGGGCGTTTAGGGCTTGGGGGTACGAGCTGGTCAAGCGCGAGTACGCGGGCAGGGCGGTGGGTTGGGAGGATTGCGGCGGGAAGCCGGAGGCGGGTCAGGTTTTGGTGAAGGACACAATCGCCGACATATTCTTCCAGCAGTCTTTGACGCGGGCGGAGGAGTTTGACGTGGTGGCCACGATGAACCTGAACGGCGACTACATCAGCGACGCGCTGGCGGCTCAGGTGGGCGGGATAGGTATCGCTCCGGGGGCCAACATCAACTACCTGTCGGGGCACGCGATATTCGAGGCCACGCACGGGACGGCGCCCAAGTACGCCGGCCAGGACAAGGTCAACCCTTCTTCGGTGATACTCTCCGGGGAGATGATGCTGCGGTATATGT
The DNA here is from genome assembly GCA_031283085.1 of Chitinispirillales bacterium. Lineage (GTDB taxonomy): Bacteria > Fibrobacterota > Chitinivibrionia > Chitinivibrionales > Chitinispirillaceae > GUT77. Next base: position 14,216 of record JAITCM010000017.1, on the reverse strand, counting down.
GTTGGAACGAGGCGGCGGATTTGGTCATAAAGGGTGTGGAGGGGACTATAGCTAATAAGACGGTCACATACGACTTCGCGAGGCTTATGGATGGCGCGGAATGCGTCTCTTGCTCGCAGTTCGGTAGAGAGGTCGTCGGTAATATGTGTCAGGATTAGCGGGATTGTTAGGGATTACTGTAATTAATGCCGCGGCTTTTTTAGGTGCGGGATAAACAGGTTTCGAGGAGCGAAGCGGCGAAGTAATCCGGTTGGGCATGGAGATAGCGGTGAGGAAGGACGTTTCATTATGTCGTTGCTAATGATTATGGGTGGCGTGGCGGCGCTTGTTGTCCTTGTTCTTGTTGCGTTGAAAGTGAGTTTGGACCCGAAGGGGTCTGAAACCGATGATGCCGACAAGTCGAAGATTATTCACGTGAGCGGCGTGTACTCGGTTCTGCGCAAGAGCCCGCGGGGGGAGCTGGCGGCGTTGCGCCCCACGGTTGAGGAGATAAAGAAATATTTGACGGGGGTAGAAGAGGACATTAACGGCGTACCGCTCAAAGCGTCCGACCGCACTGCCCTTCTCCGGCATTGGAAGGCGCAGACGGAGATGAACCTGCGGGGCATTGAGGCTGGGGACAGAAACGGGGCGGCGTATTATTACTACGATTATTTGAAAGAGTGTCAGGTGTGCGGAGAGTTCATCGCCAAGGGGAATTTTGTTACCCGCGAGGAGATTTACAACTATCCGCTGTTAATTCCGCCGTTCCACCTTGGGTGTGCCTGCGTTTTGGCCGTCCACCACGGAACGGAGAAGATGATGCGGGAGACGGCGCTTGCCGGTATGTTGCCGTTCTTTGAGGGGGATACACCGCCGCCCCTCCCGGAGTGGACGGCGGTCTTATCACTATCCGCAGCAGCGGAGGAAAAAAAGTGAATATACGCAAAGTGTGGTCGCGTTTCGCGTCCGTATGGATTGTGCCTGTCGTTTTGTCGTGCCTGTTCGCTGTCAAGGGGGCGTCCGCTATCGGTCAGTCGGCCGTGGTTACGCTGGGCTTCCCCGTCGGCGCGCGTCCAACCGCTATGGGCGAGGCGTTCACCGGGTTGGCAAACGACGCCAACGCAATCTTCTACAATCCGGCCGGGCTCGGCCAGTCGCCGCTCACTATCTCGTGGAAGACGTATATGGCTGACAGCGCGTTCACGGCGGTCGCCGCCCGCACGGCCTCGGCTTTCGGGTCGCGTGACTACGTGTGGGCCGGGTCGCGTACGGGGCTGATGCGCTTCAACGGGAAGATATGGGAAAGGGGTGATACGTATGTGGTCGAAGAGGGCGAGTCGCTGCGCTCCGTCGCGCTGAGGTACCTTGACATTGACCGCAAAGACATCACAGACAACGCGCTGTGGGAAATCAGGCGGGAGAACAAACTTGGAATGAAGCGCTACGAGCGGCTGGTAACGCTGCTTACCCCATATGCGGCGTTATTACAAAGCAAAGCCGAAGATGCGGCACATGTGCCGGAACCAATTCCGGTTTCCGTGCCTGAACCGGCGGAATTTGATGCCGCCGAAGGGCTTCAAGAAACCGATACCGAATCGACAAAACATGAAACTGAGCCTCCGATGTCGGCTAAACCGTTAGAATCTGAATTAGAACCTGATTCGGCGTTGGCGCAGTCGAAACATGAAACTGAGCCTCCGATGTCGGCTAAACCGTTAGAACCTGAATTAGAACCTGATTCGGCGTTGGCGCAGTCGAAATCTGTTACCGGTGCGTCAATTATGGCTGTGGCCGGTGTGGTAAAGGATGCCGTAGATAGAGTTGTCGCCGCCGTAAACGCATTTAAGGACGCGACGGCCAAATCGATAGAGGCGGTCAACGCAGTGAAAACGGCGACACAGTCAAAGAACTTTTCAGCGATAATGGATGCCAAGAAAAAAGTGCAGATCGCGACGGAAGCTGTAAAGAAAGCGAAAGAGAATGTTACGGTAGCGATAGAAATGCTGAAAACAGCGGGGCCTGAGGCGGAGGCGGCGGTAAAAGCTTTGGGGATAGACTTGTCAATGTTTACGGGGAAAGGTGGGGTCGGGAAGGAGGCCAATAACACAACAGGATACGGTGGGGATAGGGCGGCAAGGGAATCGCCCGCGGCGCCTGAAGTGCGCGACTACGCCCGGATGCTGATACTGTTGCCCCCCGACGAGAGCGTGAGCAGCAATATCGCCGATAACCTGCTTCCTAAATCAATGGATGAACAGGAGAGAAAAAATTTAGCCGATAATATAACGGAAATTATCGGGAGCGAAGACCGCGGCATAGCCGACGTTACCGAGTTGCTGATACCGTTTACGGTAGCCGTACGCGATACAGTAACCGTCATGGCGCTTGACGTGTCCGAGCGGCTTTGGGTGGGCACGGTGTCCGGCTTGTGGCGGCACAGCAACGGCAAGTGGCGCCGCTATACCGCCGCGTCCGAAGATGAGGATGGCGTCCTGCCGTCCGGTCGGGTTACCGCCGTGGCCGTTTCCCCAAGCGGCACCGTGGCGGTCGGTACCGACAACGGTTTGGCGATTATGAAGGATTTGGAGTGGTACAGGTTGACCGGCGAGGACGGGTTGCCCGATTCCCGCGTGACGTCGCTCGCGTATGTGGGCGAGAAGCTCCACATCGGCACCGATAAGGGGCTTGCCGTAAAATCGGGCGACAACAGCGTGGTGGTTTTTGATACGTCGGCGGGCCTGCTCTCTCTCGGCGTCACGGCGCTCTTCGCGGACTCGAAGGGGCGCTTGTGGATAGGCGGCGATAACGGGGTAACGATTTACTCTCCCGGCGCCAAGACATGGACGCGCTACAAGTTTCCCGGTTCGACGGTTTATTCTTTCGCCGAGCAGAGCGGCGGCGTTGTTTGGATAGGCACGAATAAAGGCGTGGTCACGTACAAGGCGGGCAAGATTATTACGGGCAAGGACGGCAAGCCTACGAATGTTCCGGAGTGGAAGACCTATCACTCTAAGAATGCCCTTAAAAATGACAACGTGACGGCCATCACGGCTTGCGGCAAAGATATGTGGGTGGCGACGGATGGCGCTATGCACCAGTACGCGCATGCCGAGAGGCAGGTGATGCTCTTCTACGAGCAGATACTGCCGGCGTTTGGGATGACCGATTTATGGCACGGCTTTCCGGCGGTTGTAATCCCAACGGAGGATTGGGGGACGCTGGCTTTCTCGGTGAACTATATCAATATGGGCGAAAACGAGCTGTACAGCGAAACGGAGGTCTATGAGGGGACATCGAGGTCATGGGAGGGCGTGTTCGGCCTCTCATACGGTTTTCCGGTGAGGGAGGACTTGTCGCTGGGGCTTAACGCCAAGTACGTTTACAGCGTGCTGGACTCGAGGTCGGGCGGCACGGGGCAGACTTTCGCGATTGACGCCGCCGTGCTCAAGAGGAATTTTTTTGTTGACAAATTAGATATTGGGTTTATGCTGCAGAATATGGGGCCGAGCATCTACTACATGACGCCGGAGGCGGCCGACCCCATACCGTTTTCCCTGAGGCTCGGATTGGCGTATCGCCCCGTCCGAACCCCTTTCCACGAGTTGACGCTGGTCTTTGACGCTTACAGGGAGGTGGTCAAAAATTCCGACAGCGGACCCGACCCGTTTTGGGTGGCGCTTTGGACCGGTATGTTGAACAACAAAGACTCGAGATTCGCGGAGGAAATACAGGAGATAAACGTAAGCCTCGGCATGGAGTACCTCTACGCCGACTTCATGGCGCTGCGCCTCGGATTTCTGGGCGATTACCTTGGGGAGCGTTTCGAGTTGTCCATGGGGCTGGGCGTCAAGTACGCGAACATGAACTTCGACTTTTCTTATATATACTCGCCGGAGGGGTTCATGAGCGGTATAGTCAGGGCCATGGATAAAAATAAGACAGGGGCGAGCGGGGTGCGCGACGGGCAGTGGAGGCTCTCGTTCCTGTTTGGACTGTAAGCGGGCGTTTGATAAAACGCCGGCGAAATATTGCGTTGTTATGTATAGATTGCTTCGCTTCGCTCGCAATGACGTCATCGCGAGAAGCGAAGCGACGAAGCAGTCCGGGATATTTTAATGATAAAGATGATATACTGTCTATTGATATTGTTAATAATCTTCGCGCCTGTGCCCGTAGCCGCGCAGGTATCGCCGTCGGTATTTAAACCGCGAGATTTGCTGCTCAAAAGTTCGTCGCGGAAAAATATCTTAGAGACCGCGCGTAATCATCAATGGTCAATCGATTTCGTCAAAAGCGGCGTTGATACCGTCAAAATTATCGCCATACGGGTGGAGTTTGAGCCTGACACATCCTCTCTGACGACCGGGGACGGCCGCTTCGGTATGAGGGGCGACGTCAAGGAACTCAGGTTTTACAACGCGGACACCGTTTATAAGTACGACGGTTTGCCGCACGGCGCACTGTATTTTGAGCGTCAGCTTACCGCGCTTGCGAATTACTACGCCAAGGCGTCGCGCGGTATGCTGGCGCTTGAGTTTTCGCTCTACCCGGCCGGCGGCGGCGATGCCGGCTATAAGGTCGGGAGCCAAATGACCGGCTACTCGCCGGGGTGGAAGCGGAAGCAGGAGTCGATTGACGCCTATTGGGACAGGAAGACGCGCGGTCTGATGACGTTTGTCAGGGATGCCGTGAAGGAGGCCGCGAAAGATGTCGGCAACTCGCCTTTCAGGGGTTTGTACAGGGATGGCGATATACTGCGCGAAAGGGCCACCGGCCGCAAGGCGGTGATTCTGATACTTCACGCCGGCGCCTCGTACATGACGGACGGAGGGACGACGGGAGAGGCCGACTCCCCTTCTGATATGATAGACGCTTTCATCAACAGGGATTACTTCAAATACTACAGGGACGCGATTGCGCCTGACAGCGTGGGAATTACCGTTACAGGCGCGGATGGCGAGGCGTTGACTGTGGACGAGGTGATGATGTGCGCGGAGACTTCAAATCAGGACGGGCTCAATTGGGGCGTTCAGGGCATTCTCGTCAATCAAATGGCGAGGCAGCTGGGTATCCCCGACCTGTTTTCGACGTCGAGCGGGGTATCGGCTATCGGCGCTTTTTGCATAATGGACTTTGCCGGATACTCGGCGGGGCAGGGGTTTATACCGCCCTATCCAAGCGCCTGGGTGCGGGCCTTTATGGGGTGGGACAGGCCGTATACCGTCGGCGCGGGCGGGGGGTACGGCGTTAAGGCTTTGACGTCGGCGATAGACAGGGAGGGCGCGGGGCGGATGTTTGGAAACGATACCTCGATACTGTTGATACCGATTAACGGCAGCGAATACTACCTCGTTGAAAATCGGCAAAGAAATTTATCCGGCGACAGGTCTGTTTTCAAGTATGATAACGGGGCGATAATAAGCGCCTATCCTTTCAATGTGAACATCGACGCGAATGTAAAGCGTTTCTCCGACGGCGCGTCGCGGGTGATTCTCGAGACGAAGAACAACGACATCAGCCTGCCGGCGTCCGGCGTCCTGGTTTGGCATATTGACGAGAGGGTAATCAGGCAGAAGCTGGAGCATAATATCGTCAACGCCGACTCCTCCTACCGCGGGGTGAGGCTTGTTGAGGCGGACGGAATCAATGACTTGGGAGTAACTTTCAAGGACGCGTTCTATCAGGCCGCCTTTGACTACGGCGGGGCGGAAGACGTTTTCCCGCATAAGAGCGTACGCGGCGATAAGTCGAAAGCGGACGCCGACGTATGGGGTTTCGGACCGTATTCCCGCCCGTCAAGCAGGTCAAACGACGGCGGGCATACGTATTTGAACATTGATTTCAGGCAAGCGGGCGGGTCGCCGCGGACGGAACTGTCGATAAGTTTTCAAAACGATACCGTCGTCAACTATTCGGACAGTTTATTTTTAGCGGACGTGAGGTACGACTATTTGACGCCTGGCTGGCCGCGCCGCGCCGCGCCGGAGGCCTCAAAACTCGACACGGCGGTAACGGGGTCATTTTTTGACCCTTTGGTAACGGGGCTCGCGCTGTCGTCGTCCGGTAACAATAAAGATACCGTCTTAGCGCTTTTGAGCGAGTCGGGGCGATTCTATCTGTACTCCGTAAACGGGGCCAAGCGGGAATCATACGGAGATAAAGTCGCGGCGGTACGCTTGACGGATTATCACGGAAAGGCGGTCGATACCGACATCACCGTGACATATTTTGACAGCATACCCGGCGCGTTCACCTTTCCCACGGCGATAGGTGGAAAGATATACGTTCCGGCGTCGTCGATACCGACAACGCCGTTCCTGTCAAAGGCGGCATCAAGGCCGTCGTCAACATCGTCAAAGACGGCAAAATCATCAAGGGCGCCGTCGTCACGGATGTCAAAAACATCACAAGCCGGCGATGCCATATACGTCTACGGCTCTGTTGATATGACCGACCGGACAATTTTACATCTGCCGTCCGCGCCGTCGAGCTATGTTTGCGGGATTGATAACGCGTCATGGGCGATTGGATTGACGGACGGGAGGATAATAGTAGGTACAAATATTTCCGTTATCGATACGATAAAACTTAGTTCGGATTCGTCCGTATGCGCGCTCGCCGCGCTGAAGGACAACATCGGCGGGTTTGCCGCCGTGCAAAGCGACGGCGTTGTGTCCGTCGTCAAGCCAAACCGTGATTCCGTTGTATCGACAAAAATCACTAAAGGCATCCCCCCGTTTACCGTCGTTACCGGAGATTTGGATAATGACGGCAAGGAGAGCGAACTCGTTATTTCCGACAGTCGTCAGGGCGTATGGGTTTACACAAGGGAACTTAAACTGGCGCAAGGGTGGAAAGACGACCCCAACGATTGGGCGAACGCGTACTACGTTGACCCGCAAAGGCGTTCCGGCGCGGATCGTAACCGCTACCCGAAGAATTACTCCGCCCCGGCCCTTGTCGACCTGAATCGCGACGGCAATTTGGACATAATAGTAAGCGGCATAAACGGTATCTACGCGTTGAACCGCAAAGGCGCGCTTTTGAGCGGGTGGCCGGCCTATTTGGACAACCGGTACTGGTACCAGCGCGGCAGCGTTACAACGTCGCCGATAGCGGTATCGTCAAACAGAAACGAGCCGACGGTTCTCTTTTCGTCGCCGACCGGCGAAACGGCTACTTTCTCCGTTGCCAAAGTTATCACTGCCGATACGCGGACGGGCGTGGTGACGTTCAGGCGCGACGACGGGAAGTTGGACAGTCTATGGGATATGTCCGCGGCGTCAATCGACACAATCATGACCATAGGCGACTCTCTGGTTTACCCGTACACCTTGCCGGGCGGCTTTGTCGACGCGCTGACGGGCAACGCCGCGCGCCCGCTCGAAAGAGAGCTCGGTTCGTGGCCGATACCGCAGTCCCGCTGGCCGCTGTCGACCGGCGCTTCCGTAACGACCTCGCCGCTCGTATACCGCGCCTCGCAAAATACCTCCCCGGCGCTGTTCGCCGTTTCAAGCGACGGCATGGTTTACAGATGGGATTTGTCAAACGGTATGCGGGTGGACTCCCTGTACTGGCCGCAAAACGGGTTCGACGCGGCGCGCAGCTTCGCCTACGGCGGGCCGAAGCCTGTCGCTAAAGAAGATAAAAATAAAGAGCCGATAACATTATGGAGCTACCCGAATCCCACATCAAAGGAAGACGCGTACACAACGTTCAAGTATCGGTTTAGCGGTAACGCGAAGAATGTGCGGCTGGATATCCACACCATAACCGGATACAGGACGGACACGTTCAAAAATTTAAGCGGCGACTTCCCCGGATGGAATGAATTCAGGGTAAATTTGAGAAAGTACGGCCAGGGTATTTACAGGTGCCGAATGGAGGCGGAGGTCGGCGGGAAGAAGTACTCTAAGTTCTGGAAGATGGCGGTAGTGAAATAATCATTTGTACCGTATCGATGAACATCAAATAATTATCTGAAAAGACGGATTATCACCGATGAAAAAAATGTCATACGATATCGCGGCAATAAGCGCGGTCAGGCTCTTGCTATTGTTAATAATATCTACCGCCGTGATTAATACCGCGCACGCCGCGGCCAAAAAGCACAACGCCTACGGCCAAAAACACTACACTACCGAGTCCGCGCACTTCCGCATCCACTATCACCGCGGGCTAGACCGCATAGTCCCCCGCGTGGCGAACAGGCTTGAAACGCTACGCCGAATATACGCCGAAACATACCACATCTCTCTGCCGGGTAAGACCGACGTCGTCCTCTACGAGAGCGAGATTCCGGACGCTTTCGCCTACGCCAACTTCAACTTCCTGTACGTGGGCGTCCACGACTACGAGTTCAACCTGCGCGGCAGTTCGGATTGGTTTGACGACGTGCTGACGCACGAATACGCCCACGTCGTTTCGATATGGACGGGGCTCAAGTTTCCGCGTGTCATACCGGAAATTCAGGCCGGCTACTTCACTCACCCCAATTCCGCGTCGCGCTTTGAGGGGCTTCACGTTTTGCCGTCGGAGAGTATGCCGGTATGGTTTTTGGAGGGGATAGCGCAGTACGAGAGCAGCCGCCGCGGGGCGGACGGCTGGGACTCGCACCGCGACATGATACTGCGTACGCTTACGCTTAGCGGCAGATTGCTTTCGTGGCCGCATATCCAGGTATTTGCCGGCAAGGGGGACGATTTTGAGAAAAGCTATAACCACGGTTTCTCGCTTATCATGTACATTGCCGATACCTACGGTTACGAGAAAGTCGTATCCATACTGCGGGAGAACGCGCGGGTGGGCCGGCTCTCTTTTGACGGGTCGGTCAAGGCTGTTTTGGGAATATCGGCCGGACAGCTGTACGGCGACTGGCAGGAGCAGCTTGCGCGTAAGTATAACGCGCAAATCAAGGTTGTGGGAAAGCAGGTCTACGGACGGAAAATCAACAGGGATGGGTTCGACAACGGTTACCCCAAGTTCTCGCCTGACGGGAGTAAGATTTACTTTCTGTCAAGCGCCGAGAACGATTACGCTTTCCTGGATATTTATTCGTACAACCTGTCCGATACCGTTGCGGAGAAGAAAAAAATCCGCTATGAAATGCCCGTGAGCGGCGTCTACGATATTCACAACGAATCGGGAAGGATAGCCTTTGTATCGCCTCGGTCGCGGAAATCGTATCAGGAGCCAAAGATGGGGGGACAGAAGACATTTGACTTGTTTGTCGACGAGCTGCCGCCGGAGAAGTCTAAATTCTTCGGAAAGAAGACGGAGAAGCAGGTGACGACTGGGAAGAGCGTTTTTGCCGCGTCGTTCTCGCCAAAAGGCGACAGGCTGGTTTGCGCCGTGCGAAAATTTGACCGATTCTTTCTCGCGATAACGGATACATCCGGCGCGGATATGCGCGTTGTGTACCCGCGTGTCAACGACGCCGGTGAGTTTTTCAGGGGTATCGAGCTGCCCAAAAGCTCGGACACGGCGGGCTTCGGTACGATATTCTCGCTTGCGTGGTCGCCCAACGGCAAGGATATTGCCGTTGATTACATAGACGGCGATAAAAGAAAAATCGGTATCTACGACACGTCGCAAAGGAGTTTTTCCGTATTCGGCGACGGTCTGGAGTACGACAGGCGCAATCCGTCGTTCAACAGGGACGGCTCCGCGCTCTATTTCTCGTCCGATGAAACGGGTATATTCAACGCGTACCGGTATAAGTTTAAATCGGGGAGGCTGGAGCGGTTGACCAACGTTTCCGGCGGCGCGTTTCATCCGTCTGTCTCCGCGGACGGTAAAAGACTCGTCTATACCGGCTATGACAGAAACGGGTACGGCATATACCTCATTGATACGCTAAAGTCGCTGCAGGCGTCTACGATAGCCGTTAACGACGCCATAACCGCGCGAGCGGGTAAAGAGCCGCCTCGTTACTCCACGCCGCTCTCAAACCGGCTTAAGTACTCGCGAATGCCCAGGCAGACGCTTATTGTCCCCACGCTTCTGGCGGAGCAGCTTGTGACCGCCGACGACGATGAGTTCAAAGGGGTCACGCACGTTAAGGGCGGCGCGGTGGCTAACTTTTTAGACCCGCTTGCCTGGAGCGACGTCGGTAATGAGTTCGGCGCGTTTTTGTTGATTGACTTGAAGAGAATTTTTGAGTTCATAGATTTTGACAAGGGCCTCATCAGCCCGCGCGCCGGTTACGACGCCGGCGTTTTCGGTACCTCTAAGGCTTTGCCGGTAACGGTTGAAGGCGAGGCGACGGTGCGCGGTATCGCCGGAGAGGATTGGTTCTACGAGGAGTCGGAGGACACGACGATGGTGCTGCCATACAGGATTCAACTGACAAACGCGCTGTTTGGCGCGTCGCACCTCATTGTCGACGGGATATACGGACACATATTTTTGGGCCTTGACCGCTACGATGTCGCGCTCGATTTGGCGGAGGCGTACGTCTTTAACTACAATTTGAGCAAAGGGTACAGAGCCGGCGCGATGACGTGGTTCAGCGCTCGGGGCAGGAACTCGCGTTCCAATATTTCGCCAACGGGTATCGCCGGAAAGCTGCAGTATAGCCTTTGGCGCGAGTACTCCCTAAAAGAGGAGAACAGCTTCGCGGTGGAGTCTAATATGCTTAAGGAGCAATACGACAATTACCTGTTCCATCTGATTGACGGGCGCTTATTGCTCGGCATGAAATCACCCGTATATTCGAAGCACGATTTGCATTTATCGCTTGCGGGTTCGTATTTGAAGACTGCGGGCGGAGACGACATACCCTCTTTTTACCTTCCGGCTGCGCAGGTTCCGGGGTACGCGTACTTCTACAAGGACGAGAAGTACAGGGATGAGAAAGCGAGAATTGAATTCGGGGATACGACTAAGATAAGATACGATACCGTGCTTGTCACCGGGAAGGCGGTTTTGTCGGGGCAGTTTTCGTATAGATTCCCGCTGTGGCCGGGGTCGATAGATAAGAAGCTGGGTTTTTTGTACTTCGATATGCTCTACGGTACGCTGAATTTCTCCGCCGGGGCGGGTTTTGATGACCCCGGAAAGATATGGAATTGGGACAGGAGCGACTGGCTCTTCTCATACGGCGCGGAGGCGCGGCTGGAGGCGCTGTCGTTCAACAATTATCCGCTGTGCGTAAGTTTTCGGTGGGACTACGGGGCGGACAGGGCGGACGCGGAAACGTTTGTTGACAACAGAAAAGTGACGCTGGGCGGACACAGGTTCGCTCTCGCTGTCGGGTTTGACTTTGACGGGTGGGGAATGATACCGGTAGTCGATTACTTTAGCCCGTCAAAGATGAGAACCGCGCCGACGCTGCGGTTGGGGGGGCGTTGAAATAGCCGGGAACGATAACAATACGGCATCTATGTATTTAAATATAATACAACTCGTACATTGCGCAATATTTAATCGGATTTTCAATAATTGGATTTTTAATAAACCTCTTTTAAGGTCTTAATACATTTAAATTCCTTAAACCCGTCGGCGGAACGATAGGCATCAATGCTACCTTTCGGCACGTAAAGACAGGCATTTTTCTTTATCCCGAAGAACGCATCCGATTCCATGGGCGGAGTTGGGTTCATGATGGTTATAGAGGTTAGATTATTGCAACCCCCAAACGCATCAGTTTCAATGGAAGTCACGCTATTAGGAATCGTTATGTAAGTCAGGCTCAGGCAATGAGAAAATGTTCCCCTTTCAATAGTCTTCACACCATTGGGAATCGTTATGGAAGTTAGGTTGTCGCAATGGAAAAACGTATGTTCTCCGATAGAAGCTATGGCGTTGGAAATGAAGATGGAAATCAGGTTTTCGCAGCCGGAAAACGCGCCGGTTCCTATCGTTTTCACGCTGTTGTGGTGCGTTATGGAGGTTAATTTCTTGCAACCGAAAAAAGCGTATTCCTCAATTGATGTCACACCGTTAGGGATAGTTATGAAAGTCAGGCTGTCGCAATTCATAAACGCTAATTTACCGATAGCGGTCACTGTGTTTGGGATAGTATAATTGCCCTGTTTGGCGCTTGGGTACCGTATCAATACTGTTTTGTCCTTATTGAAAAGAACGCCATCCATAGAACTGTAATGGGCGTTGTCCGCCTCAACTTCTATTGACGTCAGGCCGTCGCAATAGTGAAACGCTTCTTCTCCGATAGACGTTACGCTTTGGGGAATCGTGATGGACGTAAGGGTTTTGCAATGGTAAAACGCTCCTCCTCCGATAGCGGTAACACCGTTGGATAGCGTCACGGATTCCATATTTCGGCAATAGGCGAATGCCCAATTCCCAATGGTCTTCACGCTGTTTGGGATATTGACGGATTTTAGCCCATTAAAATTGCCAAATGCCGCCACGCCGATATGAGTCACACCGTTTTTAATGACCAAACCGATAATTGAGGACGCAATGGTATCCCACGGGCCATCGTTGATACGGTCTTGCGGCGCACCCTGCGGCGACCATTGCTTATTGCGATAGTCATCCATCGCCCCCCTGCCGCTGATCATAAGCGTACCGTTTCGTGACAGCGTGACTGTCGTTGCGCCTGATTTCCATAATTGTTTTGGCCTTTGCGCACTCACCGTCAGTATCAGAACAGCAACCGACAATAAAATCGCTATAGCCGTAATTTTTATATATGCCGACGATTTCATTGGCGCATTAAGACCCTTCTTTATATCGGTTTGTTACGTCGGAGGATAATTTTTCCCAAACGGGTTCGTTATTGCCAAGGTTTCTCATAATCGGTGTTCTTTCTAGCCGTCCTAGTCCGCGTGATATTATTTGTTCTTCGCTGAGTTGTCCGTCTTTCTCACCGGTCATCTCGGCTACAATATCATATTTTACTTTTTGATTTCCATTGAAGTTTGCCATATAATTTGAACGCCTTACAGCGGGTGGTGTAAATTTTATAAGCGTCCCTTCCGCAAAAGCGGCTATCACTAGATAAAACGGCACGTTGAGACGCAATGATTCAAGATAATCACCGCTCGAAAAATCAGAAACGATATATTTTTTATATGCTTCTTCCGAGAATTTGGCATATTGAGAATCTGCGGGGCGAACCGTGGGATGTGAATGTACATACCCAGCAAACTTATATAACTGTCCATTAAAGAAACGGACGCCGTTTTTTCTGTCGTCCCCGATACGGTCGTCTGTTTTGACATCCGTTGGCGTACCCAGTCTCGTTTCGGCCAAATAATATTCTTTTTCATTTTTTTCATATATTCCAATACCATATTCAACGGTACCATTTCGAATAATATGATGATAAAGTACATTAGCGGCTGCCATTGCCGCCACGTTAGGAGAGCCGTAAACCGGTTTTTCAATGATATCCCTGTCTTCTTCAGGCTTTTTGTTTGCTTTGTGACGATTACAAAGTTCATCACCGTAGTCGGTAACTTCGCGGAAGCAAAATAGGCATTTATTCCTGCCTTTTAACCCCCAAAAATAAACGGTACCGCCGGTGCCAACACAATTATTTTCATCAATCACATCTATTTCACCGCCTACCCACAAAGAAGCGTGATTTTTGCCTCCATTTCTCCCGATTATTATATAAACACCATAGTAGACGTCATTATCTTTACCATACTTATATATTTCGTTTCTCACCGTCGCCAAAGCGTTACTACCGTTGGCCTCAATTGTTTTATCGGCTTTTCCCCAAACCTTAAACAACCAGTCTTTAAACCAATTTACATTTCTTCCAATAAATTTGCTCCCTTTCCATTTGTTACATTTATTAGTTCTCTTTATTTCGCCGTTAGCTACGTCAAGAGCTTTTAGCATACCCGCTCTTATAAGCGCGATAGAAACACAAATTACGCCGGCTTCTTCATCGCTAAATTGTTGTGGAGGATATCCGGTTAAAAAAGAAATAATCCCGCTCTTCGAAAAGCCGATGGGATAATTGTCATATACGGCGCCCCATCCGGGCCTTGCGGCAATAAATTTTGCGCTATGTTCTTTTCCACTCTTGTCTGTGGCATATGCCGAAATTCCAAATAAATCTTTTTTATATGTCATATTTACCCTGCCAGACGTTAAATATTTAAGTTTAGTTTTCACTACCGTCCCATAGGTATCGCCGATAATATTTGAAAAAGCCGGCTCCATTACATATTTTTTGTTTAAATAGCCCTGTTAAAACTATTAAACAAAGGATGTAGTATGAAGCCAGCCAAGTATAAATATACGTTATTGCG
>JAITCM010000014.1 GCA_031283085.1 Chitinispirillales bacterium | reverse complement strand
CAAAACCAAAACCGAAAAATAACTGCGTCCGGGGCCTCGGGGGCTCACCCAACCGCTTGTACCCCAAGCGGCGCCCCCTCCTTTGGGGGTCCCGGATTCTATTCCATATTAGTATTAATGAGACAGTTTCAAATTTTGTGTAAATATTTTTTTAAGAGTTGTGGCTTTCTGGATTGCCCGCGGCGCGATAAACACGGTGGCTTCGCCGAAGCCAATCCAATCATATTGACCAAAACCAGTTTACACAGATTTTGAGACAGTCTCTTAAGGCGGCTTAAAATTACTTAACCTTACTTAATCTTTAACTTAACCTAATCTTTTTGCAGTAACCCTTTGAAAGGAGGGAGCTTATGAGTTTCAAGAACGCAGTGGTGAAGTTGGCGGCGGCCGCGGTGGTGGTTGCCGGTGGGGCGGGGACGGTTTGGGCGCAGGGGACAAAAGTGCTATCGCTTCCGTATACCCCCGTGTCGATTCCGGCTGCGAGTATCACCGGCGGGAACGGGAAAATGACTGTGATGTATAAGCAGGAGACTAAACCCATTAAGGTTAATTTTTTAGGTCTGCCCAGTGCCGGTATCAAGGAGGTCGACGCGGCGATTCTTAAGTATGACACAGAAACCGAATTCACGGAATCTGGGAATCTCGGAACATTCGAGGTGGAGACAACTCATGAGAATTGGGACATTACGCTTAATACCGCGAATTTAGGTAGATTACGTTTTGGAGGGAGTGCCACAGGTAAAGCGTTAATGGTAGGAACGAAAGGGACGACTGCGCAAGATACCGTACGACTTGGAATCCAGATAGGTGTGATTGGGTCCGACAATGACGGTTACCTGCATAGCGTTGTACCGCCAGATTGGTTGAAAAATTCTAAAACGGCGGCAATCGGTTTTTCGCAAGTCTTGGCGAATCCAAAGGATAATACCCAATATGCTACTGTGAAAGATGAACTTGGGAATAGGTCACTGGTCAATATAGCGGAACAAGGGTTTGGGCCGCCGGATGCGACTAATGTGAATGGTAAAATCAAATTTTTTGTAAACATAGGTTGTAGTATTGACCCGACAACAAAAATAATACGTGGAAATAGCGCTGGATACTACACTGATACGCTAAAATTCGTATTAGTTGCCGGAGATTGAGGTTTGGTACGGTGTCGATAGCGCCGAACGCGGGAAGTGTGCTATCCGTTATTTATTAAACGCGCGCCGGTTGTGGTATGTGACATGGCCGGCGTTTGTTTGACAAGTCCGAGAAAGGAACTTTATTTTGCGTGCTTATATATATCAAGGCGTATTCCAATTGTGCTTCTGCGTACTGATTTGCGTTGTGGCCGCGTCCGCGGTTCGCGCTTCTTTCGTGGTGGACCCGACGGTATTGACAATCAGCGCCGCCGCAGGCGAGAAGACCGGCAGTGTAACGGTTAAGAACACGGGAAACATACCTGTGGCGGTGGAGCTTACCGTTTATGAGCGTAAATTGGATTTGGACGGCGAGCTTGACAGGACTGACCTGCTTCCTTGCAAGGATTTTACTGTATATCCGTCGGAAATTATCCTCCATCCCAACAGGGAATTTTACGTGCAGCTGCGGTACGCGGGAAAGGAAAAGATTAAGGAGGACAGGTCGTACTCTCTATTCTCAAAGGAGGTACTGATTCCGGTTGAGGAGGAAGAATCCGACGGCGTTGATATAAAACTCCCGACGGTTATGAGCTACTATACTATTATAAACTTTGAAACCGGCAAAGAGGGCAAGCTAACGTATATTTCCTCCAAAGCGTTAAAAGACGACAAAATAGAGTTGATAGCAGAGAACAGGAGCGGAGGCCGTGTTGTGACAAGAAACCTTGCCATAAAAACGGACACTGTTATCATAAAGAGTTTTACCGGGACCAAAAACTCCATAATGCCCGGTCAAAAGCGCCGCTTCACGTTCAAATACGTTAGGCCGTTGACCTCCAGGGAAGTGAAGTTTATCTATGATTATAATGAATCGGACTGATTATCGGAATTTCATAGCCTCCCGCAGCTTTTTCCCAACGACCTCCACAATCTGCCCCGATGCCACCCGGTACTGCTCCCGGCTGTCCCTCTCCCGCAGAGTGACCGTTTGGTCTTCCAGCGTTTGGCTGTCCACCGTCAGGCAGAACGGCGTCCCCGCCTCATCCTGCCGGGCATAGCGGCGGCCTATCGACGAGGCGTGGTCATAGAACGATTTAATCGAGTGGTCGAGCAAATCCCGGTAAATTTTTTCTCCGATTTCCGGCATCCCGTCGCGCTTGACAAGCGGCAAAACCGCAACCTTGACGGGCGCGAGCGCCGGATGGAAGCGCAAAACAACGCGCTCGTCCTTGCCTTCGCCCTCGGTATCGTAGGCGTCAACCAAAAACGCGAGCGTGGCCCTGTCCGCGCCGGCGGCGGGCTCTATGACGTAGGGAAAGTAGTGCGACTTTGTCTCGTCGTCAAAGAACGCCAAATCCTTGCCGCTGAATTGCGAGTGTTGCTTCAAATCGTAGTCGGTGCGGTTGGCGATGCCCTCAAGCTCGCTCCAGCCGAAGGGGAAGAGGTACTCGACGTCCACGCAGGCTTTGGCGTAGTGGGCGAGTTCGTCCTTTTCGTGGTCGCGCAGGCGCAGGTGTTCGGGTTTGATTCCGTAGTCTTTGTACCATTGCAGCCGCGCCTCGCGCCAGTATTCATACCATTTGGAATCCTGGTCGGGCGGGGTGAAGAACTCCATCTCCATCTGCTCAAACTCGCGGGTTCTGTAGGTGAAGTTACCCGGCGTAATCTCGTTGCGGAACGATTTCCCTATTTGGGCGATGCCAAACGGCGGTTTGAGGCGCGCGGCCTGCTGGACGTTCAGGAAGTTGACGAGTATGCCCTGCGCCGTTTCGGGGCGCATATAGACCGTGGCGGAGCTGTCCTCGACCGGCCCCATGAACGTTTTGAACATGAGGTTGAAGCGGCGCACCTCTGTAAGCTCGCCGCCGCACTTGGGGCATCTGTCCAGGTTTTCGAGGTGGTCGGCCCGAAAGCGCTCCTTGCACTTTTTGCAATCGACGAGGGGGTCGCTGAACCCGGAGAGGTGCCCGGAGGCCTCCCAGACGCGCGGGTGCATGAGTATGGAGGCGTCAATCCCCACGATGTCGCGCCGGTTCGTGACCATCGCCCGCCACCACGCGTCTTTGACGTTGCGTTTGAGTTCTACGCCGAGAGGCCCGTAGTCCCAGCAACTGTTGAGCCCGCCGTAAATCTCGCTGGACTGGAAGACGAAACCGCGGCGCTTGGCCAGGCTGACGATAGTGCCCATCAGGTCGCTTTTGTTATTTTGATTCTGTGCCATAGATTTGCGGCAAACTCCTCTATTTTTTGTTTGTGAACAGTGACGTCGGTATTCGGCGGGGGAGAGACGTCCATATATTGGCCCTGTCCGGCCCTGCCGAAGAATTATAATATACAAAAATGGCGGCGGCGGGCGCAAGTCATATATTATTTTATTGTTGATTATATTAATAAATCCATAATAATAAGGAAAAGAAGCAATGAGCCCTTTTCTCAGGTCAACAAAAAAGAGGGCGGCGATGTTATGGGTCGCCGTTGGCTTGTGTTTAACTTTTGCCGCGGGGGGGGCGCGGGCGGCTACGGTGACGTTCGGCGTTGTAGGGGGCGGTGGGAAGCTTACGGCCTTTGTAAAGGAGACAGAGAGAGAGATTCGCTCCGGAGATGCGGTGAGTGTCTATGAAAACGTTAAGTTCACGGCATCTTGCGACGAAGGGTACGATATTGACAAATGGTGGCAGGATGGGAGGGATGTCGGCAACGTCGATTATGTAAACGATATAATAGTGATAGTGGAAATGAAGCCAATCAATGTCACGGTGTCGTTTAAACCCGGTTATACGGTAAGGTTCGACGCCAACGGCGGCACGGTTGTCCCGGAATCCGGCGCTACCACCAACAGGAAGCTGAGCTCTTTGCCCACACCCGCAAAAACCGATTACGCGTTTGAGGGATGGTATACGGCGCCGACAGGCGGCACAAAGGTGGTGGACAGCTCGACAATCACCTTGAATACGACTGTCTACGCGCATTGGACGCTGACCCGGCAACAGGCCGCCACGGTGACGTTTGGCGTCGTTGGGGACGGCGGGACGCTTACGGCCGCCGTATTGGAGGACGACGGTTGGAGAAGAGAGATTCTCTCCGGCGATTCGGTGAGTGTCGGTAAAGAAATCGCGTTCACGGCGGTTTGCGACGAAGGGTACGGCATTGCCCGCTGGATGGTTAACGGGACGGATATCGTCGATACCTGTTTGATGTACACGCGCATAGTGGAAGATTCAAACGCGGTCGACGTTACGGTGTCGTTTGAGATATTAGAGGCGCCGCCGGACAGCGGCGGTGAAGGAACCGGAGAGGAGGCGCTGTCCGGCGGCGTGATGGTCGGTCCGAATCCGGTTAGGGCGGGCGGCGACATGGCGGTCTACTGGGTCGGTAACAAGGCGGTCAGCGGCAGTTTATCGGTATTCGACGTCATCGGCAATAAGGTCGTCAGCATAGATGTCAACGGTGTCAATAAGATAGGCGCGTGGAAGGTCGGCGGCATAGCCGGAGGCACGTACCTCATCAAGGGTGTGCTGACAGGCGAAGACGGCGGCAAGGTCAAGGTGTCGAAGTTAGTCGGCGTCGTCAGGTAACAATGCTATCCGAATCGGCGGCCGAAACGGTGGGCAAACTCCGTGAGATTAGTTGTATCAGGGAGATAGAGCTCGCGCCGGATGGAAAATAACGATGCGCACAAACGATTTTGACTACGAGTTGCCGCCTGAATTAATAGCCAGGCGCCCGATAGCGCTTAGGGACGGGTGCCGGTTGTTGTGGGTTAGGCGTGACTGCGGGAGCGGTTTCGCCGATATTAATGCCGGCGTTATTAATGGCGGCGATATTAGCCCTTTAAGCCATCTGCGTTTCCGCGACATCCTTACCATATTAAGGCCGGGTGACAGGCTGGTCTTTAACGACACGCGGGTTATCCCGGCGCGCCTGTTCTGCGCCAAGGTTGGCACGGGCGCGGCGATAGAACTGTTTTTTACGGAGAGGGCAGGGGAGGACGGGCGCTCCTGGAGGGCGCTGGTCAAGCCGGCGAAGCGGGCGCCTGTAGGAACGGTATTATCGGTTGACGCGAATCCTCATATAAAGATACGTATCGATGGGGTGATGGCGGATGGATACGAGCGGTTAGTCAGCCTTGTGCCGCTGCCGAATGGCGGTATTGATAATACGAACCGTGTTGATAATAATCATATTGAGGATGTCGGTGTTGATACCGGTCATTCGGGCATAAACACGTTAGACGCCGTAATTAACGCATACGGCCGCATCCCGCTCCCGCACTACATGGAACGCGATGGGGACGCGGTTGACGACGAGATGTATCAGACGGTTTACGCCGACCGTCCCGGCGCCGTGGCCGCGCCGACGGCGGGGCTGCATTTTACTCAAAAGCTGCTTGACGAATTGGCCGCGATGGGCGTAGACAGGAGCTTTGTTACCCTGCACGTGGGGGTGGGAACGTTTCGGCCGGTTCAGGCGGACGACCCGCGTGAACACGACATCCACGAGGAACGTTTCGAGTTGAGCGACCGGGCGGCGGGGGAGATAAACGCGACTTGGGGCGGGGGAGGGCGCGTGATTGCCGTGGGGACTACGGCGGTTAGGGTTTTGGAGAGCTGCGCCGTATCGGCACACGAGGTTGCCCCAAAGAGCGGGCGGACGAAACTGATGATACTGCCGCCTTATCAGTTCAGGGCGGTGGACGGGCTGATAACGAACTTTCACCTGCCTGAATCGACGCTTTTGATGCTGGTTTCGGCTTTTGCCGGCAGGGAGACGGTACTCGGTGCGTACCGCGAGGCTGTTGGCCGGGGCTACCGGTTTTTCAGTTACGGGGACGCGATGCTTATTGTTTGACAGATTCTGAGAACCTCATAGCGGGGTTGTGCCTTACGGCGAGATAAACAAGTTGACCCGCGGCCATAAGGGTTGCGTGGGATTGAAATCAATTTCAAAAAAATATTGCTTTTATACCGCCGTTTGATTATATTTATAGTATGGAAGCGGTTTAGTGGCGGCCGGTAGCGGCGGTTAGGTTATTCCGGCCGAGGAATCGGGTGAGGTTGTATCCAACAGAAGTCCTTGCCTTGAACGAACAGGCCGGAACATATTCAGGCCGATGGCGCCAAGAAGCCCGTATTTGTGTATGCGGGCTTTGTTTTTGTTTATTTTTCTGTTTTTTGACAAATATGTCTCTAAATTTGAAGGAGTTTGTGATGGCGGCAGAGGGTTTGAAAGTTGCGGTTGAAAGCGCGGCTTGGCAGGACTACAGGGCGAGCAATACCGGTATGGTCGTCTACTACGGCGGCGACCCCATATCGGAGTTGCCTATCCGCGAGGTGCCGGAGAGGTATCCGAGCGAGATTCAGCCGGAGCCGAACTATGAGACGGGTACATTCGGTTTCTTAGGTTGCGCGCGTACGAAAATCCGCTCGACTTTCGTGAAGTCGAAAATCAAGTACCTGCTCTTCGTAACGAAGTATGTGGGGACGAACGAGGCGTTTAAGGATAAGTATATGGTTACCGGTTACTATCGGATAAACAAGATAGCCGATGTGAAGAGGCGGCACATACGCTATTGCGCAGAATACTCCTGTTTAGAGGAAAAGGTATGCTACGCTCTCAGGGCCGACGAGGTGCGCCTTGTCTCAGCTGATGATGCGTATCTCGTTACGCCGCAGCAGTTTAAAACGTGGGGTTTCAGCGGTCGCCTGACGCGCCAAAGCCGTATTCTCTTAGACGAAGAGCAGACCGGGGCGCTGGTTAAGTTTTTGCAGGATAAGCCCGATATAACGGCTAAGTACATTGAGGAGACGGCGCGGTTACAGCCGCATATCGAGAAAAAAGAGGCGGCGGCGGACGAGGATGATGGGGATGAAGGTGGGGAAAATGAGGATTAAGTTTAGTTAGTTATTGATTTTTATGGCATTGATACTCAGTACGGATTAATAATCGGAGGCTTTTGTGTGGAACTCATGGATTCAGTATTGATAGTCGGTGGCGGTGGGCGCGAGCATGCTTTGCTCAAGGCGCTTTTGAGGTCTGACAGGGCGCTGTGCGTGTTTGCCTATCCCGGCAATCCGGGTATGGAGCGCGACGGGTGTATGCTTGTAGACCAGGAGATAGCGGACTGGAACGATTTGGCTCAGTGGGCGCTCATGAACGATATCAACCTCACGGTCGTTGGCCCGGAGGCCCCGCTCGCGGATGGGATTGTTGACATCTTTAAGAAAGAGGGGCTGCTGGTCTTTGGCCCCACAAAAGCCGCGGCTCAAATTGAGAGCAGCAAGGCCTTTGCCAAAAATTTGATGAAGAAGTATGGCATTCCCACCGCCGAATTTGAGATTTTCAAGGAAAAAGACAGTGCGCTTGCCTACGTAGAGGCTAAAGGCGCGCCCATAGTAGTAAAGGCCAGCGGGCTTGCGGCCGGCAAGGGCGCGATTGTCTGCGGCACGTTTAACGAAGCGAAGCGTACGCTTGAGGACATCTTTGATAAGAAAATCTTTGGGACGGCGGGGGAGACCGTCGTCATAGAGGAGATGATGAGCGGCCCGGAGGCCTCGGTCTTCGTCCTTACCGATGGCAAGGGATACAAAGTGCTGCCCGTAGCCCAAGACCACAAGAGGGTAGGCGACGGCGACACCGGCCCGAACACCGGTGGGATGGGCGCCTACGCGCCGGCAACCGGCGTGGTCGACGCGGCGACAATGGCCCGCGTTGAGAAAGAGATAATCGTTCCGACGTTAACAGCCATGGACAAAGAGAAAACGCGTTACCGCGGCCTGTTGTACATCGGCCTTATGCTCACAGCCGACGGCCCTAAGGTAGTGGAGTACAACTGCCGCTTCGGCGACCCCGAAACACAGGCTGTGTTGCCGCTTGTGCATTGCGACTGGTACGAGGCCTTCTCGCAGTGCGCCAACGCCAGGGGCAACATCTCCGGCGTTAAATGGAAGATTGACCCGGGTTACTGCGTGTCGGTGGTCATGGCCGGCAAGGGGTATCCGGGTAAGGCGGCGAAGGGCAAGATAATCTCCGGTATCGACGCGGCGGAGGAGAAAGCGGCGGACGTTTACTTTGCGGGGGTGGCGGCTAAGGCGGTTGAGGACAAAAAGAATAACGATGAGGATAAGGAAAAGGACAGGAAGAAGTACACGACGGCCGGCGGACGGGTACTGGCTGTGTCGGCCAGGGGGGAGACGTTGACTGAGGCCATTGCCAACGCTTATGAGGCCGCGGCTGAAATCAAGTTTGAGGGAGCGGTTTATCGGAAGGACATTGGGGCAAAAGGTCTTTAAGTTCGCGGTAATCTCCATAAGCAAAAACCCGCTGTACGGCGGACGCGGCGTGGGGATGATTTGTTTTGGCTAATGTTTAGGGCGGGTTGTTTCCGCCGTGTTTCCATTGATGAAAGTACGAATCCCGGAGGGGCACACTGTTTTCGCCGCGTTCCATGTGTAAAGACGACCGTATTTATCGCAATAGGAATTATTGTCATTGTAACACATTGAACCCGCACCGGTATTTATGTTAAGGTTCTCTGCGCACCCGCAACACAAAACCGCAAAGGTCATCGCCACTACTGTCGCCACCGCCGCCGCCTTAAACCACCGCATAAAGAGCCTCACTATATGTACACAAAGAAAAGAAAGGTATCAAAGAATAACTTTTTAATATTGCCCCCCCGCAGCGCAGCCGGATAAAGCCGAATACACTGTGCGGCAAGTTTACATAATATATATTATACGACATTTGGCATAATTGGTTTAGGCTGTCTGTTTTGACGGTTTTTGGGAATAGTCTATACGTAACAGTTTGTGGAATCACGGATTACGACATATTAACGCGCGGCATTTGACTCCATTGCCGCTAAAACCGCGTATCGGTTGTGGAATCAATGAATTAGGCGTTGTCAATACTTGCGGGGCTTATACGCTGATTAATGCGTATTGGTTGTTAAATCAACAGGTTATTGGCAATCAATCAAACGCCGTAGCGTGGAAATTTACGCGTCGTTAATACTTCCGTCGCGGTTTATCAATATATGCCGGGTTTTACGCTTTACGGATTATTTGTGCCCACGGCTTCCGCCGCCAATTTCCTTAATACTTCGACGCACCGAATATGGTAATCGCCGCGTTGATTTGCCGTGAACTTTCCGTAGTTCCTCGTCAAAAAACTCGGATGATAGAGCGGCACCGTTTTTATGCCTCTGTAAAGGTACGATAACCCGGCAATCCTTCCCATAACCGCGCCGGCGGTCTCCGGAATCAGCGCGTTAGACGTGGACATTCCGAGAGCCACAAGCGCCTTGGGCTTCACCAAATCAATGTCCCTGTCTAACAAACGGATACAATCGTTTAACTCCTCCGGCGTCGGCGCTCTGTCTTTCCTGCTTGCGTCCAAGGGGTGAAACCTGACGGAGTTGCTTATCGCCACGTTGAATATAAGCCCGCCGTCCCACAAAAATTTTATGATATTGCGCAGGTAGACCCCGGCCTTTCCAACAAACGGCTGACGCATCAGGTTGTCCGGATTCATGTTTATATCCTCGTCCCTGCCCGCGCCCTGGCCAACAAACATCAGGTGAATATTGCCGTAATCGCCGTCGCCGGCACTGCCGCCGTCTCTAATAACCACCTCGGTGGCCGTAAAACAACAACCGGCAAATTCTTTGCAACCCCTGTTCTGACAATCACATGGAATCATTTTTTTGGTAATGTTCATAAATATCCGTAATCTTTAAGTATTTGAAGTGATGGTAACGACTTAAACACAATTTCTCACCGTATATTCGGCGCAGGACACGGAATCAACACGTAAATAATCGTAACTTGTGTAAGTATAATAACTTATAGTTAATTTTTTACAGTATTTCTGGTACAGATACCGAATCAACCCACAAAGAGTTGTAACTTACGTAACTGTATAGATTTAGAATTCATTTCATACGTTACTTTCGACGTACGCGCAAAATCAATCGATAAATAGTCATAATTTACGTGATGATAATGACTTACAGGTAATTTTTAAAGCATTATCAGTATAAAATACCGGATTGATTCATAAATATTCGTAATTTGTGTGACAATAATGATTTACCGCTATTTAATGTCCAACAGCTCAATATCAAACACTAAGTACGCGTTGGGCGGAATTACGCCGCCGGCCCCGCGTTTCCCGTAGGCCAGCTCCGGTGGCAGCACCACTGTCCTGCGCTCGCCTTTTTGCATATCGAGAATTGTCTCATCCCACCCCGGAATGACCTCCCCCACGCCGGCTTGGAAGTCGAGCGGTTCGTTGCGGTCGCGCGACGAGTCGAACTTCTTCCCGTCTATAAGCAGGGTTCCGGTGTAGTGAACTATAACCGTCTGCCCATGCGCCGGTTTCTTCCCATTCCCCGCCTTATCAATAACATAGCGTATCCCGCTACCGGTCGTCAAGGCCTTGGGATATTTCTCCTCAATCAATTTTTTCTGCTTCTCTATCTGCCCCATCTCCTCCTTATCCTTCCTCTCGGCAAGTTGCCGTGCGTATAGCTCAAACGCCGCCTGGTCGGTCTTGAACTCCTTTGCGCCCTTGCCCGACCTTACGATGTTGACTTTCTTTATGGCGTCTCCCTTAACTATGCTCTTTACGACCTCCATCCCCTTGACGACCTTGCCGAAGACCGCGTGGCGCCCGTTTAAGTGCGGGGTCGGCGCGAGCGTTATGAAAAACTGGCTGCCGTTAGTCCCCGGCCCGGCGTTTGCCATCGAGAGGATGCCCTCGGACGTATGCTTGAGGTCGGGGTGTATCTCATCGGCAAACTGATACCCCGGCCCGCCCGTGCCGTTGGCGTTGGGGTCGCCCCCCTGTATGACAAAATTCGGCTCCACGCGGTGAAAGGTCAGCCCGTCGTAAAAGCGGACGCCCTCCCCCCTGTTATGCTTGATTGTCCCCTCGGCCAGCCCGACGAAGTTCGCCACCGTGAGCGGAGTCTTCTCATACTCTAACTGCAACACGATGGTGCCCTTTGGCGTCTCAAGCTCCGCGAAGAGCCCGTTCCCCTGCCCCACCGCCGGCGCCGCGCCGATGGCGCACGTGGCAAGCGCAACCCCCAAAACTTTCCGTTTCGTCTTTTTCTTCTTCATATCCTCTCCATGATTTTTCCGTAATCAATCCCAGTCAAGCGGCGATTTCAGCCCCGCCGACGGAGCGCCGCCGCCCGGTTCCATGTCCTCTTTCGCCCGTTTAAACTTCTCCTCAATCTCCGCCTTGCGCCGCGCCTCCTCCTCCCGCGACGCCCGCATCTTCGCGTCCCACCCCTTATCCTGCTTGGAATCCTTCAGAAACTGCGCCAAGTCCGCTTTTTTGTGGTCGGCGGCCTGATGGTCGACTATCCTAAGTGTTGACGGGTCAATCCACAACGCCCCGCCGCACATCGGGCACTTGGTCTCAAATAGGCTCATGGCATAGAAAATAAATTATGGCGCCGGCAAAAGTTGGGATTTTTTTACCGATATGAAACTTTTTTACCGAAAAGTTTGCCCATACCATACTAAAAATTCGCGCTGTACCTCAAACCGGCTTTCATGTCCCCGTTCCTGTCGGGGAAAACCGCCCATTTCAGGCCGGCGTCTTCCGCGCTGCCGTATAGCTGTTGCCGTGTAGGTTTCTTGTGGTAGGTTGACGAGCGGGCGATGTTAAATATGAAGTTGCCTGCCAACGCGACCCAACCGATATAAAAGTAAGTTTCTTCATAGTAGTAACTCCCGCCGTTAAAGATACACGCATATCCCGCAACGCCAAGAACCACCTGAACAACGCCGCCCGCGTTGTCGTTCATTATGGTAAACGAGCCTAAACCCGGAACCAGGTTGTTTAACCAGTACGTTCCCCACCGTTGCCCGCTTGAAAAGTCATCGCTTGAAATGCCCTTACGGTAACCAGAGAGAAGAGCTTTACAGTAAGTTTTGTTTCCGCTAAGCCACGCTGCCCCGCCCGGTCTACAAAGCTCCTCATATTTACGTTGACGTTCTTCATATGTGTCCGTCCTTGCCTGATAGCTTGGTTGAACCGCCGGTTGCGTCATAATTACCGGCGGTACCGGAGTGTACGCCGTCGGAACGTACACGGGTTGCGGCGCGTTTTTAAACATCTCCGCGACAACCCGCTCCGACGCGTCAGCAATGTCGTTTAGCGTTTTAAGCGGGCTCTCCGCCACGCCTATAGCCGCGCTCTTTTCCGTTTCCACATCAAGAACGCGGGCGGATATTTGGCTTTCGCCCAAAACCGGGGTGATTTCGGCCACGCAGATGTACTGAACGCCGAAATTCCACCCTAATCTCTTGATTTGTTCGGAGTTCAAAGGCGCATCGCCGCCTTTTTGCTCTTTGACGGCCTGCTCAAAAAACTCCTTATCGCT
>JAITCM010000103.1 GCA_031283085.1 Chitinispirillales bacterium | reverse complement strand
GCGCCGCCGCCACGGTGTTTCCGCTTACCGGGGGCGTGGCGACCTTCTGGGTGGGCACGGCGCCCGGTACCGACAGGGACATAAGCAACGCCGGCATAAACGTTTACGCGCTGCGCACCGACAACGCCGAGGATATTGACGGGTCTGTCGCGGCGGGCGGCAGGGAGGGCATCAGCTTTGGAAGATTTTCCACCGCCATCAGGTACGCGGTGGTGTACGGCGACGGTCAGGGGCGTCCTGACAGTTTGAGGATAGTCTATCAGGAGGGCGGCGCGCCGCTTACGGGCCCTGGGGCTAAGCCGAGCAGGGTTACGTTGACGTGGGGCGGGGTTGAATTGACCGCTGAGAGCGCGGCGATAAACGTAATGAGCGACGTTGTTCTGTGCGCCAGGTTTACGGGGGATACGAGGCCGACAGGGAAGACTTCCATCGCCGGGTTTGGGCGCGGTCTCGTGAAGGTGTACGGCGGCAGCGGCGGTGCGGAGGCGGTTGAGGATGGATTTGAAGTGTGCGACGGCGTGGGGCCGGTGCTGGCCAACGGCGCCGCCGAGGATGGCGCGGACGGCAGCGCCCCGCTGCTATATGAGAATGTGGATAACAGCGATGTTGACACTATTGTCATAACGTTCTCCGAGGATATACGCGATGTTAGCAATTTGACGAAGCTATTGTATACGGCGCCGACGGCCAATCCCGGCGAGCCTTCAGGAGCGGTCGGCGGCGTGCAGCTCACGGTGCTCGGCGTAACTCCCATCGGCGGCCGCGCCTACAAATTGGCTGTGAGGCACACGGACGACGGGCCCATTCCGGGGGGATGGCTCCGGCTTAACCCGGGCGCGGACGCCGTTGCCGATAATGCCGCGACACAGTCGGCGGGCATTGTGGAGGACAACAGGCCGCACCCCGCCAACCGTTGGGTGCAGTTGAAGATGTATGAGATGGCGCCCGACGTTATGTCCGCCTGGTACACCGCCGACAACGCCGCGGGTAAGCCCGATTACGCCTACGTGGTGTTCAACAAGCAGATAAACATAAACGAGTGGTTCGAGGGCGGGGCGGTCAACTTCGGCGCGCCCATAGCGCTGACCGCGCAGAATATCGACGATATTTTATCCGTCGGATGGGCGGGGGATACGCTGAGGATAAACCTGCGAGCCGCCGCGCCGGCGCTTGCGTCGTCTACGGCGCCCATCAGGACCTCCGGCGACATACGGTTTACTTTGAGCCACAAACCGGGCAAAGAGTGGGCGCCGACGTCGGGTGCGGCTAAGGACAGGGCGGGGCCCGTGCTGGCCAAACCGGCCGTCCTTAAAACCGGTTCGCCCAGGGGCGACGGTTCCTTTAATCAGGACACGCTGGTTGTGTACTACAGCGAGCCTGTCAACCCGGCGTCCGCCGCGGGCGGTATTGATAATAGACCCTTGAGGTTGAGGGCGAAAGGCGGCGCCGGCGACAGGTACGGCGAATATCCTCCGGTGTTGAGGCTAAACGGTGCGGTATATTACGACATGACGAGCGGGTTCTATGTGGCGAGATACGTGGTAGAACCGGGTTTCCCTGTAGATAATTATCCGGAATCCGGCGACTCTGTCCAAATATACAGCTTCGCTATGATAGGGGACGATAGGGAGCCGTCCAACGTGCAGGGCGACCCGCACAACAAGTGGCAGCCGCTGGTGGTGGTGGGCCGCGGCAACGCTCCCGTTAACCCCGGCGACATCAGGCTAAGCGTTGCCGTAAGCAACAATCCGTTACGCAGAGGCGGCGCCGACCGGACTGAGGTAGTTATGTCGTTTAACACAGTCGGTATGGATATAAGCGCCTCGATACGGGTTTACGACAATCGCGGCAACACGGTATTGGCCGCCAGTATGTATGAAATGGATGCCATAAGTTGGAGGTGGGATGGCTGCGACAGGAAAGGGCGGTTAGTCGATGTCGGTACCTACCGTTTCAAGGCGGTGTGCAATATCACGGTCAACGGTCGTCAAATGGCTTACGCGGTTGAAAAGTCTATAGGCGTGGTGCCGGACGGGAACTATTTTGCGGCGGAGGCTGCGGGTGAGGCGTCCGGTAATTTCACGGCGGGGTCGAATCCCGCGGTCAGGTTTTCCGGCGGCGTCGGTTTCTTTTGGGACGGCGCCGGCATAAAGAGCGGGGCGCTCTCCGTCTATGACGCTTCGGGCAATTTGGTGAAGAGGGTCGGCGTGAGCGGCGAGCCGGCTGACGCGGCCGGCAGGCGCAAGGTCGGCGAGTGGGATTTGACCGATGTCAGGGGGCGCGCCGTCGCCGACGGGAGTTATGCTGTAACGGGCGCGTTCACGGCTAAGGACGGAAAGAAGAGGCGTGTTTCGGCGGTAATCGGCGTGGGCAGGTAGAGGCGGGGCGGCAATTTCAAAACCGTCGAAACGGCGGTATAACATATAATGATTAAGAAAGAAAGGGCATAAAATGTTAATCAGAGGCGTTTTTTTGAAAGCGGTAAAAGCGGCGGCGTTCGCGCTGGCGGTGTGCTGGCTGGCATTGGGGTGCGGCGGCGGCAGAGACGATAACCCGGTATGGACGGGTCTACCGCCGGTGGACGGCGATCTTGTGGGCGACTGGCTGGTCTATGACGGCGCCAATAAAAAAGGGTATATAACCCTGAACTCTTCCGGCGAGTTGTCGGAGGGGGTGTTCCGAAAAGTTGGAAACTTCTGGATAGAGGGGCTTTATGAGGGAACCGCTGATTGGGGCGCGGCGCGCGGGTCTCGTGAGTTCTATGTTACCTCGGCGGTATGGAGCGATACCATGCGGTACGAGTTCTACGGGGATATTTTTACTACGACGGCCTGTTATGACAACGGCAGTCAAAATTCCAGGTGCAACGTACGCGAAAACAGGCGTATTGACCTTGCCGTTTTTAGAAATACTCTCGGTACGGTTCACGCTAACGACCGCGAGCTGTATACGTCGGCCGCGCATCGTGATTTAATGTGGTACTTGCAGAACGGCGCGAATGAGGTCATCGATTTTGACGCGGTCTACTTCAACAAGGATGGCGAACGCTATCCCGGCAGCTTCCGCGACGGGATGTGGTATACAAGCGGTTCAAGCCTCTTTTTGCTGAATGTGGCGTACGATTGCGGCAACAGGGACGCCGATTGCGAGGCTATCGTGTTAAACAGGTTTGAGTTAGGCTACGGCGTCACAGCCGGCGCGGGGGCGCCTGCCCGCCTTACGCTTTGGGGCGGTGGGTTGGGGGCCGGGGATGTATGGCTGCCGGCGAGCTATGACGAACGGATGGGCTACGGCGCCGTAAAGTCGAGGCAGGGCGCGGTCGCGGGCAAGCGCGCGTTCTCCCCGCTGGCGATATTAACGGGCAGGGAGTAGCGGGTGGGGGGGATGTATAAGGTGTCGGTGGCCGTGGGCGTGAGGTAACATTGATGTCAAAAGAATGGCTATTGAAGCTGTTTGCCGTGACAGGCGGGGCGATAGCGTTATTATGGGGGCGGCGGTCTGCCGCCCGCGCCCCGTCGGCGGGGCGCGTCTCCCTTACTTGCCGGTCACCGTTATCTTCGCCGTTCCCGACGCCAGCACCGTCGCTCTCAGGGCGGTCTCCGTCGTTTCAACGCCCCGCAGTGTCAGCGTCTCTATTCTGCCGTTCAGCACTACCTTTTTTTGTATCGGGTAATCGGTCAACAGCGTTTTTGTCAACATATCGGCGTCGAGTATTGCGGACAGCGGGAACTTTATCAGCGGCTTCATCTTGTTGATGATGATGCCCTTCAGCAGCCGGTTCTTTGCCTTTTGGTATTGGCCGGAGGTCGCCATATCCAAATTGAAATCGGAGAGCGAGAGTGTTTTATCGCCGCTGTTGTAGGTCACCCGCCCGGTTACCTGTACGATTCCTTTTATGGAGCCGGAAAGGTTCATTTTAATCAGCAGCAGGCCGTTGGCGGTTGCGCCCGTCACCTCGATGTCGTTGACCGTTACCTTGTGTATGCCTGAGGCGAAAGTTTTTCCGTTGAACCTCTCTTTGCACAGCGCGGTGGCGTTGGTGTATGGCACCTCGGCGTACAGGTTTATGACAAACGCGGAGTCGCCGCCTTTCGGCGGTTCGGTGAAGTCGGGCAGCGGCGCCGGGACGCGCTTTTTGGGTATGTCGCCCATTGCCGCTTCGGTTACGGCGCGAATACCGACGAAGGCCGATATGGACGCGCCGTGCCCGTTCAGGTTCGAGAGGTACAGACCGGTCGGATTGAAGCGCATCCAGACGGTTTCCTGCGTTTCCGGGACGGTGAAGCTTATCGGGGTATAGAGTTGCTCCCATAGCGGGGTTATGACGGATGTTCTTATGACATCGGATTTTGCCAGGGCCTGGTCGATAATCGGGCAGATGATTTCCATCAGTTTATCGGCGAAGTAGTTGGCGATGGGTTTTATGGGGACGGTGATGAAGCGGGCTTTCAGTACCGGTTCGGTTGTCCACCTGTAGCCGGCGGCGCTGGTGGTTGTGAGCGGGCGCCAGTTGTTTTTGAGGGATACCCTGGAGCGCAGGTTCAGGGCGATGCCGGCCTCGATGTCCTGGTGTTCGGTGTGAGTCAGCCCCATTGCGGAGATGGTCGTTGACAGGCGTACGGTTACCATCACCGGCAGGCTGCAGGCGAGTTCGTCGCCGCGCGCGGTGATTTTTACCGGGCCGTTTCTGCGGGCGGATATTTTTATGTTTGTGAAGCCGCCGAGTATCGTGGTGTCGCTCTTGTGGAACGTTTCGCCGAGCAGGTTTTGCACCAAATTTTCAATAATGGCGGTTTTGATTTCCACCGGGATATTTAAGGTGGACGGAACGGGGGGGGGCGGCGCCTCGCGATTCGCGTACGCGGGGGTTTCATGGCCGCCGGCGCCGTCGAAAGAGGCGCCGGAGCGGCCGGCGCAGCCGGCGCATACGCTTATCAGGAAAATAATAATGATGGCAGTTGTTACCCGCATGGTGGAAATATAGTATATTTATCGCGGGTATGGCGGGGGTATTAATTTAATGGGCGATTATACCTCCCACAATTTAATATTGCATTTGTCCCTCTGGATTGCTTCGTTGCTTCGCGCCTCGCAATGACGGTTATTGCGGGCGAAACGTTGCAATCTATATATTAATTATGGGTTATGGATATAAAGGGGAGCGCTATGAATACAACCAAGCATGATTTGGTCGCGGCCGTAGCCCGCGGGACCGGGCTCACGCAATCGGAGATAAAGATTGTGGTGGAGGAGTTTTTGGAGGCAATCTCGGAGGAGCTTGAGCGCGGGCGGACGATTGAGTTCCGCGGGTTCGGCACCTTCTCGGTGAAAGAGCGCAAGGCGCGCCCCGCCCGAAATCCGCGGACGGGCGAGGTAGTGCCGCTGGAAAGGCGCAAAGTCGCCGTATTCAGGTACTCCGGCGAGCTGAGGGAGAGAATTGAGAACAGGGAGCTTTGAAAGAAATAACAAAATTATTGATATGCTGTTGCGCAATAAATATTTTTCCCAATCCGAATATAAAATTCGGGTGGGCGGTCGTTCAAATAAGGGGTTGGGTGAGGAATTGATAATGAGACGAATCGGCATTTTGACCGCGGCGCTTGTTGCGGTGTTTGCGGTAGGGCGGTCTTCCGCGGCGGACGACGACCCCCTCGTCAACTTTTGGGAGTCTTTTGATACCCCGTTTCACGTGTGGGTGCCGTCGTTCGACGCGCGCCTGGCGATGGGCTTCAACTACGATTTGCTGCGTCCCATGACAGGCGTTTCATTCCAGTATCCGGTCGGGTACTTAGGGTTCAATCTGCCGCTGGGTTATTCCGCCGGTTTGGGCGACTTCCTTGGCGACAGTACGATGAACGACATCTTCAGTAACGGCAAAATATTCAAAAAAGGGGAGAGGTTCAAGCCCACAGCCGGCACGGAGCAAAATACCAACTACTCGGTGCGGGTGGACGTGCCGATGCTCGCCGGCGTCGGGACTTTTGCCTACACGCAGAACTTCTACATGAACTTCAACACCGCTCTCGGCGGCTCGTCTATAATAAAAGAGACGCGGCCCATATCTTATAAACCGGATTCCACCGCCGCCGTTGCCGACACTATCGGTTTTGTCGCTCTGAAAGGGGCGCTGAGGCTGCCTTTCTCCTTCAGCGTGGGCTGGGAGACAATGACCTTTGGGTAC
The DNA here is from genome assembly GCA_031283085.1 of Chitinispirillales bacterium. Classification (GTDB taxonomy): domain Bacteria; phylum Fibrobacterota; class Chitinivibrionia; order Chitinivibrionales; family Chitinispirillaceae; genus GUT77. Next base: position 23,069 of record JAITCM010000103.1, on the reverse strand, counting down.
GCGTACCGTGTGGGGCGTAGCGACGACCTGATTTTTGCTATCAATATGCACCGCCACCTGTTTTCCGCGGATATTCGCCTGAAAGCGGATATTGACCTGCTGGGGCACGTGAATTTCAACGTCAAGGGCATAGAGATGGGTAACGGCGTTGGAGTGCCGATAGACACGGAGTTCGTCAATTTCTCTTCGGAGAAGTTCAACGGGTTCGCGCAGGGGCGTTTTAAGGCCGAGGGATGGTCGCCGTCGGTGGGCGTCAAGTGGAAGAGGTTCGCGCTTAATTCGCGCTTCGGACTCAGCGTCAAGGCGGCCGGTTCCGCCGGCGGCGGCTTCGTAATGCCGCAAATTCTCGACTCTATTATAGAAACCGGCGAACTGACCATCGACAGCGCAAGCATAAAAGGGGTAGACCGCATTGAGTACGAAATACCTTCCTTACGGTGGAAAATGCCGCAGGGACACACGCTCTCGTTCGACATCATCCCGCAAAGGCTCAACGTCTCCTACACGAAGATATTCGGCGAGGTTGCCATGGAGATGGACATTTTAAGGAAAGTGGATTCGTTGGGCGGTTCCGAAACTTCCCACTCTGATTTTAAGAGCACTAAGGTCGATGTGGGCATACTCGTTGACCACATCTTGGTGCTGAGCGCTACGTACCCGTCGTTTTTTGCGAGCGCGGGCGTGGCCGGGTTTGACATACGCAACAACGACAAGCGCGTGCTCCGCGACAACAGTTCGCTGAAGAGCCTGCGCGCAGGGGATGTGGTCATGCTGTTGCCGATACTCAACGGCGGTTTCAATCTCGGCACCAAGTTGCAGCTGCGCGTAGAGGCCGATATACTGCCGTTGCCGGCTGTACGGAGCGGGGTCAATTATTACTTTTGAAAGGATTAGTATAAAAGATGTTAAGGAAAATTGAAGCCGCTGTCCTGTCGGTTCTCGCGTGCTTTGCGTTTGCCGCGGCGGCGCAGAAGCAGAGTTTGAAGATTGTGCCCGACTCCTCCTCCGCGGGTGTCAGGGCGCGGGACAGCGTCGTTCGTGTAAAGTGGGTGCAGCTTTCCGAGGAGGCGGGGGCGCAATTGCTTGTGGATGACCCGCGGTCAGGCTGGGTGTACTACTCCACCGTCCCTGCCGGCGGGAATCTGGCGAGGTATACGAGGCTTGCTTCCGCTATAGACTCAAACGTGTCCGCTGATTTTTCTCGAAATACTCGCGGTAAGGTCATAAGCTTTGTCCCAAACCGCCAGGGCGGCCGGATGGGGCCGGGGGTTTACTATGTCATCGTGGCATCCGTGGCCGGCAGCGATACGCTGTACTCGGATTACTTGCGCCTGATGGTAAGAAGCGAGGACCCGCCCTCTATCGAATCCCCCAAAGCCAATATAGTCGGCGGCGAGCTTGTGAAGACGGTGACGGAGCTCGCGCCCGTTTTCAGGTGGAATCCGGTTCCGGGGGTGCCGTATTACCATATAGTGCTCTCCGATAAACCGTTTGTCAATTCGAGCAACAAGCTAAATTCGGACGTGAACATCATCTGGCAGGCCATAACTCAGAACACGCAAATAACTTACGGGGCGCCCGACCCGTCGAATACGGTTACATCCGCGCCGCCGCCGCTTGCGTTGGGTACGACCTACTCCTGGATGGTGCTGAACAACTACGGCAACCGCCCCGAGTTTACCTCGTGGGACGTTGTGAATATGCCGGACGGGGTGGGCGGCCGGTTCAAGATAGGCGGAGACGCGCAAAATACGGTCAGAGCTCCGAGAGTCGTGTCTCCGAGGCCGCCGAATAATGTGTTTAGAGATAATGAGCAGATAGCGTTTCGGTGGACTAACCTCGACACGCGCGCGGCGTCGTACTTAGTGAACATCCTGAGGGAGGGTACCGCCGAGACTTTTGGCATGGAAGGTATGGGCAATTTCAAGATGGGCCTGCTGGCTTGGGAGGCCACCGTGCCGCGCGGCGACCAAACGAACGAACTGAACGTAACGTTAGGCGCGGCCGGTACGTTGACCGGCGGTTTGTACAAGTGGCGCGTATACGCGCTCGACAGCCGCGGCGCGGCTTTCACCGACTCCTCCGACACCGTCTCCGCTTCCACATTCGGTTATAGCAGGAGAGACGAGGGGGTCATAAGCATTGCGACGCGGGAGAGGATAGGCGACATGACGCTGGCGGTCGGCTACGTGGAGTTGAAATTGGAGGTGCTAAACGGGCCCACCATGGCGCCGCTCCTCTTCCACACGGGCAGCGGAGGTCTGCAGGAGAGGGCTTTCGCGGCCGGCACCTACCGTATAACCGCCGTGAAAGAGGGTTATTTTTCGTACTCAACGACCGTCACCGTATCGGGCAATGGCAGAACCGCCGTGGATATACCCATGTCGCGCCCGGAGGCCGTCCTTTACGGTCGGGTGCTCGCGGCGGCGGACAGCTCGGCCGTAAGCGCGGCCAGGGTCACGGCCGTCTCCGAATTGGGCGACACGCTCTCGGCGGTAACCGACGGCCGCGGCGCCTTTACGTTTTCCTGCAGGGCGGCTAACTGGACTGTAACCGCGGAAAAGTCGGGTTTCCAGACATCTTCCCGGAAAAGGGAGACATTGAGGTTGGGCGACAACCTGGATATCGGCGGCATCTATTTGGCGAGAAGCCCGTTTGCCCTGTCCGGTGTGGTCAGGAACTCAAACGGCCAGCCGGTTATGGGGGCGCGTGTGCGCGTTTTGCGCGAGGGTGTCCTCTTGGACGAGTTGGCGTCCACGCCGCAAAACGGCGCGTACGCTTTCTATCTCAATGCCGGCACGTACACGATTACGGCGGAGAAGCCGGGTTTCGCCATGTTCAGCCGGAGCGTCACGGTCGTCGGGGCGGCGACGCAGGATATTACCGTCAGGGAAGGGGCGGTGCTCGTTAGCGGCGCCATTATCGGTAAGAGCTGGGTTGCGGGCTTAAACAATTATGTCGTCGCTCCGATTGCCTCGGCGCGCGTTACATTTGTTGACATTGCGAAACCGGACACGTTTACCGTCACGAGCGATGCCGTTTTCGGAAAGTTCTCCGTAAGTTTGCCCATGGATAGAAGCTATAGAGTGACGGTGTCGGCCGCGGGATTTGCCGCCGGCGTTGCGCGTCCGTTTAACACCGCGGACGGAGTGGGGGGCGATTTATCCAAAGCGTATACCGATACCGTATACGCCCTGGCTACCATAAAGGGGCGCGTTAGCGTGGTGCCGGAAGGCACGCAGGTTGATGTTGATGTGATTGTCTACAACGCCGGCAATGGGCAGGTCATTGCGTCGGGCAGGAGCGCGGGGGGGCTTTACGAGATAAGGAACATCCCCGACGGAAACGTTATGGTCGTGGCCGGCGCCGACGGATACTTCTCGGATAATAAATACCCGATAACCATAGACAGCGGAGAACTTAATCCAAACCGCGAGTCATACGATTTTCAGATGCGGGGGGACGGAGGCAATACGGTTAGTTTTAGCGTAGAGGGTTATACCGGGGGCGGGGCGATTAAAGTAATCAGGCCGCTGAATAAGACGCTTCCTTTTGTCAATAACGCTCCGGGGGTTGTAGCCGAGCTTGGCAACGCGGGCGCGGGGGAATACGCGGTTAGGGTTGTTCCCGACGACGCCCATCCGCAATACCTGGAGTTGTCGTACCATAAGTTCACCGTGCCCCTTTCTTCGGGGACGCATGCGTTGACGCTTCCGTTTGAGCATACGGCGAGGAGCGTCGCCGATACGGGCGCCGGTTTTGTCACGATTAAATGGCCTGACAACGCGGTCGGTAACGCGAACAAAATAGAGCTTTTTTACAGGAGCGAGGGAAGCGTCGGTTTTGAAAACGTTTCGGAGACGAATGTCGGTACAAACGCGGTAAGAGAGTTCAAAATTAAGCCTGCCCGCGACGGCTGCAACTTATACTACTATTTCCGTGTATACACGGATTCCGGCGATATCTACGGGTCGAGCAATCAGTTGTACAGCACCTACGTCAGGCCTAATGACAGGATAATCAGCCGCGTGGTCGTCGAGCCGGGGGTTACGGGCGGGGACACGCTCGTAATGGCCTCGTCGTACGGTACGGTGTTTAATTTCAGGGCGTTCTACAGCGACCAGTTTGTGCCTGTTGTTGACAGAGAGGGACGCCCGATAAACGTTGGTACGGTGTCGTGGAAGGTGTGGAGAGTTGATTGGGGCGTGTCGGGGGACACCGCGCGAGGTACCGGGATGACGTTTTCGTACGTTACCCCGCCCCCGAGCGGCGGCGCGCAGAATCTGATTTTACAGGCGACGCTCACGCCGTCGAACGGCTACAGGCCCAAGTTCGGGGCGGCGCGTCGGGATACCGTCGTTGAGTTTCCTGTCAGGGTTACCGGAAAGGCGCTCAAGTCGATAAGTATATTGCGCAGGGGAGACGCGGGGCCGATATTGAATACCGAGACGGCCGGTTTTCGCGTCGAGGCGTTTGACACGAGCGGGACGCCTGTTACGGTATTGCCGCAGGAGTGGAATGTTTACCCCAATACCGGCAGTGACAGCGCCGGAACGATTGACGGCGACGGGTTGTTTAAGCCGAATCCCGGATTTGTCGGGATGGCGGGGATTGTCGCTGTCGTGGGCGGTCGCAGGTTGGAGTATAAGGAATCGGGGGCGGAGGTTCCCGGACAGCGCGTCAAGTATTTGCTTAGGAGGAACGTTAGACAAACGGCGAATACGTTGAAAGGTATGCGTGTTATCATCGACGCCGGCACGGTGAACAGGGACGCGGTTCTTGAGGTCACTGTCCCGCAGTTGAAGAACTATATCCATAAGGGTACGGAGAACTATACGATGGCCGACACGGTTGCTTTCGATGTGACGGTCAGGGACACGGGCGCTATAAGCGGCAATGTCATGTTGGAGTTCGACATTCCACGGCATTTGAGGGACGCTGGCGGCGGCGATTATGAGTTCAGGGTGGGGAAGTGGTTTTCCGACAGTTTGCGGTGGATTCCTACAGACTCGACGCGTATGGTTGGCGGTGTTGTCTCAACGGTGCTGTCGCCTGTCTCCGCGGAGGAACAGTCGTTGTCTATGGCTAAGAGCAGGAAAGCGTCCGTGGCGCGGAAGGTGTTAAAGGCGTCCGCGTTTTTAGGGCAGGTATCGAAGGCGTCCGCGCTCTACGTCTCGGCGCGCTACGCGCTGGTGCTCAAAACGAGCAAGACATCGCTTTCCATGTCCGTTTCACCGCACCCTTTTTCGCCCTACATTGTGCCTAAGAAAGAGTACCCGCATAACAGGGATACGGCCGGTACTTGCATAAAGGTCAACATACAGGCGCCGGAACCTTTCGTGAAAAGCGTGAAGGTGCGTATCCACAACGCGGCCGGCAAGATGGTTTGGGGGGTGGAGAAGCTGGGCGCTCAGACCGGTGAGAACCGTTTTTGGTGGAACGGCAGAACAAGCGGCAGCGGCGGCGCCGTAAGCGAGATGATGTGGTCGGAGGACTATTACAACAGTAACAGGTCCAGGCCGATGTGCAGGAACGGCAGATACTATGTAATGGTGATACTGACGGACATAGAGGGCAAGCAGAAGCGTGTTGTGAAGCCGCTGGTGCTGATGAAATAGCAATCGTCGGATTTTATATGACGGTGATGGATGTGACATTTGATGTTGCCTTACGGCGGGATAAATATGTCGAGGATTCGGAGTAATGAGGCAATTAGGTTTTTGGGAAAGAGATGAATTTGACTTTATGCGGAGGCTCAGGTGAGACCTGTATCGTTTATGCTAAAGGCAGTGTTGCTGTTGTGCGTCTTTTTGGCTTCGCCGGCCCCGGGGCAATCGGCGGCGGAGCCGGGTTGGGATTCGGCGCAACAGTCGGAACCGGCTGTTCACGGCGACGCGCAGTCGGCGCGGTTGCCCGGGGCGGAGGTGTCGGAGGAAGATTCGGTCGCGGAGCCCGAACAAGCCGTTATGGTGCCGGAGCCGGAGGGCGAGGAACCTGAGGTAACGGTGCCCGTACCCCTGAAAGCGGCGGCGGAGTCTGTCGGTTCGGGGGCCGGTCAACAGAGGGTCAAGCTTGGGGTTCTGACGCTTGAGTCGGCTACCGGGCACGACAAAGAGGCGTTTGATATGACCGCCCTTATGCTTGAGAGGCTCGATGAGCTGGGCCTTTACGATATCTACCGTCCGGGCGATATAGACGACGCTATTGCCGGCACGCGTTTGGGTAAGGGCAGTTGCCGCGACCCGCGGTGCGTTATTGGAATCGGCAAGGCGTTGGGTGTCCGCAGGATGATATCCGGTACGTTCGACATAACCGGGTCGCGTTGCGCCGTGCGCCTTGTGTTGCTCAACGTTGTGAGCGGAAAGCCCATAGCGAGCGTGAGTTTGGAAGGGGCCTTGGGCGTTCCGGCTCAAGAGGTGCTCTTTGCCGCGATTGACCGCATACACGGCGACAACAGGGAGTTGGACAGGGTGGGCGCGTACTTTGGGCCGCCGGTGAACAATCTTTCGGAGTTTCTTTGGGCGTCGGTGTCGGTTATGGGCGCGGGTACTTTTTACACAATGGTGAACTACGGGGCCGGCGGTAACCGCGGCGACAATGTGGAGACTGTCGGCGGCGCCTACGGGAGAGAGAAGCTCTCCGGCATTGGGGCGGCGGCTAACCAGATACCGGTGTTTGCCCGTCCGGCGGCGCTCGCAAACGCCTACACGGCGGTGTCGGACGATGCCTACGGCGTCCTTTACAACCCGGCCGGCATGCCCTGGGTCGCCGGCAGGGAGGCTGTGGTCGGTTACCAGTATCGCTTAGGTTTGGACATCATGGCCGTCTCCTACGTCGACAGGGCGCTGCGTGACCTCGGCTTCGGCCAGGCCATACTCCTCACGACTGACCGCGACGGCGCGATGACGGAGGCGTACTTCGTGACCGCCGCCGGTTACAAGTTCAACCAGGATTACCTGCTGGGCCCGTTCGCGATTGGCGCCGCCGTCAAGATTGCGGGCAACACGGTCAACAAGTTGTCGCCGGACTCGCCCTACGGCCAATCCTACGGTATGGGGTTGGACCTTGGTTTCATGTGGGAGTTATCGTCGAACATCAGGTACGGCCTCCTCTTACGCGATGTCCCGACGATTAATAAGTGGAAGAACAGGGCCACGGGCGTACAGTACACGGAGGCGAACCCGCCCACGTTGCAGATGGGAGGAAGTTACTCGGCCGGTTACAACGCGTTTCTGACCGCCGACGGCCAGATTCCACTCTACGCCGACCAACCTTGGGTTATGGCAGGCGGCGTGGAGTACGAGTTTTTCAGGATGCTGGCGTTGCGCGCCGGTTTGCAAAGGGAGATACTCGACGACGATTCGGAGTGGTGGAAAATAACCTGCGGCGCCGGTTTCAAGTTCGACACGGGGGCGAAGTGGGGCAAGGAGACGGCGCTTGACGTGTCGTATGAATACAACACGCTGGATTTGTTCCATGTGGTCAATGTGTCGGTTAGGGTGGGGTTCTGATTATTTAAAATCAATAACCAATAGCGTAATATCGTCTTCCTGTTGTTGTTTTTCGCAAAATTTCTTTTGATGTTCCAAAATAGCCTGGACGGCGTTGCCGGGGCTTAGGGTCAGCGTGTGCGTTGCTATGCTCTTCAGGCGTTCCATTCCGTACATCTCGTTCTTTGCGTTGACCGCCTCCGTCAGGCCGTCGGTGTAGAGTACCATCCGGTGCTCCCCGGAGATGTAGTCCGCCTCTTTTTCCCGCATGAACATATCGGGGAAGACGCCCAGGAAGAGTCCGTCGGTCTTAAGCGTGACGCAGTTGCCGGTCGGCTTATGCAGGTAGAGGATGGGGCAGTGTCCGGCCGACGAGTAGCGTATCTTCTGCTTTGTCACGTTTACAATCGCGTAGAAGACGGTGACGAAGTGTTCCGTGGCTACTTCGGAGATGAACAGTTCGTTTATCTGTTCCAGAGTTTTTTGCGGCGAGGTCTCTTTTCGCGAGTAGATTTTCAGGAGGACTTTGAACATGGACATGATGAGCGCGGAGGCCACGCCGTGTCCGGAGACGTCGGCGACGATTACGCCGTATGCGTCGTCCGAGATGTTGAAGAGGTCGTAGTAGTCGCCCCCCACGGAGTTTGCCGCAAGGTAGCATGAGCCTGTGTTGTAGTATCTGTCGGATGTCATCTTGTCCTGTGGCAGAAGTTTTTGTTGGATGGAACGGGCGTGTTCGAGGTCCGTGCGGATATTCGCCTGGGCAATCTCCAATTCGTAGTTGACCGTGCGCAGTTTTTCGTTGGCGTTAGTCAGGCCGTGGTTAGCCTCGTCGAGCGCGTTCATCATGCTGAAGTTGTCGAAGACGAGGCCGGCTAACGTTATGATGTTTGTGAGGAAGGTGATGTTGTCGCTGGTTATGGGCGCTTCGCTGTTTTTGCGGTCGAGCCAAAATACCCCCTTTGCGCTGAAAGCCGGGCAGGCGACGCAGAAGCGGCGTTTGTCGTCTTCGGAGACGTTTTGGTCGCCACCGCAACTGTGCGCGGCGCTCCAGCAGTATGGGTTGACGCTGCCGTAGCACCGGCACGACTTATTCTCGCATCCCCTGATTTCGTAGCATTTGCGGGTAGGCTTCCTCAAAAGCGGCGCCACGATGTAGGAGCGTGCCTGCAGCTCGCGGCTGAATACATCGTACGTCGGGTCGGGTTCATACACGAAGATGTGTTTGTTGAGGAAGATAGCGTCGGTGATATCCCCGCCGTCGAAGCCTAACGGCACCGAGAGCTTTTGGGTGTCGGCGTCATCCACCCCCACCCAGTTCGTCGGTTCAAGGCGGAATTCTTCGGCGTTTACCTTGAAGAGTATGGCGCGGTCGAAATCAACGAGGTCCTGAAATGACAGCAGCACGGTCTTTACTATCCCGTCAAGGTCTGTGCGGGAGTGCAGAACCTTCACAAGCTCGTTTAAGAGCGCCGAGTTGAAGAGTTGGGACTTGAGCATCTCGTTTTGCGAGAGCAAATCCTGTTCCGGAAGTTGCCGCATGGAGTCGTTTGTTTTTTCGTCCATAATAATATCCATAATTATTTGCTTGATTTTTAACCGCGACATTTACTATTTTATTAATATATTCTATTCGCAGAGGGTTGCGCAATGCTTTTTGCGGATATTTTTCACGGTCGTGCGAAATTACACAAAAACAGTCTGTTTGGGAGGGTTTTGGCTTTGAACATCAATCAAAAAAGGGGCGGTATACCTGAGGGGGCTGACCCGCTCGTCGATGGTGTGGTAAGGGTTAGGGCTTTCATTTCTAAGAATGGCGGGGTAATCGCGGTCTTTCTTGTCGCCGTTGTGGTCGCGGTGGGCGGTATCTTCGTGTACAACGGCTTGCGGGAGTCGCAGATTCGGAAAGCGCAGGAGCTGTTCGGTGTCGGAATCTTAGATTACAATACCGACCAATTCGACAGGGCGCTTGAGTCTTTCACCCAAGCGGCGGGTAAGTACAAGGGTACGCCCCAGGGTACGATGAGCGCTTTCATGGCGGGGAGCATCTACCTGCAGCAGAACAATATCGACCAGGCGATAACGTGGTTCGAAACGGCCGCGAGCGGCGCTGAGAGCGGGTTCGTCAAGGGGCAGGCCCTGGAGGGTCTCGCCGCCGCCTGCGAAGAGAAAGGTGACGTAGTGTCGGCGATTAGGTATCTCGAAAGGGCATTGCGAGACAAGGCCGCCGCCCACCGCCGCTCCGCCATACGGTGGAAGCTGGCGCTTCTGAACAAAGACAACGCAAACGCGGCAAGCCGCTACTGCAAAGACCTTATTGCCGACACGCTGGCCACGCAGTACCACCAAAAAGCTGAGAATCTGCTGGCATCGGTCAATGCCGGAAAATAGTTGGGTTTTGTATGACACTAATACTGCGATATTCGCAGGGGCGCGATTTTTCGCGCCCTGAACCGATTGGTTTTATACCTTACAATATTTATACATAATCGGTCGTATATATTAAAAACGCAAATAATTATGAAAGGGTAAAGGCATGAGGAAGGTTCTTGTTTTGGATGACGGCCGCCATCGCGCGGCGCCTATCAAGGAGGCGCTCTCAAAGAAAAAGTTCAGCGCCACGGTCTGTGCCGCGTCGAACGATTTCATGAACGCGTTGTGCGCGCCGGATTTCGACGCGGTCTACATCAACGCCGAGACGTGGAAGAAAGGGCGTTGCATATACGAGTATTTTGGTGCCGGTTCGCGGCTTGCGTCCGTGCCGGCGGTGTTCTACAATGTTGACGAGAAGTATACGCCCGGTATTGCCGGGAGGCATCCCCACGAGGGCGACCGCGTATTTGCGGCTCCGTCCGACGTAGAAGCGGCAGTTGACGCAACCTAAACCCTGCGGGGGTGGGCGGATGGCACAAGAGTTGGAGACTCCTTCGGGTTTTTGGGAAGCCGGCAGGGGTGGTATTGTCCATGTCGCCAACATTAAGGGCGGCGTTGGCAAGTCTACCCTTGCCTCAAACCTTGCCGCCTCCCTAAGTTTGCACGGACCGACCCTGCTCATTGATTTGGATATGCAGGGCAGTGCCGGCGTCGCCCTCGGTATCGGTTCCGCCGCCGCTCACAAACACACCTCTTGGGACCTCTTCAAACGTCGCTTTGAATCGGGGGCGCCCCTGTCCGCGTACTTGGAAACATTTGATATCGTCGGGTTCCTTGCCAAACTGGAGGATATGGCTATCAGCAAGGTGTTTGGCGGCGGGGCGGTGAACGACGCCATTGTGCGGGTGACGCCGATGTTGCACGTGGTACCGGCCGGTTCCGGGCTGTTTAATTCGCCGGCGGGCTACCAGTACGGCAATTTTTTGCACAACTTGGGCATCGTCAAACAGCGCTACAAGTATATCGTGATTGATACCCCGTCCGTTTGGAACAGGCTTACTCGATTCCTGTATGTCAACAGCGACCTGAACCTTATCCCGGTTACCCTCGACGCCCTCTCGACCAATAGCTTTAAGGAGTACCTTACCCACATAAAGAGTCTGATTTCGCACAACTCGCACGTGCGTTTGCGCATAGTGAAAAACGAGGTTGAGCGCGACGGAGACGATTGCGCCGGTGGGAAGGCGCGTACCATAAACCTAAACCGCAGTTTCCTCAACTCGCTCTGCGAGCAGGTCGCCGTGCACAACGACAGCGGGTTGGCTCTTCTGCCGCAGTCGATTATGTTTGACTTGGAGATACCGGCGTCCGCGGCGATACGGGACGCGCAGGATGCCGGAAAGAGCGTTCACGAGCACGGCGGCGACCCTGCCGCCGCCTGGGCGTTTGACCTGCTGGCCCGAAATGTCCAACAGGTGCTCAACGGCATAAACAGGGAAAACATATCCGCGTCGGCGCTGGAGGAGAAGGTGGTCTTGGCGTTCAAGGCCGCCGCCGCGGTTGTGTTGATTGCGATAGTCGCCCTCAACCCCGCGATTCCCGATGCCGCCGCGCCGCGCCCGGTCGCGCCGCAGCATATTATGGAACGCGCCGGGACAGCCGCTGTCGTCCATACTTTCGTTAAGGGCGACAACGCAACCCGTATGGCAAAGTACGCCATAAGCGTATTCAGAGCGGTGGTGCCGTCGCATAAGGAGATATCCCAGTATTTGACCGAGACGATAGACGCGTACAATATGACGCGTATGCCGGACGAACCCAAGATTGTCGACCACAGCAGAATCCCGGAGGGTACCAGGCTCACTTTCTACCCGCCCATATCCATAACGAATAAACAGGAGAAGGCGCTCGCGCCGGCATACAAATTCTTCATGGATATGGTCAACGACCCGTACCCTTACGTGACCGGCGACTGGTGCGAGCGTGGAACCGGCGGCGGGCAGCCGCATTACGCAATCGATGTGGCCGCCGCTTACGGCAGCGAGGTGCTAAGCCCGGTTGACGGCATCGCCGTGCTTAAAACGGAGCCTGCCGGCGGCAGGACTGTGGCCGTAATGTTCGGAGACGAGGTAATATCCTTCTCGCACCTCGAAAATCGTTTAGTGAAAGATGGAGACGCCGTCAAAAAAGGTATGCCGATAGGAACGATAGGAATGACCGGAAGGACGAGCGGCCCGCACGTACACGTAATGTACGGCATAATGAGCCTGTCCCGCCACGACATAAACTTCGCAAACAAAAACTACAGGGTAACCGACCCCAAATACCTGTTTTACAAGATGGCCTTCGCCGGCGTGACGGACGGCGTGGAAGATGAACCGCAGCTCTCCCCGTCGCAACAATTGTCGTCGCCGGCTTCGGTACCGATACTGCAGTAAAAAGAACCGGGATTATTGAGTTATTAGTGAGTTGTTCCGGTTTTTTAAACAGTCTAATATACATCCCGAACTGTCTAAGAAAGTGATACCGCTTCACTTCGCCGCGTTTTCGCTGGTATCGACATTACACGCCTCGTCTCAATGTTACCTTAAACAGGTTCCCTTCCCTGTCGTCCCAAAAATCAATATGTGGGTATTTGGACAAGGCTCTTATGATGCCGGAGCCGTAGCCGCGATATGGCAGGAGATGGTTTGCGAATGACGCTATTGTCGGGTTTCTGGCGTTGGAATTCCCGGACTTGATATTTTCGACGGTTAGATTATTCGGCAGATGTCCGGGGCTGATTATTTCTACTCTATCTCGAAAGACAAATACCCGCACAGGCGCTGATATAAAATAATCACGGTGGATAAGCGCGTTGGAGACAAGCTCTTCTATGGGTTCCGCCGGGATTTCCGGTATTCCCACACTGTTTATATCATGGTCGCCTTGAATGTGGTGGAGGTTAGAGATGACAAAATTGACGGTTTGTCTGAAAACATCCGCTGTTTTTCCGATAATGTCGCGACTGTCGTTGTATTGGTTCGTGCTTATATCGGTAGCGTCAAACGCTCCGGCTTTAACAATAAAGGCAGGTAGTTTGAATTGTGGTGTTTTGGCAAAAAGTACGGCGCTGCCAATGGTCAAGGCGCCGTCCTTAAGCAAGTTCATATTTTCCAAAATGCGCGGTAGCGGCTGATTTTGGCTGTCTAACGATTCTCCGAACCGTCTTTGAAAGAATTCCCTAAAATAGTCAAAATCCATATCGGAGACAGTGAGACCGGGAACAGAAATTTCGTCAGCGTGTATGAGGTTGGACTTTTGAAACAGGCGCTGTATCTCTTCACGTGAAGTCGCTTTGCGTTTGTCGGAGCCGTTCTTAACCCAGAATACGCCATTTTTGTCTTGATAGGGCTTGTTGATACCGGCGGGGATATCGACGAGCATAACTAAGGTGTCGGCGATCTTTATGTTTTTCGTTGTGGGATTGATGACGGGCTGTATATGTTGGCTTGCCGCGTTGGAGATGAGCGGGTTTAGTCGGCGTATATCGTCTCCGGAGAGACCGGCTATTGAACCGTCGTCGCGAACGCCAATAAGCAGTTTGCCGCCGGCGCCGTTACTGAAAGCCGTCATATCTGCGGCTAAGGAATCAATGTTGGTTACGTTCTGCTTAAACTGGCGGGTACTGTCTTCTCCCAATTCAATAAGCGCTAAGATTTCTATGTCTTCCATACTTGGTAAATCTCCTTCCTGCGTTCAAACGCTTCTTGACCGCCTTCCATAATGCGTACAATCATTTTTTGTTGGTTCGGGTCGTCGATACCACCGCTCTGAATACTTATCTTTTCACCGTCAAACGAACAAACGTGTACCTGCTCGGCGTCACCGAGTACCGGAATATTCGGATTGTGCGTCGCAAAGATGAATTGCACGGTTGGTTTTAGCTCCCGAACCAATTTGATAACGTCTTCGTAGATTGTTTGATTGTCAAGGTCGTCCTCCGGCTGGTCAATGATAATAACGTCATTCTCTCTTTGACCAAGTACAAACAAAATCATAGCCGATGCCCTTTGCCCTAAAGAATGGTACGCAAGTTCCTTGCCGTGATAAGTGACAGTATATTTATTCGGTGTCTGAAATAACAGCAAGTCTTCAAGACTTTGCTCAAATTGCGCGGCTAAATTCTCAGGATTGCCGCCGAACAGCTTTTTAGCGTTATTGAAATCCAGGTAAATCCCGACAAAATCCTGATATTTATTTACAATATCCTGAAGTGTTGTTTTGCGTATGCCGCTTCCCTTGAGAATACTTTGGAAAAAATCCAAAAAAGCATCTTTATCTTCTTTGAATTCTACAGTAAATTTCAACGCCGCGTTTCTGCTTGAAATGCCATCAAGCCTGGATTTGATTACTTTAAATTCCTCGCGATAAAGCTCATTTAACGTTTGCAATTCCTTATAGAGTTCCTCCAGCAAAGCATTTTTTTGATTGTGGCTTTTTGTGAGCGCTGCCAGTGCGGTTTCCGCGGCGGCTGATTTCTTTTTCGCCGCAAGAAACTCGTCGGTACTGATATTTTGCCCGTTTGATGTTTTTAGTTCTTCCGCCGACAGTCGTTCAATAGCGGCAAACTCATCCCTCAAGTCAGTCCTCGTCGCGATGAGTTTTTGGCGTTCTTCTTTCAATCTCGTCAAAACAGCTTCGGTCTTTTCCAATTCTGTCTTAATAGCGGATACGCTCTGCACCGATAGAGAAAAAACACAGTCAAAGTTCTTAAAGAAATCGACGTTCTCTGTTGACGAATAACCTGGAAAATTTCGTAGTTCATCCTCGTGATTTGCCAATAAGTTCCTAATATTGACCGCAAAAGATTCAATTAATGCCACACCTTCTTCCGTTTTGCGAATGTCCTTGTCAAAACCGAGACGTTTTTGCAACTTTTCTTCCAAATTATGTTTTTTATAGAATTCGAGGCGATGTTCGGCATCTGATTTGGCACCGGCCTGTTCTCTGATAAGTTCTTCAACATTTTTGGTCTTGGACAATCTGCCGATTATATCCGTGACTTTTGTTTTTTGCTCCGCAATCTTACGGCGAATATCGTCGTGGCTTGTTCCCAGTAATTTCTCAATCAAAACCATTTCCGAGTCGTTGCCGGCAACGGCGAGTTCCTTTTGGCCAAAGAATAATGGATTACTTAAAACAGTTTCACGAATAGAGACGCCGGGTTGCAATTTACCGTCAATGAAGACATTGGCGAATTCTTTCAATATACGCTGTATTTGATATGGTTGACCGTGACGGTCTGTTGCGTCAATAATGACCTTTCCCCCGCTACCGAGTGTACGTTCCACTAACTCTCTCTTATAGCGATGGTCGCCGTCATTTCCGTCAATCGGGATACCTAAGACATATCGAAGCGCTTCAAAAACGGAAGACTTTCCGCTGCCGCGAATGCCGATAAAGGTATTGAGTTCGGGCGAAAAGCGGATTGTTTGCCCGTTTAGTATTCCGCCCTCAAAACTAATTTGCTTGATATGTGAGTGATTGTATTTTGAAGTGTCATTTGTGCGCAGGCGTTCCTTATGGGAGCGTAGCGCAAACTTAACCGCTTCAAAGCTAAACGTTCCAAGTTTAAGAAAGCACCGCTCTCTTCCGCCAATTTCACCGATTTCTTTCGGGTCACTCCCTTCAACCTCGGCGGGATACCAACCGCCTAACCATTTCATTACTTGAACACGGCATTTTTCACCGGGTTTGTCATGTGTGCGAACTTTCTGAAAACCGAGTGTTCGACGCTTAAATAGTTCGTCATTTCCTAATTCCTGCAATCTTCCGCCGCTTAGTTCCTTCCATAGTCCCCTTGATTGTTCAACATGAGCGAATATCAGAAAGAAGTCTTTCTTATATTCTTCAAGTTTTTTTATCGTGTCAATTAAATTCATGGTGGTTCGGCCATCTTCATTCTCGTAATGTGCCGGCGTTTTACCCTGAAATGCCACATTCAAGAATTGATTTATATAGTCGTCCCCGCCCTCAATCCATTCATCTGAAAAAACAACAAGCGTGTGAATACCGCTCGTTCCGTCATTTACGGATAATTCCACTCCAGGCAACAAAAATATGTCGTGTTTTATGGCATTTTTACGCAACGCGTCGAATTCATCACGCTTGAATTTATTATGGTTGGTTATTATACCGACATTAATATTTGCTTTAATTAACGCGTTAACATAATCATTGCAATAATCGTTTTTTGCGTTTGAGTATGTGAACGTGTTATCCGCGTTTGTGTGCAGATGAAAATCCGCCCTAAACCATGCCGCTCCGTTTAGGAATAAATCACTCATACGTCACCCCGTTTCATGACAGTTTGGGAAGACGTTGCCCAAACCCCCTTAAAATAGCGAAGAGCCATAAATCCCGGTTCGGGCATTTTTGACGTTCATCTAACTACCTGGAGAACATTATCCTCTTAGTAGCCGCGCCCACCGGTCTCCCGCCCGCCCCCATCGCTTTTATCCGCACGATGTACAGCCCCGTCGACGCCGTGCCCCATCTTGAGCCCCTGCTGCGCCACTCTACAGTGTTCCAGGCGGCGGCTTTGGCCGTTTGGGAGGTCCTCCATACCTGTCTGCCCTTGATGTCGTAGATGGACACCTCCACCTGGTTGATGCCGGACTCAGGAATGTAGTAGCTGATGAGCGCGCTCCTCGCCGACATATTTACGTTGATTCTGCCTACCGTAAACTTCGCGCCGGCGTTGACCGAGGCCGCTTTGGCGCGGTAGCCGCTGTTGCCTACTATCATGAACACGTCCTCGTGCGACATACCGGCAACGGTTATGCCATACTCGGAGTTGCTGTTGCTCCCGCCGCCCAATATCTCCCCTGTGGAAGCTCTCACGAATGTCACCCGTGCGCCGAACGGGATATTGGCGCTCGGCGTAGCGGAGAATTTGAACGCTGTCCTCTGCCTGCCGTCGTTGTAGAAGCGGAGCTTGTAGGTGCGGCCGCCTGCTATTGACGGGCCGAAGTGGTGGCCCATCTCGGCGCCGTCGTCGCCTACCAGTACCACGGACTCGTCGCCGAAGCTCGGCGGTACGGCAAACGCCCACTCTGTCGCGTAGTAACCCACGAACACGTCTGAAACTTCATAACCGTCGGCGGTGGTGTGCAGCGTGTAGTGCCATGTTCCGCCCGTCCCATATTGCGCTCCGGCGGTTGTTTTGGCAAGGGTACCCGCCCTTCTCCCGTTGACCGCCTTGTAGTGGCTCGACAAACGCGCCGGAATCGGCGGTATGCGCAGAGTGACTGATCTGGAGGTATTTTTGTTGAAGACCGTGAACGGTTCGGCATTGCCTTTGAGTTGCACCGAATCGTAATCCGCCGTAGGCGAGTTCAGCACTTTGGCCAAAAACTTAGGGTTGCCGCCCTCCCACCTGTAAAACTCAAGGTTGCTCCACTCGTCCGCCATGGCGTCTTTGACGTCGCCTAAGCACACATCGAAGCGGAATGGCAACACAAGGTCGGTCCACTGATTAGGCGGCAGCGTGATTTCAAAGACGTCCCTGAGCGATATGCTCGTCGCCGCGCCGAAGTCGAAGATTGCCCCCGGTACCGAGGTCTTGAACCACATCAGGCGCGCCGGTTTCATCGCGAACAGGCCGTCGTTATTATTCGGAGAGTATTCTATCCATCCGCTTGCGTTGCCGACTCTGTCCGCCTCGGTCTTGTTATAGCGGAAGAGCCGGTATAGCGTGTCGTGAACGCCAATCCTGTCTTCCCCCTTGTATAAAGTCTTTTCCAGCGGAGTCTTAATCGAATCGTTCACAAGTTCAACCTGCGCGGCGAAGGGGAACCACTTTTTATTGTCCTTGAGCGGGGCGGGCGCCGTGAATCCTCCGTAGCGGTTCGATTTAACCCTGTAGGAGATATTAATAGCCGTGTCACCGCTGCCGTTATTCACTATTATGAACGCGAGAACCCCGAAGTTCACCGAGTTTTCGACGACTTCGGGCCCTATCGAAAAGGTGAAATTCCGCGTTATACCCTTCTCAATATCGTAACTAATCCTGGCCGAATCGAGTACCGTCGAGTCTTTCGCCGGACCGGTTAACAAATTTACCCGGAAGTTGCCGACGTTGCCCATCAGGGTCGACACGGTAAAACTCGCTCGGTTGATTTGTCCGTCCATGTCCACCACGTCTTGGCCGTTTTGGCCGGGGATGTTGCTCACGGTAGGCTTCACGGTGTTAATCATCAGGCGATAGGTCTTGTTGACGTCCTTGTAGACGCTGTCAATCGCGGTGCCGGTGAAGTAACCGCCTTCGTACTTTGTATCGAACGCAACCTCCCAATAATTGCCGTTCCAACGGTAGAGCATTACTTTATCCGTCGAGTACCCGTCGGGTACGTCCGCCCGTATGCTTATTTTCGGGGCGACAAGCGGCAGATACAGGTCTTCGGTCCTCACCATACTGTATGTGTAACCGTAGTCGCCGACGGGTATGAACCCGGCGTTCCGAATGTCGTTTTCGGGGGGCGTTTGTGACGACTCGATTTTTATTTCGAGGGAGTCACTCACACTCGACCACCTGCCCGCGTCAAACTTGAAATTATTGTTGTTTGCGGATTTGGAGTTGCCAGGCACTACCCAAATGTTTTGGTGTGTGAACGGGCCGACCTTAACGGTTTTAGCCGACTTGCCCGCCCCAGGAACGCCGTTTTCGGTTGTGTACAAATGAATCCAGTACGTGGTATCAAACATCAGATCCGAACCGAGAGATATGCTGAGTATGCTTTGGTCTCCTATACCGGACACTCCCGTCATCTCCAAATTTCTCTCGCTCTTCACAACGACCGTGCCGGCCTGATCGAATGTCACATCGTAATTCAGTTGCTGCCCGTTTTTACCTTCTATGAGGCTGTAAGCCACGGAAAAGCTGGAGTTGCTCTCCACAAAACGCACGGTATCGATTTTTACGATGTTGAGCGCCACGTGTGCCGGCCCGGAGTTTTCCCTGATTACCGCCGGATCGGATTTCAGGTTCCAGCTCGGCTGCGGGGCGTTGGGAATAATATCTTCCAGCACAACGGCAAACCAATACTCCGTTTCCGGCTCCAACCCCGACAATATGACTTCCGTAGTCGACGCGCTTACGGTGTTTTGGGGGGAGCCGTCCGTGGAGTGTTGACCGCCGTTGCCGTAGTAAACGTAAATTCTTCCCGTGCCGATATTGCCGATTTTGTTGGCGGCGGTATCGACTCTGTTCCAGGTCAATTGCGCGTTCCCTCCGCCGAGCGGCGTGAACGTGATACCTGTCGGGGCAATCGGTTTGACGCGCCCGACGGTGAACGAACCTGATCTTTCGACGCCTATGCCGGCATCGTCGGATACGGTTATCTTATAGTACACGAGGCGCTCTTCGCCGACAAAATTGTTGTCGGTTACTTCAAACGTCGTTCCGGCGATAATCTCGGCCTTTGTGAACGTGTTATTGCCGGCATTGATAATGGGGGTCATGGTTTGGTCTAATGACAAATTCACGCCCACGTCTCTTGCGATATTATTAAACTCTTCCCCCGGCGACACACCCACCGTTACCGTTATTTTCGGCGCCCGTGTGTCGTTTTGGGTATGTGTCAGCACGACCGGATTATTCGGCAACTCCCTGTTGGGATTAGGTATGCTTTGGGGAGTTGCGAGTTTCAGCGGTCTGGCGAGGGAGTCAAAGGCGGCCCCCTTCCAGCGCGGCGCAACGGCGAAATGGGCGATGTCGGCCTCTGTTATCACCGGGCTTGCCTGAAAGCTGAATGTGCCGTCCGCCCTCAAACGTGAAAGCGAGAAGACCAGGACGGTGTCCGCGATTTTGTCCGCGCCGCCTACGGTAGATTTGGATATGGTGTTGCCGTTGTTCAAAAACCTCGGCGCCTCCCCGTTTCTCTTGAACCACACCGCCACGGAGTCGACGCTCGGTTTGTAGGGCGCCGGAGTGAGTTCGGCAGCGTTCTGACCGGTAACTGTAAGGTCGAATATCACGTGCGCGGCGGTGTTTTCACGAACATTCACCGTTATCCCTAAACCGTTAGCCAGCACGCTTTTCTTAGAGTCCGACAAATAAGTGGACGGGGCGCTGCTCCCCGACGGATTCGGATCCTTACGGGTTATGGAATTACTGACATTCCAGTCGACACTGGCGCTGAAGTAGTACAGCGTATCAACCACCTTAGCCGCCGGTATCGTTATTTTGACCGTTTGGGTATTACCGGTGGGAAAAGGGCTCAATGGTATGGCGATTCTCCCGCCCCCGACAGTGTCGTTCAACGCCGCCCCTGTGCCCTGCTTGTACCATACATACGCGCCCTCCACGTGAGGATTGCCGGTTAAATTGGAACGTAAACCGTCAAATCCGCTTATGGCCACATCAACCACGCTGCCCGACGCGTTCGCTTCAACAAAAGTCACGCCGGTCACCCGCAGGTTGTTGTTTGTTACTTCGCTGTCGACCGTCTTCTCGATACTAACCTTAACGATTTTATCGGTGCCTACGGTCAGCAGGTTGATAGAGTATCCGTTCGGATGTTCGTCGCCGTCAACGGTGACTTTCGTAAACGTGCCGTTGACCGCTCCGGTTACCTTAACGATTTGATATGTACCGATATCGCTGTCTGTAAGAGCCGCTCCGCCCGTTTTCTTGAGATTGAGCGTACCGGTAAACGCGGCGGCGCCGCCGACGCTTATTGTGGGAGCGGTGGTCTTGGAGGCCGACAGGCTCAATTCAATCGTTGACGCGGCGCTCATCGTCAGAGAGCCTTTTATCGGAATTTGCGCCGAGCCGAGATGTTCAATCTTGCCGGCGCCGTTCAAGATAACGTTGCTGCGGATAGTGTCGGCGGCGGCGCCGTCGGTCAGGTTCAAAGTGCCGCTGTTGACCACGAGATTTTTACCGTCTTTGCCTGTTTTGTCGGCGACGGCTAACGTGGCGCCGCTCGACACCGCTATCGAATCCACCGTTAACGCCCTGTCCTGGTTAAGAGTGCCGCCGGACACGTACAACTGCCCGAAGGTCATGGCGGTGGTTCCCGTCAAGTTGAGCGTGCCGGTTCCAGTTTTTTCCAGCGCGCCCCCGCCGGTGATTGTTTTTGTTAAATTTGCCGTGCCCGTCGTATTCAATCGCAGCCTGCCGCCCGACGCGGTGGTTACGGTGGCCGGGCCTATGCTTGCCTCAGCCGCCACCTCAATCGCGCCCGCGTTGATCGTAACGGTTCCGGAGTGGCTGTTGTTTGTGCCGGAAAGTTTGAGCGTTCCCGTGCCGTTATTGACAAGCCCCCCGGCGCCGGATATGCCGTTCTGCGTTACCTCGCCGGTTCTGTTGAACGCGACGGCCGCGCCGGCGGCCACATCAACGCTGCCGAAAAGCGAGCCGGCAGCGCCGCTTCCAACCTGCAATGTATCGTTTTTGACGTAGATTGTCCTCGTCGCCGAGTGCGTATTGTCGCCGTTAACCGTCAATTTTGTGGTACCGATCTTGACTAAATTACCGGTTCCGCTTGCCACGCCGTCGATAACAAGCTGCGCGTTAGCCTGAACGGTATCGGTTCCGGTAAGCGTGACGCTTCCGTAAATGAAGCTGGGGCCTGATCCGGCCACACGCAATTTACTGCCGTTCGCCAAAGTTATCGCGTTCGGAATCCTGGCGTTTCTAAATTCCAATACTTTGCCGGCGGCGACCGATACCGCGCCGCTTGCCGCCCCCAAAGAGGTATCGCGGGAGGCCACAAGAACGCCGTCGTCCACAGTGGTTCCGCCCGTGTAATTATTTCTCCCGCCCAATATAAGCGTACCCGCGCCCTGCTTGCGCAAACCGGCGGCGCCGGCGAGAGCTGCGTCTATGGTGGCGGTCTTGCCGGCGTCCGCAATCACACGGCCGCCGCCGACCACGGTAAGCGTGCCCGTACCGCTAACGGTGTAGCCGGAGGCGTCAAACCGTATTGTATCGACGCTTGCGGCGGCCGAAAGGGTAACGGCGTACGTTCCGTCGCTTCCCCTGAAGTGGGCGCTTCGGCCTGCCGCCCATGCGGTCAGGGCGGTGCCGTTCGTGGTCCAGTAATTATCGGTTGTCCAATTGCCGCTGCCGGGCTGGAAGCCGCTGGTCGGGCTGGTGTCCCAGGTCAGGTAGTTGCCGCCGAGGGCGGGGGGGGAGGCACTTGTCCATGAGGAACTGTAGAACACGGCGCCGTATTGGTACTGATTCCCTTGTGCGTAACCTACCTGACCATTGGGATTACCGGTAACTATAATCGGGGTACTGTTTAACGGTGTGCCCTCCGCCTTATCGTTTTTGTAAACGGTTACCGTATCGCCGCGCAATTTTATTGTCAGTTTTATTTGTGTGCCGGCTCCCTCCGTAAAAGTGCCTACGAGTATTTCATCGGTTGTTATATCTTGTCCGTTTAGCACATTTTTTGCCAAAATGACTTTGTGGGTATTATTATTATCTCCCGTCCAATGGACGCGCACAGCGTAAAACGCCGATGCACTTGTGTATCTGAACACAATGGCGGCGCTTCCTAAATTCCAACGCTCATTATCTCTTGCCATACCGAAAGTAACGGTATAATCGCCGTTCGGGGAACATTCGTGAATACTATTTTTTAATGTGAGGAATCCGTTTCCGGTTGTTTGGTCCTTGGGATAAACACCTTCCCTTTGATTTAAGTTTTGCACAGTCCACCCTGTTCTAGGGCCGTCTTCTTGCCACTGCGTAAGTCCGCTACTTGCTGTGTGGGTAACGGTATACCCATTGCTGGTGGACGTAAACTGTGCTATCGCCCCCGTCCACCCGCCAAGCACCATCAGGCACCCGACGGCCGCCGCCCGCCTCACCCCTGAAACCCAGGTCCGTTTCGTCTCAACCCCAATAATTTCTTTCATAATCCCCGCTCCCGTCATTATAATTTCAAAATTTCGGTAAAAATCGCCGCTCAACCCCAAAAAACACAAAAAACGCGCCGCCTTTTTTCCAGGCCGGCACTTTTTCATAGCATTATATTACTATATTATACTATATGCCGTCCAAAAAAGGTATAAAAAATATAAAAATTTGTGGCGCTTCCGACATTATGGTGGGAAGAACCAAATATGGCATCCTTGTTGGATACGGTTTTTATGGCTAATTATCAGCGTTTTGACACCGCTAATAGGGCGTCTCTATTGCTGATTTGT
>JAITCM010000081.1 GCA_031283085.1 Chitinispirillales bacterium | reverse complement strand
GCCGGTTAATGGCTCGGCGGTAAAACCGCCGGCGTGTCGCCCCTGACGGGGCTTTCCGCGATATCAACTTTTTTTTCAACGCTATTCACAACAGCGTCTTTTCTATGGGACGGTAGTGATACTATATAAAATATACCTTTTCAACGACTTCGGGAGTTGAACCAACAATTAGCGCAAGCCGTTTTAGACGCGAGGGCAAAATTCCCCGGCAGTTCTCTCGCCGACTTATACGACCCGCTGGCCATGCCGCCCGCGTTGCGAAAAGCGCATCAGACCCTTGACAGGGCCGTTATGAAACTGTACAAATTCGCCGACAATATGAGCGAGGCGGAGATTGCGGCGGAACTTATGGGGAGGTATAATGTTTTAATTATTTGATTTTTTCCAATGCGCGGATATATCTTTAATTAGTCTATTGATAATTCAATCATTTCACTAATTAATCTATAAAAAAACTATGAACAAAATAGCCGTAATCGACTACAAAGCCGGAAACGCCCCAAGCGTGATGCACGCCGTATCCCGCCTCAAACGCGAGGCGGCTTTTGCCCGCGCCCCGCGGGACATAAGCGGCGCGACGCACATCATACTGCCGGGCGTGGGCAGCGCCGGGGCGACCATGCAATCCCTGCGCGAAATGGGTATGATACCCGCCCTCGAAGAGGCCGTCCTGCGCGGAAAAACGCTCTTCCTCGGTATATGCGTGGGGTTGCAGGTGCTCTTCGACCACAGCGACGAGGACGGCGCAGACTGCCTCGGCTGGCTCGGCGGCCGCGTCGTAAAGTTCGACGGAACAAAGGTCAGAGTCCCCCAAATGGGATGGAATCAGGTGAAATTCACACGGCAAACGCCCGTCAATACACAGGAAGACTATTTTTACTTCGTCAACTCGTACCACGCAAAACCGAAAGACGAGTCCATTATATGGGGGACGGCGGACTACGACGGCGCGTTCACCGCGGCCGTACGCAAAGACAACATCTACGCCACCCAGTTTCACGCGGAAAAAAGCGGCGAGGCCGGCCTCGCGCTGCTGAACGGATTTCTCAATCTAAAAAGCGGAGACTGAATTCGGGGCGGAGGACAAAATAACCGCCGCTCGCCCCTTTGCTTTCTTGCCTTACCCGCACCTTATCCGCCCCCATATCTTCCATTAGGC
This sequence comes from Chitinispirillales bacterium, assembly GCA_031283085.1. Classification (GTDB taxonomy): domain Bacteria; phylum Fibrobacterota; class Chitinivibrionia; order Chitinivibrionales; family Chitinispirillaceae; genus GUT77. The sequence goes on along the minus strand of JAITCM010000081.1, from coordinate 10,234 downwards.
TTTCGTGTCTTTCGACAGAATCTTATCCAGCGCGGCACGGCCCAGGTCAGTTTGCGCCAAACCCTCAAGAGTCGCGGCTATGTTTTGACCGAGTTTGGAGGAAAACAGCTTTGTCGCCCCGCTTATCCCCTCCTCTATGGTTCCGGCGTTGGATATGATTTTTATGTCCGCGTGCCCGATATTTTTAGCCTGTTCGACCCCTATCGCCTGCTGCGCTTCCACCTGCCTGATTGTTATCAGGTATTGCTGGTAGCCCTGGTTTTCGCCGATGGCCGCCGCCAGCTCTTTTTGGGCGGTCACGGACGCCAGCTGCATCGCCTTTTCTCCTTCGGCTGTCGCCAAACTGGTCGCTTTGATACCGTCGGCTTCCGCCGTTTTGGTTTTCTGGATAACCTCGGCGTTGGCGAAACCCTTGGCTTTGGTTGCGGACGCGATGTTGTCGGCGGATGTTTTCTCACCCTCCGATATGACTATCACGCTCTGGCGCTGTCCTTCGGACTTGACGATAGTGGACTCCTTCTCCGCTTCGGCGCGGACTATCGCCGCCTCCTTCTCCGCTTCGGCGTGGACTATCACCGCCTTCTTTTCTATTTCGGCTTTGCGGACTGTGGTCACCTCAAACACGGCCATCTCTTTTGTCTTCGTAAGTTTTGCCTCTTCCTGCACCTCCTGTTTGGATTTCTCCTGGGCAATGCCCACATTTTTTTCCGACTCGGCTTTTTTCTCGCCCACTTTTTGGAACGCGTCGGCCTGACGGACTTCAATTATCTGATTCGCCTCAATTTCCGCCTGTGAAGCCTTTTGATTGTTTTCCGCCACCACTATGCGGGAATCTTTCTCAATATCCGATTTCTTTTTTGCCATGATGTTTTCTATGACCCGCGAGCCGGACGCGTCCCTCACGTCCATAAGTTCTATGTTTTTGGTGCATTGAACACCCCACTGCATAAGGTTTTCTATAACCGAACTCGTGAACGCCTGGCCGTACTGGGAGCGCTCGCTCATTATGGTTTCCAAATCGGATTTTGCGAGTATCGAGCGGACCGCGCCCTGCACTATGCCCGATAAATGAACCTTCAACTCCTCAAAAGACTCCACTTTGGCGGCGGCGATGTTGGTATCCGATATAGAGAAGAACGCCTTGATGTCCACCTTGAACGGCAGCCTGTCCTTATCGTAAGCGTCGTACTCCGTCAAATCCAAATCGAAGTTGGACACCGGCAGCTCGCGGACGGTTATGCCTATGATGGGCAACCAGCTGGGCCATCTGTAATAGACATTGCCGGCCGGTTTGCCGGAACCGTAAGAGATAGTCCTTTTGCCCTGCTGCACGATATGCACGACATTAGGCGCCACAATCCGGCGCTTGGATAAAACCCAAATCAAAATAATTAACGCGAAAACAGAAGCCGCGGCGTATAGAAAAACCGTAACTGAACTCATAAAAAGCCCCCCTCTTAATTATTTGTGTAATGTAATGTTACCATATATCAATAAGATATTATATGTGACTCTCAAAGTCAATACTAATAATGAAAAATTAAAAATTCACTGCCATCCCGCAGAAAGAATAAACTGGGCTTTGATTTTAGGGAACCTCTAAAAATCTGGATTGGCTTCGCCGATATACACACGTTGCTTCGGCGCTTTGCGCCTCGCAACCTGTTTATCTCGCCGCAAGGCAATGGCGGTCATTGCAAGCGTTGCGAAGCAATCCAGAACTATGACGGTCATTGCGAGCGAAGCGAAGCAATCCAGAACTATGTACCTTTTTTAGAGATGCCCTTTAAAGATTTTGATTTTTAAGCCGCGATTTATTATATTGATTCATGGTATTACGCGGTTCAATATAAACACTTGAGAATCGACCGATATATGCTGACAAAACGGCTGATAGCGTGTTTCGACATCGTCGACGGCATGGTTACAAAGGCGGTGCGCTTCCAGGACAATATCCGCGTGGCGCCAGCCGGAGAGCTCGCCGGTACCATGTACGAGGAGCAGATAGACGAACTCATCTTCTACGACATAACGGCAAGCGCCGAAAGGCGCCGCATCGACATCGATACGGTGAAGGAGGTCGCGGGCCGCGTCTTCATCCCGTTCACCGTCGGCGGGGGGCTAAAAAACCTGGACGATATGTACGAGGCGCTCAAAGCCGGCGCGGAGAAGGTGAGCGTCGATTCCATGGCCGTACGGAACCCGCAAATCATAGCCGACGGCGCCAGGGCTTTCGGGTCGCAGTGCGTCGTGCTCTCCACACAGGTAAAGAGGACGGAGGGGATGCCGAGCGGCTACGAGGTCTACATCGACGGGGCGCGGACGGCGACAGGCATGGACGCGGTCGAGTGGATAAAGCGCGGGCAGGGCTTAGGCGCCGGCGAAGTCTGCCTAAACAGCATAGACAACGACGGCACGCTGGGCGGCTACGACATTGAACTAATGAAGCTGGCGCAGTCAGCCGTATCGCTCCCCCTGATAGCCTCCGGCGGAGCCGGAAAGCCGGAGCACCTGAAAACGGTCTTCACCGAAACGGAGACGCAGGCGGCCATTATAAGCTCCATGCTCTACTCGCCCAGAATGGAGAGAAATTATCCGGTCATGGAACTAAAAGAGTATTTGGCGGAAAACGGCGTGAACGTCAGGCCGATTCGGAAGTAAAACGGAAAGCGGCGCCCGCCTCTTTCCGAATGTCTTTCACCGCTTCGTCGCGCCGGACGGCTTTTTCGTCGAAACCCGCCTTTCAGACCTCCGTCCTCCACAGCCCGTGGAGGTTGCAGTACGCGTAAACGGCGATGGGCTTATCATCCGCGAAGGAGAACTCCAACGACGGCTTTTCGCCCGTTTTCAGCGCTTTGCGCTGTCCGCCGCGTTCGGTTTCCACGTAGATGAAATCAATGTGGTGCGCCTCTTCCATGGGATGGGCCGCGCTGCCTACGGCTACGCTTATGCCGCCGCCCGACACGGTAACGACCGGGAGGTGTTTCTCCTTGCTGGCGTCTACCGTATTGGGCACGAGTTCCTTCATGTTTTCACCGCAACATGAGACAGGAGCGCCGCTATTGACGACCGCGCCTGTCATGTTTCCGCAGTGTTTGCAGATGAAAAACTTTTGGCTTGGTTTCATGGTAATATCCTCCTTATTTATTATTTTTGGTGATTTGTGAACGTTGGCGGTTGCGTGGTCGAAACCGCCCTAATTATCTTGACATCGGCCGTCGCTTTGGCTTTGTTCCTTCTGCGCCTTCTCCATTGCCCTCACGCCTATAATGTTCCCGTTCCGCGACAGCACCACGGCTATGGGCCTGGTCTGCGGGAAGTAGGAAAAGATGATTACGACGATGGCGGTGAGCGGCACGCACATCAGCATTCCGGGGATGCCCCAAATCAGGTTCCACGTGGCTAAGGAGAGCAGGATTACCAGCGGGCTCAGGTTGAGCTTGTCGCCCAAGAATCTGGGTTCGATGATGCTGCCTACGGTTTGCTGTATGATTATTATGCCGATAAGCACCACGAAGAACGGGCCCAGGCTCTCGTATTGCATAAGGGCGAATAGCGCCGGCAGGGCGGTCGCCACTATTGAGCCTATGATGGGTACGTAGTTAAACACAAAGAGCAGGAATGTCCAAAAGCTGGCGAAATTGAGCCCTACGCTCGCGAAGACCACGTAGCCGGCCGCCGCCGTGACAAGGCTCGCGAGAGTCTTGATGCCGATGTACGCGCGTATGTCGGAGTTTATGCGGGCGATGATGGCCATCACCTCCTCGCGGTTATCGGACTTTGGCGTAAGCGCCAAAAATTTCTTCCCGAAGCTCTGCTGCTCCATGAACAGGAATATTAGGTATATTATGACGAAAGCGCCCTTGCCGAAAGCGTCTGTGACTTGACGGACGGCGACGCGGGCCATGGAGCTGAAGTCGACGTCGACCAGCAGTTTCTTGATAGTGAGCGGTTCGGCCCACGGTATCATGGAGAGGACGCGCCGGCTCATCTGTTCAAGGTTGTACTGGTATGCGGGCACCACCGCCGCCACGTGGGTAATATTTGTCATAATTATCCACGTGGCGAGTGTCATCGCGCCGAAGATGATGCAGAGCGCTACGGTAAACGCGAGCGGGCGCGGCATCTTTATGGGATTCCACTTACGCGGCTTGACTATGACGTCCGTGAGTATATTGATGAGATACCATATAAACACGGCCAGCACAAGGGGCATCAGCACCGGCTTGCCGACGTAGAGCAGACCGACGATTATGAGGCTTCTCACGAGCCAATCGGTGTATTTTTTTACCATAATCGCAATGCCTCCGCCGCCCTTTACGGACGACATCATTCCAAATGCCTGCCGCCATTTTTCGTCTGCGCAAAGTCAGGTACGAAAAACCCCGGCTAACTTTTTTTGGCCTTCTTGGCCACCCTGGACGGCACGGCTTTCTTGGCCGCCACCCTGGTTACCGCCGCTTTTTGTGGCGCCGCCCCCCCGTTCGCCGCCGCTTTTTTGGACGCCTTGGGCTTCTCGGCATCCTCGTCGCCGCCAAGCACCGCCACCGAGAACTCCTCAAATGTCTTGAACAGATAACCCTCAAAAATCATGTCGAACTTGAGCGCCTCAAAAACGTAGGCTATGTACTCGTTATCGGCGATTACGTAAACCGCCCCGCCCAAATGCATAAGCTTGTTCCGGTTGTAGACAAGGGCGCCGATGCCGCCGCTGCAAATAAAGTTAACCTCGTCCAAATTGAACACAATTAAGATATGCCCGGCGTCTATCAACCGCTGGACCTCCTTGTCTAAAAACCGCGCCCCCTCCCAGTCAACGCGACCGACGGGTTTGATTACCATGAAACCGCTTATTTCGGTAACGGTGAAATCCATAGGCATAATGCGCCTCCCTAATGTTAAAATTGTGTTAGACCGTTTATTTTCAAATTTTAATACATCTGTCCCGGAAAAAAATTATTTTATTAAGTTGATGCTCTCATAAAAATATATTATAACACAACGGTAAGTGTTAATTTTTTAGTAATATATGTCAATGCCGGGTTTTATTCCAAGAGATTTTGATTTAAAAAATTCGACTTTTTAATGTTTTGGAGGCGTTACATGAGCACGGATATCACCGAACTGAACGAACGGGTGAAGGAGGAGAGCAGCTTCGTCTCCCTCCTTAAGGCGGAGATGGCCAAGGTCATCGTGGGGCAGTCAAAGATGGTCGACAGGCTCCTTGTGGGGCTTCTTACGCGCGGCCACATACTTCTTGAGGGGGTGCCGGGACTGGCCAAGACGCTGGCCATATCGACACTCGCCAGGGCGGTGGACACAGGCTTCAAGCGGATACAGTTTACACCCGACCTATTGCCGGCGGACATCGTGGGAACGATGGTCTACAACCAAAAAAGCGGGGAGTTCGTGCCTAAGAAAGGCCCCATCTTCTCCAACATAGTCCTTGCCGACGAAATCAACCGCGCCCCGGCGAAAGTGCAGAGCGCTCTTCTCGAAGCCATGCAGGAGTGCCAGGTAACCATCGGCGACGAGTGCTACAAGCTGGAGGAACCCTTCCTGGTATTAGCCACGCAGAACCCCATAGAACAGGAGGGCACCTATCCCCTGCCCGAAGCGCAGGTTGACCGCTTCATGCTGAAGCTCAAGGTCGTCTACCCCTCACGCGACGAGGAGAGGGAGATATTGAAACGGATGGCGGCCGGGCCGATACCGGAGGTCAGCCCGATAATAAAGGTGGAGAAGCTGCTGGCGGCCAGAAAGCTGGTCAACGAGATATACATGGACTCCAAGGTGGAAGAGTACATCGTAAACATAGTCTTCGCCACCAGAGAGCCGGAGGCGGTGGGCTTAAACGACATGAAGTCCCTAATATCCTACGGCGCCTCCCCGCGCGCCACCCTGTTCCTTACCAGAGCCGCCAAAGCCCACGCCTTCATCCGAGGCCGCGGATACGTTACCCCGGAAGACATAAAATCGGTGGGGATGGACATACTGAGGCACAGAGTGATAACCACTTACGAAGCGGAAGCGGAAAACATAACCTCGGAACAGATAGTGCAGAAAATTTTTGACAGCGTGGAAGTACCGTAGCAGGGACGGCCAAAAAAATGAAAAACTCCTTTATCATGGCGTCATTGATAATCTGCGTGACCGCGGTACTGTTCTTTCAAGCCTGCGGCGAGCGGTCGGTGAGCGGAATCATCGACCGCGAGACGCGGTGGAAGGCGGAGGACGGGCCTTACATTGTCGAGGGCGACCTGCTCATAACGAGGATGGCCAACCTCGTTATCGCCCAGGGTACGCGTATCATCATAAAGAGCGGAACGAAGACAGGCTTTTTGACCAAGCCGTTCGACAAAGCCGACTCCACCCTGTTCTCTATCCGCGTTCTCGGCTCCATAAGCTGCGTCGGCAGAAGGAGCAACCCCATCGTCATCACGCCGGAGAGGACGGCGTTGGCCGACTACTCATGGCGAGGGATAATCTTAGACGAGGCCGACAGCAGGTACACCGAAATCGCGTTCACGGAGATATCGGGAGCGGCGGCGGCCATAACCGTCAAAAACTCAAATTCGCTTCTGCGGAACAACGCGCTGGAAAACTCCAATATAGGCATTCACTGCGTCGGCGGAGGACAGCCTAAGATTTACAACAACCTGATATCAAGCTGTTTCACCGCCGGCATAAAGATAGAGAATAGCAACCCGCAAATCGTCAACAACATCATCGTGTTCAACAACAACGCCGGGCTGTGGTGCGACGACAAGTCAAAAATCGTCTTCAAGTACAACTGCGTATTCGGCAACACAGACAGGAATTTTTTAGACTGCGACCCGGATTTGGGCAAGCTCGCGCGCGGCGTCAAGAACAGGGACTCCACCGACGCCTACGGCAACATCGTCGCCGACCCGATTTTTATGGGTTCCGAGGCGGAGGCCAGGGCGATAGATATCGACATACTGTTGCAGACCGACTCGACGAAGGTGGAAAATAAGAAAATCCTGCATATACCGAACCTGCAATTCCGCAAACCGACGCTGAAAGAGGCGACTACGATAGGGAGCGAGACAAGGCAACTGTCAAAATACTCCCCCTGCATAAACGCCGGCGATCCGGGCGGGTCGTTTAAAAATGTCGACGGGACAAGGAACACTATGGGGCCTAAGGGGGGGCAGGATTTTATGTCTAAATAATATCATGCCCCATCTCCTCAATCCCAATCAATTCCTGGTCCTTGTCGACAGCCGTCCCGTCGGCCACCAGCATCTTCACTATCTTACAACGCGCCGGCGCGGAGATTTCGTTGAAGAGCTTCATCGCCTCCACTATGCACACTTTCGCCCCCTTCTCCACGATGTCGCCCTCCTTGACAAAAGCGGATTTTCCGGGGCCGGGAGAAGAGTAGAAAGTCCCGACTAACGGCGCTTTTATCGTTTGCCCGCGGGCGGCGGGCGGCTCTTCCGCCGCGGACGGCGGCGCGGGTTGCGCGGTTGACGGCGGCAATGCCTGCGTTATCGACGAATACGCGGATGGAGGCGGCGGAACCGCCGCGGACGCGGCGGGGGTATCAATAAACGGCTTTGCCGCCGGCGCTTGCGAAACCGCGTGGGATTTTACTGATATTGTCGAGTCGCCCTTTCGGAAGACTATCTCCTCTATGACAAGGCCGCCAATCTTGCCGATTAACTCGGCGGCAAGGCCGTCTATGGGTATTTGCGGCGTCAACATTGATACCGATGACGCCTGTGCCGACGCCTGCGGCGGCGTTTGCGACTGTGCGGATATCTGTGTTTTATCACCGATGCCGCCATTAGCCTTTCTTATCTCCGCGTCGGCTGGAATCTCCGGACGCTCGCCGGCGGGCGCCGCCCTCCACTTGAAGTACTCAAGCGCCGGTTCGGGCAACAGCACGTATGAAAGGATGTCTTCCTCGGCGTTGATAAGCGCGGGATTCACGCCGTCGGTCGCCTTGGGGAGCATTGGCGCGATTTTGTCGGCGGGGCGATAGTTTATGGGCTTCTCGTCCCCCAATATTTTCTTTATCATGCCTTTATCAATCGGCACCGGAGACCTTCCGTACAGGCCCTTTACGTAATCTTTCACCTCGTTGGGCACAATCTTGTAGCGTTCGCCCGATAAGATGTTCATCACCGCCTGCGTACCTACTATCTGGCTTGTGGGGGTAACCAGCGGCGGGTAGCCCAAGTCCTCGCGCACGCGGCTGACCTCCTGGAGCACCTGCGGCAGTTTGTCGAGCGCCTTCTGCATTTGCAGCTGCGAGCGAAAGTTTGAAATCATTCCGCCGGGTATCTGGTGTATCAGGATGCCGGGGTCTATGGGTACCACAGAGGGCGGCGCCACGCTGCGGCGCGGGGCGAGGTCGGTAAAGTACTTGGCAACCCTGTCAAGCGCCTCCACGTCCAATCCGGCGGAATAATTGGTCTCGGAGAAGATGGCCGCCATGGTCTCGACCGGCGGCTGTGATGAGGTGCCGGCCATAGACGATATGGCGCAGTCAATGGCTCCGGCGCCGGCGCGCACACCCTCAACGTAGGCGGCGGTGCCCATGCCGCTTGACGCGTGGCAATGCAGCTGAACCGGGATGTCCAGCTCCTTGACGAGAGCCGATACCAGGCGCTCCGCCATTATCGGCGAGAGGATGCCGGCCATATCCTTAACGCAAAGCGAGTCAATGCCGAGTTCGAGCTGTTCCTTCGCGTATTGGACATACTTTTCAACGGTATGGACGGGGGATATAGTGTAGGCCAGCGTGCCCTGGGCGTGGGCGCCGTGTTTCTTGACGGCCTTAATCGCGGCCTCCAAATTCCTGGTGTCGTTCAGCGCGTCAAAGACGCGGAAGATGTCGATGCCGTTTTTGCAGGCGAGAGCGACAAACCTGTCCACGACATCGTCGGCGTAGTTGCGGTAACCCACAAGGTTTTGCCCGCGCAGCAACATTTGCAGCGGCGTGTTCTTAGCCTTGGACTTTATGAGGCGCAGGCGCTCCCAGGGATTCTCGCGCAGAAAGCGCAGGCAAACGTCGAAGGTGGCGCCCCCCCACGCCTCAAGCGAGTAGTAGCCGACGTTGTCCACAACGTCAACGATGCCGAGGATGTCTTCGGTGCGCATGCGCGTCGCCCAAAGCGACTGATGCGCGTCGCGCAGCGTCGTGTCGGTTATGCGCAACGGTATTTTGTGAAGCAGGTCTTCCGTCTTTAACTTTCCGGTAATGGCCATTACGTGCGTCCTTGTTTTTAAAGTCAAAGTTAAAGGCAGTTACAAGATTATAGTTACAAGGAAAACGTGTAAAGGCAGTGTACCTTGTAACTTGTAACTAACCGCTATGATTACATCGTCTATACCTGTTAATCGAACAACGTTCTTTCCACCGGCTTTAACTTCCGGGAATCCGAATAAATCCTGCTTTATACCCATTGTCTTATCCCCGATTTTCGCATCCGATTTATTTATGCCATAACGCTCAAAAATAACTCCCCCGCCCGTCATTAAATATGGCTACCGATTAACCCTTAGTAAACTTTCCCATTTCCGAAAACTTTTCAAACCGCCTCTGTATCAATTTCTGCGGCGACAGCGGTATCAACTTTTTTAAGTGTTTCAGGACTGCCGATTTTATTGCGTTGGCTGTGGCTTGGTGGTTACTATGGGCGCCGCCTGTAGGTTCTTTTACTATTTCGTCTATTACTCCTAAGGATAGGAGCGACTTCGCCGTGATTTTCAGGCTCTCCGCGGCTTGCGCCGAGTATGAGGCGTCGCGCCACAGTATTGACGCGCAGCCCTCCGGGGATATTACCGAGTATACGGCGTTTGAGAGCATTAGCACCGAGTCGGCCACGCCTATGCCCAGCGCGCCGCCGCTGCCGCCCTCGCCGGTTACTGTGGCGACTACCGGCACCTCCAATTTCGCCATCTCGGTCAGGTTCCTCGCGATGGCCTCGGCCTGGCCGCGCTGCTCCGCGTCAAGGCCGGGGTAGGCGCCGGCAGTGTCTATTAATGAGACTACCGGCACGTTGAACTTCTCGGCAAGCCGCATCAAACGCAACGCTTTCCGGTAACCCTCCGGCTTCGCCATCCCGAAATTGCGCCTGACGTTCTCCTCTATATTTTTGCCCTTGCTGTGTCCGATGAGCATGACTTTCTGGGCATCGAGCCTGGCAAAGCCGCCGATGAGCGCCCTGTCGTCCCCGAAGCGCCTGTCGCCGCGCAATTC
>JAITCM010000049.1 GCA_031283085.1 Chitinispirillales bacterium | reverse complement strand
GGTCAGAAGATTGTTTCGCAGTCGGCGGTCAGCGTTGTGAAGTAGGAAACGGGCAGGTTTGTATGGCAGTATGCGGTAAACAGTCGGTAGCCCCCGCTAATTTGGCGGGGGCTTTTTTTATGGGTAAGAACTGTAATCCTATAAAAAACAGGTGATAACATAATGCCCAAATATTACTTTATATGCGTGGTTACTAAAAAATATATAAAATCCCAGGTTCTTGCCGTCGCCGTCTTTTTCTTTTTGCTTTTTCCGGAAGCCTCGGTTTCCGCGACGGAAACCGCCGACTCGGTAATGACGGCCAAGACCGCCGCCAACGCGGAAAGCGGGAACAGGGTCTACGACCTTTACATAATGAGTATTGCCCATACGGAATCAAAGCGGTCGGCGATATGGCGGAGCTAATCCGTGCGTTTCCGCGGCTGGAGTGGAACGTGCGGTTCATAGGCACGGCGGACGGCAACAGGTTAGCCTCGTTACGCGGCGAGCCGGAGATGCTCGATGAAAAACTGTGGCTCGCGGTAAACGCGCTTTTTCCGCTCCGCTACCGCGAGTTTCTGTTTTTACGCGCCGCGTCGCAGGCGCCGACGGCAAAATTGCTTGAGGAAATGGGCCTTGACACAGGCAAAATACGCCTTTGGGTTTCGGATTTCGGGCAAAGCGAGCTCCGGCTGCACTACCTGCGCTCCACGCAACTGAACATAAACGCGTCGCCGACCCTTTTCGTGAACAACAGCGCCTACGGCAAGCGGATAATCGGCGGGCGGCTCGTACGCGAAGAGTGCGGCGCCGCAGAAACAAAACCGCCCTTCTGCGGCAAATATCCGGTATGCTTCGACGACGGCGACTGCCGCGCAACTGGCAAGCTCGGAAAGTGCGTTAAGGGCGATTCAGGCCGCACGGTCTGCGAGTTCAGGAACGACGTCAGTTTTAAGTTGACGGCGCTGATAGCCGATTCGGCCATGAGCAGCCCCGAAAAACAGGTCATTGAGACAATGAAAGACATACTGCCTGGGGCGCAGGTACGCATAGTAAAGTTCTCTTCCGGCGAGGGCAAGAAACTGATGGCGAAGCACGCGCCGGAGACGTTGCCGTTCATCCACTTTGAGAAGCGCGCCGAGGGCGCGTTCCGCTTTTCGGCAATTAAGGGGAATCTTGAAGAAAACAAAACGCCGGAGGGCAAAAGCGACGGTTTTAGATACAGAAAGAGCGCGATAAAAGAGAACTTCTTCCCGTTGCGAAAGGAAAAACCGGGCGTCATAGCACTCTACGCCGACCCGATGAGATCCGACGCCGGCAAAGCAATCAACGCAATACTGTCTGACCCGGCCGCCGAAAAGCGCGTAATCATCAGGCCGCTGATATTGAACAACCCCGGCGAAAGCCCAGCCGCCGTCGCCATGGACAAACACCGCGCCGAGGAGGCGCTCCGCTGGCTGGTCTTAGCCGAAGAATTCCCCAAGCAATATCACCAATACCTAAAACGCTACGCCGAAGACCCGGCGTCAACCTACTGGTTTACGTGGCTGGCCCCAATCGGCATAGACCATGAAAACTTCCTGCGCCGAATTGAGGCGAACCGGCTCAAAATAAACCAATACCGCGAAAATACAGCCGCCATACAGTCGCCGGGCGAGGCGGTAATCATGCTCATAAACAACAGAATCAAAGTCGCGGTATCAAACGAAACGGAATTGGAAAGCGCTTTGACAAGGATAAATAAGGAATTCTAAGATATACCGCCGGTCAATATTTCCTCAGTTTGAAAAAACGTACCCCCGCCGAAACGGGGGTACGTTGATTATACCGCGCCTAATTGACCGGCCATTACTTCACAATGTTGACCGGCGACAACTGTTCAATCTTATTGCCGCTCACGTCTTTCACGCTTACACGCACAAAATACATACCGGCCGGAACAACGCCCACGCCGAGGCCGGCGGTAACTTTACTGCCGCTTACGCCGACCAAACCGGACGACACCGTCACGCCCTGCCGGTTGATAAGCTCAACGGTACCGCCGGAAATCTCGGCGCCGGCGCTCCAAATAACGCCTATCTTGCCGTCGGCGTAGGAGACGCCGAGGGCGGCAGTAGCGGGTACCGGGGCAGGCGGCGATTTACGTTGCCCGGAGCCGCTCGGCTTGATCTCCTCGCAGACGTCCGTAGTGTTCCATTTGCAGTAGAAATCGCAGGAACCGGCGCCGCCGATTGGGGGGCCGGAACAGGAAGGATTATCATACCTCGCCCCATAACTATCGCAATTAGCTATCGCGTCCGTACAAGAAGTTACACCCGTTGGGCTGTTCGGGTCGTTATTGTTAGACTTGTTCTCCACGCACTCTGTCGAACCGTCGTATTTGCAGTAACTGCCGCAAAACTCTTCCCCGCCGACTTGAGTGCCGGAGCAAGTCGGGTTGTCATACCTTTCGCCATTCACATCGCAATTATATATCGCTTCTGCGCAAGTTTCAACGGGGTCGCCGTAGGCACCCGTCGGATCGGTGACTATCGCCTCACAACCGGTCGACCATTTGCAATAACCGCCGCAATCTTCGGGGGGGCCTTTCTCTCCCACCAGCGTGCCCCCTTGCTGCGCACACGTAACGTCTCCCCCCCAGTTATTAATCTCTCCAAGGCCGGTAACATCCTTGTAAAACGAGCCGTACACTTCGCAGCTTTTAAGAACTTCGGCACAAGTACATGACCCCGCGATACATTGACTCCCGTCAGACTTTATCCCGCTGGAATATTCTTCGCTCAGTTCGTAGCAACCTTTTGCACCGAACTGGCAAAAAGACCCACCGTCAGCCGACATACAAACAGCGCCCGAAACCCGCGCCCCCGCCGGCATCCCAACTGCCGCCGTATATTGAATTTCGCCCACAGCGTTTGAGCATTGCCACTGATTTTCATACACTATCCCATTATTACCGCAAAAATTCTTCGCCGCGTCGCACGTTGCAGGAATTTCCATGAACGTGGCGGTTATTGCGGCATCATCGCTCAACGAGACAGTTGTGCTCGCTTTACCAGTGTTATTTATTTGCGCCGAACCATTGCTCACTGTCCAACCCGTGAACGCGTACCCGTCCCCCGCGGCAGCAATTATGCTGACCTCAGTCCCTTCGTTCACGTTAACCGGCCACGTGTAGTCGCTACCATCAACATTAACCGTACCAACGCCCTCATAGTTGACCGTCAGCGTAAATGATGTAGACGTTGTATTATTTTCCGTGAAACAGGCGGTTATCGTGGCATCGCCGCTCAACACGACCGTTGTGTTCGCGCTATCCTCATTATTTATTCGCGCCGAACCATTGCTCACTGTCCAACCCTTGAACGCGTACCCGTCCCCCGCGGCAGCAATTATGCTGACCTCAGTCCCTTCGTTCACGTTAACCGGCCCCGTGTAGTCGTCGCCGCCAACCTTAACCGTACCGGCATAGTCACCTGGGTGACTACTTATCGTCAGCCTACAGGCGGCGGTTTCACCCCCTTTATTTACCGGTTGGCCGTTTTGACTGCAAAACTGCGTAGACGGATTAAGAGACGGATAGCGGTCGCCGCAGTGTTCCGGCACCTCCGTGCAGGCGCATAATAACAGGGTCAAAAGGCAGAACAGTCTATATGGCTTATTCAACGCTCTTTTCTTCCGATTATCCATTCCGTTATCCGTCCCATTAGAAAAATATGTGTATTGATACGCCTGAAAGCAGTATTATCAAGCCCAGGGTATACGCGGTGTCGCGTTGTTTCGCCGATTTTTCGGCGGCGGTCCACAACATCCCGTCAATATTGTCTTTCACGCTCAATTCCCTACCGTAGCCGTACAACAGGATTCCAGCGCCTAATACGTCTAAACTTGCCGCCGCCAATATATAGCGCTTTTTCACGGGAGGCTCTTGCGCAAGGCTGGTTTCAGTTCCGGTTCCGCTTTCCGATAAAAATTCGCCGTCACCGACTTGTCCCCGTCCATCGTAAAGGTCAAGCGGTTTTTCCTGCCTGTCGCCGCGCCTGTCCAGCCTATAAACGCGTAACCGTTTTCCGGCGTGGCCGTTACGGTAACCCGCTCGCCGGGCGTATAGGAATTTTTACCGGGATTGCCGATAACAAAACCGCCGCCCGACGGATACACGTTTGTCGTGAGCGAGTATGTCTGTTGGAAATACTGAAAATTGGCCGTAAGCGTCATGTCGCCGTCCACCGTTACCGTCAGCAGGTTTGCCGCGCCGGTCGTGTCGCCCATCCAGCCGGTAAACTTGTATCCGCTTGCCGGCGCGGCCATTAGGTTGACAGGCGTTCCAGGCGCGTAGTTTGTCTGATTCGGATTTCGAAACACTGTCCCGCCGTAAGCCGGATCGGCGACGGCGGTAATGGTGTACGTTACGGGCGCGCTCGGTGCAGAGCTCTTTGCGACCGACTCCGCGAAGGTTCTGTACATCTCCGCGCAAACAGCGGCGGTTTTCATTAAAAGTTCCGCCGCGTTTTCGGAACGGACGGGATCCGATGAGGCTACCAAGTTTCCGTTTTCGGTTTCGTATATTTCGACGGACAGCGTGAGCCACATTTTAAATTTGCTTATAATACCGCGCACTATGTAGTCTGCGCCGATTTTGCTTCCGAGGGTAATTACGCAGTTTTCGTCGGCGCACTCTTCCAGGACGGCGCCGCCCTGCGCATAGACGGTTTCCGAGGTCATTATATTGTACTTGCCCCGCGGCAGGTTTTTGACGGCCTCTCTGCGAAGTTCAGCTGTTATCTGCCTTACCTCCGCCGCGCTCATATCGGCGGACACGCCCGATTGCGCATCAATCTCCGTTTCAACAACGGCCACATATCTAATTTGCGCACCGGCGGATACCGCGGCAAAAAGCGCCGTAAGCAGAACACACGTTAATCTTTTCACAGAAAACTTCCCTCTTTGACATAGCTGAAAACACAGGCTGTAAAACCGTTCATTTTCATTCCGCTATCACGGCGCCACGTAATCCGACTGCTTCATCGCGGTCAGCGTATGTATGTACCGGTACCCAGCCGGCAGAATCCTAAACCAGTGGGAATCGGCTCCGCCGAAATACATGAAGACGACGACCATGCCGTAGTCCACATCCGCGAGGTACGATACCGGCGTAATGGACGTACCGTCGGGAATCCCTACGTTGCAGCCGCCGTCTCCCGTGTACGCCCCTCCCTCAAGCCTCGCGCACGGCGTCGCCCACGGCGCGGGCGCGTTCTTGTCGGTGAAGTACGCAAAATAAGCGTACCCGTCGGAGCGCAATTGCTCTCTGGTTCTACGCTGAGCGGCAGGCAACTCTGACCAGTCTTCTCTCATAGAGTACCTTAGATAATTGGCCGCGTTGAATCCCCAGTCGCCGGCCTGAGTAACCACAAGACTGATTTCGGATACCTTGTCTTCCGTCACTTTGAGGCGGGCGCCGAGAACATACTGCTTGGGATTCCTATTCTTAGCCGTATCGGCGACGATAATCTCCGTAAACGCGGCGCACTCCGTCACATCAATGAGGTTGCGGTGGAAATCCGGCTTGAGCGGCGTTTTCCAAAGACCGTCGCCGAACGGAACCGCCCTGTCGTAGGTCATCTTGCCACCGGAAAATGTCTGTTTGGCGTCATGGTCGTTCTCAATATACCTGGCATTCGCGGCCAAAGGCACTATCGAGTGGTCACCGGCCTCAAACGCCGTCAGATAGGTATCCACGGCCACCTCTAAACCGCTACGGTCGCAACTTATCCGGCCCACGCGCGACAACCTTACATACTGCTCCGGGTTTCTTCCCTTCACCGGACTGATATCGCGAGGGGACATTTCGCCATACCCCGCGCCCGTCGCGCTGGCGGTTAATGTCCAACCGCCGGCCAAACTGTTGGCCTCTTTTCTCAGCGGTAACGCGGCGCCCTCATCCCCAAAGGCCACGCCGATATTCAGACTCCCACCGCCGTGAGTATGGCGGGCCGTGAAGGAATTACCGTTTATCCCCGCAACGGAGAGCAGATAGGCACCCGCCGCGATATTCGCGCGCGAGATGTTATTTACATCGTTCAAAGCGGACACCATGTCGCGCAGAACCCTCTTTCCGTTCACGCTATAAAGCGATATTTCCGCGTTCCCGTAGATTCGCGCCGGCAGATTGAGGGAAACCTTCCCCGCCGAACCCCTGACTAAGGCCGGAACGCCCGCTCGCGCCTGCCGGTTGTGCGATACCGAGGTGGTTTTGGGGAGGCGGATAACCAGCGTATCCACCTTATTGGCCGTCAGGGAACGCAAAGCCCCAACACCGCCCGAACCGGCCAGCGGCTGTATCTCCACGGTAGCGGCTACATTCACTCTGACCGGTACCTTAGCGGTATCCAAAGATTGCGAGAACACGCCTGCCGCCAGGGCGGACGCGAGGAACAGAGCCTTCATGGCATTTTTTTTCAGAGCGGCGCGCATACGGCATCTCCTTTTTTGCGGCGGGGCAAACCGCCTTGCTGGGGCGTATTATACACTATATATAGTAATATAACACAAAAAACGGGGGGATACCATGTTTTTTTGTGGGGGAGACGGGGATTTTCTTATCTATACGCCCCTACCTCTTCGGCTACTTCGCAATACCCATCCGAATCATCAGGATACGCCGGGGTTTCGCCGCGCTCAAGCATATCGCGGTACTCGTCAAAAACCACGTACATACCGCCTTTCCCCTGCTTGATATCTTCGTCCGTCAGGACTGGGGGCGCTGGCAACGGGTCAACTATTTCAAACGCGCCGGGAGGGTACATATAGTCCTCGCCGGATTCGTCTATTATCCTGTACCAGTCCAGTTCAATAGAGATGACATCATATATCTTCCCGTATTTGGGGCCGGTAACGGTAAATTCGTTTATGATATATTTTACTTTCATTTTAGCCGCTCTCTATCAATCCACCTCTTAAACTTCAATTCGACACGTCCAACCGTTCGCTCACACGCCCAATGCACCTCCGCGCGCTTATACCATTCACCCGTTATCAAAATAACTTCGCCGCGCACTTTTTGCCAATTTTCGGGCTGGCCGCCATATTTAGCCGAAAGAAGCGGAGCCGCTCGAAAATCAACGCCGGTTCCCTTACCAGCGAAAACTAATACTTTCGTTACTGCGGTATTTGGGGCTGTTTCGCAATAACCCTCTCCCGGAACATATACTCCGTCAATCTTCAATGTTTCGCAACCTCTTACCAAAAAACATTTTTAGTAATATAATGTAAAAATTCGTGGTATGCCATGTTTTTGGGGGAGAAAACGGGGATAAAAAAACACATCCCCGCGTAAAAACCTGACTAATCAATCAGCCGCTACCGCTATAATCATTATCATCAACCAAGTACCCACGCCCACACCGAGCCAATGATACCAGCGTAAGATGGACTTTCCGCTATTGTCCTCCGGCATCCCGGAGACCATACCCTGAAAATGCTGATACCCAACCGCGGCTAACGTGGCCTCCGTATATTTTATTGCCAGCCCGGTCGCCGTGTAATCAAAAACCGTCACTTTTCTGCTACCGTCAAAAGAAACCGTTCTCCTGACATCAATCCCAACATTTATAATAGCATCGGCCCCCAGCCTTTGAGCTTCCGCGACGAGCATCTCGTTGGTTATTTTCGAACCGCTGACAACATTTCCGTAGTCAACCCTTTCTTGCGACCTGACGACTACGAAACCCTTTGTTTCATAGTCTTTCACGGCAATCAACGCGTTATTTTTTTCCCCGGTAAGCGGTCCGCTAACGGTAACGCTGGGCGCACAGCCAACGCTCCCCCCTGCTAACAACGCAATCAAACACAGTAACGATAAATACCTCATAGCCCTACGCTT
>JAITCM010000073.1 GCA_031283085.1 Chitinispirillales bacterium | reverse complement strand
GCGCCCGACGCGAATATCACTACGTCGTTTGACGTCGCGAATCTTGTGCTGAATAAACCCATTCCCTTTTACTTTAACGGGCTGCGGGTTTTTGTCATGTCGCTTTTGTTTCTCATGCTTTTTTCGCTTGTAAATAAGAATCTTCGCGCGAGTTACTGGCCGATATAAGGTGGGGCGCTCCCGCCCTTACTTATGTTTCGACTCCCTAATCTTCTTCTGCAAGAACATCATAGACGGGTCCCCCCCCTGTTGTCCCGGTTGATTCTGTTGCTGTTGCGGCGCTGTCGGGGTCTGTTGCGGTCTTGCCGCGCTATTCATGTCCATATAATAAACATCGCCGCCCGGCTGTTGTTGCGGTTGTTGCGTCGGTCGCGGCGGCGGCTGTTGCGGCATCGGCATCGCCTGCGGCGCGGTGGTAACCGGCGGTTTCGGGCCCGCGCCGAAGAGCAGTTTGTTTACGTCCATGTCCAAGTCAACCTGTTCCTCGGACTTGTCGTAGACGCGCTGCAACGCCTCTTTCAATTGCCGGTCAAACTGTCTCGCGAAGACCTTTACGCGGTCGATGTTGGTTCTGTCGTCGAATACCAACGCCAAAAAAGTGTTGTCGTCTATGCTCGCGACGTAGATATGTTTATCCTTCCCCTGATGGTACATCGTGCAAAACTCGGTTTCGCCGACAAGGTGGGCAATGGCCAGCGTGGAGGCGGTGTTGCCGGCCACGAGGGCGGCTAAGGAGACGATGTCAACGCTCTCTAACTGTCCTTGATTGGTCAGCAGGCGTCCGTCTTTGTTGATTAGGACGGCAAGAAGCAGGTTCGCCTTTTGCGTAAGCGGCAACAATATGGCGTCAAGCCGGTCTATATCCTCCGGAAAGAGTATCATGTCTTTCATTGGGCATCGTCCTTACTTTTATTAATCCTTGTTGAAGAGCTTCGACATGAGGCCCTTTTGTTGTTGTGGAGGTTTCTGCTTCGACGGGTTTGTGACCGGCATCTTACCGGTTTTTTTCGGCGAAGCGTTTTTGTCGACGGCGGAGAAGAACACCGCGCTGTCGCTCGGATATTCGTCGTTGCCGCCGCTATTTTTGTTCTTGCTTACGCTGGCGGACAACTCCGCCTCAAACTCGAATATCGCGCTATTGTTGGGCATATCGTCATACCCGTCGTAACCGCCGGTTCCGGGCGCGTACGACGACTCGACCTGAAAGGACGGTGCCGGAGGCTGGGATTGCGGCATCGGTGTCTGGGTAAAGTCCATTGGCGCCATTGGCGGCGGCTGGGGTTGAAACATACTTTGAGGCGGCGCCGCGTTTTGCGGGGGCGGGAAACCGCCTCCGCCGGACGGCATCTTCACTTGCGTATCCTCTATCTCATGCTGGTATTTTTCGATTTCAAGGTCAAAGTCCGATTTCCCGCCGGTATCTTGCGCGGCGACGGGTTGTTGGAAGCCGGCGGAAACAGCCGGAGGCACCGGCGCGCCTGCCTGACCCCGTTGCGCCGGAGGCGGCGCGAAAGGTTTTTGACCGGTAGGGACGGCAGGGATAGATTGTTGCGGAGGCGCGGCCATATTCGGCGCGCCTGCTCCGCCCGATTTCGCGCCAGCCAAAGGCTGACGTGCAGGAGATGGCGTGGGCGTGGGCGCCATCTCAGTAGAGAAAGGGGATTCTTCGTATCCTCCTTGATTTCCACCCTGACCCTGCGGAGGGAACCCACCCGGTGGTGGCGGCGGTGGAGGTGGAGGCGGCGGCGCGGTCGGCCCCACCAAAAACATATCGTCGTAGTTCATTTGATTTGAGGGCGGCGGAGGCGGCGGCGGTTGATAGGCCGGGAACGCCGCGGTGCCCGATTGCTGTTGAAAGCCCGGTTGCGGCTGATACTGCTGTTGCGGCGGCGGCGCGCCCCATTGTTGCGGCGGTGGAGGCGGTGGTGGTGGCGGCGCCATCTCAAAGGAATCGTAGGCCGGCGCCTGCTGTTGCGGCGGCGGCGGAGGCGGCGGAGGAGGCGGCGGCGCCATTTCGAAAGAATCGTAAGCGGGCGCCGGCGGCGCGAAAGCAGGTTGTTGCTGCGGCGGCTGATAGGCCGGGAAAGTTCCGGTGCCCGGTTGTTGGAAGCCCTGTTGCGGCTGGTACTGCTGTTGCGGAGCGCCCCATTGCTGTTGCTGTTGCGGCGGCTGGTAGGCCGGGAACGCCCCGGTACCCGGCGGTTGCTGTTGTTGGAAGCCCTGCTGCGGCTGGTACTGTTGTTGTGGCGGAGCGCCCCACTGCTGTTGCGGCGGCGGCGCGAAAGGCTGCTGTTGCGGCGGATACCCCGGCGCCGGGGCACGGGCGGGAGCGGGCGGGGCGGCGGCCTCGCCGCCTCGCGAACCCGGAGCCGAACGCGAATACTTCTTGTTCAGGTAATCTATGACTATCTTACCTATCTGCTTCAGTGTGTCAAAGACACCGACGCCCTTGTAGGCTATGCCCTCGCCCCAAGGCAGGTTGTATTTGTTGATGAGCCTGTTGAGCTCGTCAATGGGCAAGGCGTTCGGCAAGTCGCGCTTGTTGTACTGAAGGATGATGGGGACCGATTCCCTCTGGTAACCGTATTCCGCCAGATTGTCCTCAAGGTTTTGGAAGCTCTCCAAATTCTCCTGAACCTTGTCGGCGCCGCTGTCGGCCACAAAGACAACGCCGTCCACACCGCGCAAAACTAACTTGCGGGTGGCGTTGTAGTAGACCTGCCCCGGAACCGTGTATAGCTGGAACTTGGTCGCAAATCCCTTTATCTTCCCGAGATCCAAAGGCAGGAAGTCGAAGAAGAGGGTACGGTCGGTCTCAGTAGCCAGCGACACCATATCGCTCTTGTGCTCCTGAGGAGTTTTCTTGTGGATCACCTGAAGATTGGTGGTCTTTCCGCTCAAACCCGGACCGTAATAAACGATTTTGACGCTTATTTGCCGGGTTGCATAATTGATTGACGCCATTAAGCCGCCCTTTGTTTATTATACCAATTGACGTTTTTTAAAGACACCCCGCGCATAGCGTGCGGGGTCGCCTCCCATATAATATATAATAATAAATGCGCAAGCATAATGCAATAGCAACAGAAAAATTGGCGATAATCGTTACGCGCTAAAAAATCCGCCCATAAATGTCCGCTTTTCCAAGCAAATCCCTGTCCGTTAAAAGCCCGGCCCTTTTGAGCGCTTCCTCATCTTTGCCGTCCCCCCCGTTAACAGTCCGGTACAGGAGCGATGCCCCATGAACGGCGTCCGACTGCGACGCCTCGCTTCTCAGACGCTGCTCAACAACCGCGCGGTCATACGTGCCGGGGTCTAACTTAGGCAGCAAAACCAACCTGCAGAAGACGAAAAAGATGACGAACGCCGCCGCGACCCCGGCCGCGACCAGCGAACCGATGTGCGTCGTCCGCAATACCGACGCCACCTCCGCCTCCTTGCGGGCGAGCGCCGCCCTAATGGACTCCGAATAGTGTTGCTGTACGGCCGTTATGCGCTGCGCCTGCAACAAAAAGTTGAGCGACTCGTAGACCTTGTACTCGCAAAGGCAACACGATTTCTTGATGCTCTTAACGGTGTTGTTACCGTCGAGCAGCCCGAATACGTACTCCTCCGGCGCGGCCGCTATGTCAATCTCACCGGGAGGAATGTCGCTGCCGACGGAGTTGGGGGCGGGAGCGAAGACCATGTCTTCGGTTATGTAATCCCGCATACGCGCCCACTCGTCAACGCGGCGCATCCCCTCCATTATGATGTTCTCGGCGGATATTGTAACAACCCCGCAGGCAATAGTTGACACGCTGCCGACGGAATTGAAGCGGTATGTGCCCTCGTTCCAAGTCAGCAGGCTGCAACAAATATCCTCAATGCACGACCCGGCAAAGCCTTTGAGCTCCGCCGCGGTCAAAAGGTTACGCTCAAGCAGGGCGGAGGACAAAGCGCTGAGGTCGTCGGTGTTGGCGCTGAAAATCGGGCTCAACTGCTCCGAAGTCTTGCGCTTTATGTCAATCAGGTAATTGAAAAGTTTGTTGGCAAGGCTCTCCTCGCCGTCCGCCCCGCCGACGATAAACCCCTCCTTAAAGACAATCATGGCCTCACGCTTACCGCTCGCAAGGTCAAGACGCCCGGTAATCCTCTGCTGTGTCAGAAGATTAAAAACGTCGGCGAGGATAAACTCTTTCAGGGTTCCGTTCAGTACCATTTTCGCACCAATCCTTTTTATATATTACGCAGACACCATCACTTAGATTTAATCGACATTTTTGCCCTGTTCTTCATAGTCTTCGCAAGCCCGAAGCATTGCTTGAAAAACGCCGCGATATTATATAATAACAATACCGGTATACAGTAAATCGGGTCGACGACCGCGGCGCTTGGAAAATATGAGTGAAACGTAATCGCGCAGTAGCAGGCGGCGAAAACCGCGCTTGTTATCAGTACCGTTATGGCCGGCTTGAAAAGCGCTTCACCTTTGTAAAGCGTTCCCGCCCCCGGAATAACGATTCCCAAAACAAATCTGGTGAAGTCTCTTCGCAATGTCGCCTTATCCTGATACGCCTTTTGGAGGTTGTACATCGTCGCCGCGTTGTTGTGTGAATCTATGCTCTTTTTGTAGCAGACGCTGCATATCGTCCCTTTACGGCATTTTCTGCAGAGCAGCCGTCCGCAGATACGGCAGGAGAAGTATTTTCTGATTTTAGAATCGTGCTTCCACATTGCTGAGTATAGGCCCAGAAAGACCAGCATCGAAACGACGGAGGCGCCGAAAGCGGCTATGGGGCTTAGGCCAAAGTAGGTCTTGCTCTCGTTGAATCGTATCATCTCGGCCGGGTCGGCCATGAAAAGGCGGCTCCAGAAGTAGAGTGGGGTGAGCGCGGGCTGAATAATTCGGCGCAGCGGCGGAACGTCGTCTTGAAAGTAGCGGGCGTTGACGCGCATATGCCCGCCGACCAGGCTCGCGTTTATTTTTGCCGCCTCGCTTATCATGTCCGACGCGGTGAAATCCACGTCGTTGGCGTAGGCTTGGGCCAAATTGAACTTTGCCTCCGCCGACCCTGGGTTGTTCTTGAGCGCCGTGCCGTAGTATTGCTTCATGCCGCTTATATCGTTTGTCAGGAAAGCGTGATTACCGGCGTACAGCAGAGCCAACGGGTCGTCCGGGGCAAGGTCCAGCGCCTTATTTACGGCGTCTGAGTTTGCCCCGTAGTTCTCGCTCTTGGTAGCGCATATTGCGAGCGCCAGTTCCGTGGCGTGGTTGCCCGGTCTTTTGGTCAGGTTTGTTCTCACGAGATTGTAAAGGCCGACCGAGTAACCCTCGCGTATTGAGCGTTCAAGCAGTACGGCGGGGGAGTCGGGGCGTATGCCGCGGCTCAAGAAACTGTCCGCGAAGAAGCCGAGCGGACTTAAGGTCAATATCGCGCAGGCGAGGATGAGCAGCTTCTTCTCGCTCGCGTTCATGAACCTGCAAATCAAAAAGGCGATTAACCATAGCGTCGGCACAACGCCGGCCATGAGCATCGCGAGGAGTATAACGACGCTTGCGGCGGTACGGATGTTCGGGGAAGCCCCCACGAAGAGCGTGTCTCCGATGGGGTGTACGCCCCTCGGCAGATATTTGACGATGAAAACGGCGAAGAGCGCGCACACGAAAATAAAGAGCGTTGCGGCAAAGAACCGATACGCCCAGTAAATTAAAGCGGTCTGCGCGCGCCACGAGGTCGCGAGGAGGCCAAGCGCCTCCGCGATAAAATCCGGGAACGCGGCAAGCATATTGCCGGTGTTGTCGGGAAAGCCGACGGCTCCCTTTCTGTAGAGCCACCAGCACTGATTCTTATCGAAACGCTTTGACGCCGTATAGCAGTATTCCGCCGCGGCGGAGTCGGATGCCGCGATGGTATTCCCAAAGAGTATCAACTGTTGCGATAGCAGGGGAGCGGACGAGCCGCCCACGGCGAGTATGTACATTTCAAGGGCGTCGAAGCACTCGTCGGCGTATTGCGTATGCCCGCCGCGGATGAATTCCAGCGCCAACAGCCACAATGTCCCCGGGTCGGCGGCCGCCGTCTTTACGGCCTCGCCGAAAAAACGTTCCCGACCGTCGCCCTCGCTTATGACCCCGTTTGCATACCGGTACCATGGGCTGCCGCCGCGCAGGGCCTCAAGGCGCCCCTTGAAGCCCCCGTCCCCGGCGTTTTTTTGCAGCCATTGTTCAATGAAGGGAAGTTTGCCCGTCGGAACGTCGAGCTTTTTCAGGAAATCGTCTCTCTTTGAGAGCGCGGCCTCAATCTCCGCGGATAAAAATTGCGACGCTCTCGCAGCCGTGGGCGTAACAAAGACAAGCGCCGCCACGGCCGTGAGCAATACGAAAGCGCGAATTCTTCCGGTCACGTCACTTCCCGATTTTATTTACCAGGATATTCAAGCGAGACTTCTGATTAGACGCCTTATTCTTGTGAATGAGCCCGGTCTTAACGCTCTTGTCCAAAACGGAGACAGCCTCCCTAAGCGCGCTCTGCGCCCCATCGGGCGTTGTAGCCTCAACCACGCGGCGGATAGCCGTCTTGACCCGCGACTTGCCGGCGCGGTTGACGACATTGGCCTTCTTACTGGTGCGGACACGCTTCTCCACAGACTTGTGCCGTTGCATTTTTCTTACTCCTTATGGGTTTTGAATGTTTATTAATATTGTACTGATGTACATGGTATCAATCAACCCTATCCGGTAGAGGTATTCCTCTGCCTCTTATTTTTCATATCAACCGTGTCGTACCCAAGCCCCCCCCACATGGAGATAGCCCGCGCCGCGCAGTTGTTTATGCAGTTGCCGCAACCGATGCACTTGTCCTTGTCTATGACGTGGCGTTGCCCGGAGGCCCCGGAGATGACGTTCTTCATGGGGCAGACTTCGGCACACCGGCCGCAACCTGTGCAATTGGTACCGATGTTTGCCTTGGGGCGCCCCTTGACAAGGTCCATATAGCACTTGGCGGGGCACTTCGCGTGCGCGATGATAAAGATTTCTTCCGTGCCGTAGTCAAGCACGGGCAGATTGTTTTCTATGGTTATAGCCCCTGAAAGCGTCGCTTTGGCGCACACTGTGCAGGCCGTGCAACCCACGGTACAGTAGCGGCGGACGAGTCTGCCCCTGTCGTGGTTTGAGCAGGCCAGGAAGACCTTGTGCACACTGGGTATGAGCGAGATTACCTTGCGCGGGCAGGCCGCGACGCACTTACCGCAGCCGCAGCACTTATCGCGGTCGACGACCGCCAGCCCGTTTTCGTTTACGGTTATGGCGTCGAAGAGGCAGGCCTTAACGCAGCTGCCCAACCCCAAACACCCGTCCGGACAGACCTTTGAGCCGTTGCCCGTGAAAGTGGCGGCATGGCAGTCCTGTATACCCTTATATATGGAACGGTCCATAGCTTCCCGCTTCCCGCCCCGGCAGTGCACGACGGCTTTCATGGGGTCGGCGGCGGCGGCGGAGATTCCCAGAATGTCACCGATGTTGACCGCGACCTTCTCGCCGCCCGGAATGCACCCGCCAGGCTGCGCCCGCCCCTCCACAACCGCCTTGGCGAACGCGGCGCACCCCGGAAGCCCGCAGGCCCCGCAGTTGGCGTTGGGAAGTATCTCCTGTACACGCGAGATATTGGGGTCGACGAAGACCTTGAGAGTCTTGGATGCGATAGCAAGCCCCACGCCGAAAAAAATGCCGACGCCGCCGACAACCATTACAGGCAAAAATAAGTCCATAGAGCCTCAATCCTTAATTATTAACTCATTTTATATCACTTAAAAAACGATAGCCCCGAAAATCCCAAGAATGCCAATGCCATAAGACCCGCCGTGATAAACGCGATAGGCAGACCGTCCAATGATTTGGGTATGTCAGCCAGTTCCAGCCGCTCCCGCAACCCAGCCATAAGTACCAATGCCAGCGTAAACCCAACACCCGAAGCCGCGCCGTTGACCGTGCTCTCCACGAAAGAATACTCCTTGCCGGAAAAAGAGTTTATCCCCGTGTTGATTATAGCAACCCCCAAAATGGCGCAGTTGGTTGTGATTAGCGGCAAGTAGATGCCGAGCGAATCGTACAGGGCCGGGGTGAACTTCTGCAGCACCATCTCCAAAAGCTGCACCAGCGAGGCGATGACGAGAATGAAGACTATCGTACGCAGATACTCCACGCCCATATCAATGAGTATCACCTTGTTTATCCACCAGGTAATCATTGAGGCCACCGTCATCACGAAGATAACGGCCATTCCCATACCCGTGGCGCTCGACAACTTCTTCGACACGCCGAAAAACGGGCACAAACCCAAAAAACGGGCCAATACAAAGTTTTGAATCAGCACCGCCGCAATGGATATTTGTACAATACCGGTTAAACTGTTCGTCATGCTTTCCTAGCCTCCTTTTTTTCCCAACCGCGTATCCAGTTCACGACACCCATGACAAAAGCTATGGCGAAAAAACCGCCCGGAGCCAAAATCATGGCCGTCATCGGCTTGAAGCCGGGGACGACGAGCAGGTCCCACAGCTTGTTGCTGCCCAAAAACTCGCGAATGCAACTGAGTATCAGTAGCGAGACCGTAAAGCCCAACCCCATCACAAGCCCGTCAACAAGCGAACGGACAGGGTTATTCTTTGACGCGAAAGCCTCGGCGCGCCCCAAGATGATGCAATTGACCACGATAAGCGGTATGAATATCCCCAATTGCTCGTCTAACAACGGCACATACGCTTTTATCAATAATTGAAGTATCGACACAAACGTGGCGATAACCACGATGAAACACGGTATACGAACCTTGTCCGGTATCCATCCCTTTATTATTGAGATGATGACGTTGGATAACGCCAGGACAAAGGTGGCGGCCAAGCCCATCCCCAAGCCGTTCTTCACGGAGGTGCTCACCGCCAAAGAGGGGCAGAGGCCCAGCGCCAGTATCAGGATGGGGTTCTCCGTGATTATCCCCCGCTTCAGTTCTTTTACTATTTGTATGGATGCCATGATTTTTCGCCTTGCTTTCCCCTTTATTTAATGGAAGCCGTGTCATTACTGGCCTGACCCGCCGGCGGTTTCACCGTCGAGCCAATCTACTTGCTTAATTCCTTAACATAACCCGCTATATCCCGCGAAATGCTGTTTGTGAAAGCCCGCGTCGAGATAGTAGAACCCGTTATCGCCGTAACCTCGTTTTTGCCCCGCAGTTCCGCCCGCTTCGGTTCGTCTAAACCGTGCCATTCGCCCGCTACTTTATTGATGCCTATCGGCTTTAACGATGACAAGCCCTCGAATTGTTCGGTAAACCACGGTTTGGCCTGCCCGCTTTCGCCGACCGGGTACCACACGTATCTGGTGGACGCCACCTCATTTACCCGCGACCCCAAGCCCGGTGTCTCGTTGTGCGACAGCACCGTCATCCCCAAAATTTTGCCCTCCCGGTCAACCCCTACTATAAACTTTATGTCGTCGCTGGCGTACCCCCGGCCGCTCATTTCGAAAGCGTAGCCCACAAGCGCGTCCTTTGCCATCGCCGTCCAGTACTTCTCCGGCAGCAAGCCACCGCCGCTTTTTACCGGAATTACCGGTATTATAGTATCAATGGCGGCACCCTGCGGGAAGACCGCTTTTAGGGCCGATGCTTTGGCAGACTTCTCCTGTTCGGATATTTTTTCGGCGGTTTTGTCGTATGCCGCGCCTATCGCCAGGCCGGCGAGCGCGGAGATTATCGCCAGCGCGACTATCATTTTTGCCATCTCAACCATGTTTTTTCACCTCGCCGTAGATTTTGGGCCTCGTGCAACGGTCTATGAGCGGCGCGACGAGGTTCATCAACAGAATGGAAAACGATACCCCCTCCGGGTACCCGCCGTATTTCCTTATAGTAAATGTCAACGCGCCGCACCCGATGCCGAAGAGCAGACGTCCAAGCGGTGTGATGGGTGATGTGACAGGGTCGGTGGCCATGAAAAACGCGCCCAAAAATAACCCGCCGGCCAATATGTGGAACGTCGGCGTTATCAGCGATTCGACCGTGAAGAACGCCCCCGTGCCGTTTGCCAGCCAAAAAAGCGTGAATACCGTGAATATGTAGGCGAAGGGTACGCGGAAGTCTATAGCCCGTATCAACATCAAAAATATTCCGCCGATAAGCAGCGCGAGCGCGGATGTTTCTCCGATGCAACCGCCGACGTTGCCGAAGAAAAGGTCTTTGAGGGCGGGCGAAAAATCGTTTGGCCTGTACGCGTTCATGGCAAAGACGTGCTTTATCACATACAGCGGTGTTGCTGACGATACGGCGTCTATCGCCGAGGCCGCGGAGGCCGCCGCCGCCGATACCGTGTCCGCGACGGACGATGCCGCCGCCGCGAGCTTGCTTGCCGCCAGAGCCGCCGTATCCGCCAAAGAATCCGCCGCGGCGGCTGCGGCGCCCGTTACCGAATCCGCTACGGCCGGCGTTGATATATGCGCGGATGTCGCCGACGAGACGGCGTTGGAGAGGGTGTCCGTCGCCGTCGCCGCTTTTACCGCCAGCCCGTTTACGCTGCCGTAGAGCGTGGGCGGGTAGCTTGTCATGGGCGCGGGATAACTGGCCACCAGGAACGCGCGGCCGGCAAGGGCGGGGTTTATGAAGTTGCAACCGAGGCCGCCGAAAACCATCTTGGCCACGGCAATCGCGAAAACCGAACCCAAAGCCGCCATCCACAGGGGCAGGGCGGGGGGGAGGTTGAACGCGACAAGCATTCCGGTAACCACCGCGCTGAAGTCGCCTGTCGTCTGCCCTTTCCTGAGTATAAGGTTGGCGACGCACTCCGTAGCCACCGCCGCTACGATACACACCAAAATCGGGAGCAATGCCGCCTCCACGCCGAAAAAGACGACCGACGCGGCCAGCGCCGGCACCATGGCGGCGATAACGGCCAGCATGATTTTTGACACCGTCAGGTTCGAACGTATGTGCGGCGGTGTGGACAAGTGCAGAAACGGCGGGTCAAACGCCCTGACCGCTTTCGTAGCGTTCGCCGCGTCCGCGCCTCCCGCCGGCGCACCACCCGTCTGCGCACTGCTTTCTTCTGTGCTCATGTCGCCCCTTGTTTTATCGGAACAGCTTTCTTTTTCTCGGCGGCCCTGCCGGCCAAAACCTTATTCTTGCCCATCCTGAAAAACTGTACCAGGTTGATTTTGGCCGGACAGGCGTACGCGCACGTCCCGCACTCCGTACACTCCATCAAATTCCACTTGACGGCGTCGTCAAAGTTCCCTTTTTCAACGAACTTCGCCATACGCGAAGGTATGAGCCTTAATGGGCAAACCTTCAAACATATCCCGCAATTGACGCACGGGTACTTTCTTACGGCCTCGGTGGACTCGGTAAGCGATAGCAATGCCGAGGTTGTTTTTATTATCGGAACATCCAAGTCTGAAAGCGCCAACCCCATCATCGGCCCGCCCATGATGATTTTTTTCGCTCCCCCGACATCCACGCCGCACGCGTTGAGGAGCGCCCTCGCCGGCGTACCGATTCGTACCATCAGGTTTTTGGGTGACCGTACGCCGGCGCCCGTGACCGTCACCACGCGCTTATAGAGCGGTATTCCCTGAGTTACCGCCTCAAAAACGGCAAGCGCGGTGCTCACGTTTTGCACCACGCAACCCACGTCCATCGGCAGCCCCCCGCCCGCCGGCACCTGCCGCCCGGTCAGCGCCATGATTAGCACCTTCTCGCCGCCCTGCGGGTACTTCGACTTGAGCGTTGCGACCTTGATGTCGTTGTATCGCGAGCCGACCGTCTTGTTGCTCACGATGTTGATGGCCTCCTGTTTGTTGTCTTCTATGGCAAAGAACACGTCCCTGGCGCCCAGTATTTTCTTGATGATTTGCGCGCCCGTCAGAATGTCCTCAACGCGCTCGACCATTATACGGTGGTCGTCCGTAAGGTACGGCTCGCATTCCGTCCCGTTGATTATGACGGTATCTATAGGTTTACGGCTGGGCGGCAAGAGCTTTACGTGGGTAGGGAAGCCGGCGCCCCCCATCCCTACGATGCCGCACTCCGTAATTTTGTTCACGAGCTCCCCGCGGGCAGCCTCGCGCCAGGTATCCTCCACCGGCTCAAAAGGCACCGCCTCGTCCGTCCCGTCGTTTTCGATTTGAACCGCCTTCACAAGCCGCCCCGACGGGTGGGCGAAAGGCCGAACCGACAGCACCGTCCCCGCGACGGAGGCGTGCACCGCGGCGGAAACATTCCCCCCCAACTCCCCGATAGCCTGACCCAGGAGCACCCGGTCGCCCTTCTCCACCAAGGCCGTAGCCGGTGCCCCCAAGTGCTGGGACAGCGGAATCACCGCCACATCCGGCGCCGGAAACTCCTCAATACGAGAATGCTCAGTCTGCGACTTGCAGTGCGGCGGGTGGACGCCGCCCCTGAACGTAAATTTTTTAGACAAAGGGCACCCCAATCAATAGCGGTAGCGCTGTACCCATTACAGCAATAAATCATATAATTAAAATAAAATAAATAATGGCGCAGCGATAACGCAAATTAAAACCCACGCAATTCATCCGCATAAAATATTGGGATTTTCTTGCGCCGTGCGTATAAATACGGTCCCGGCAAAGGCGGCAATGTTTATAAACTAATAAATGGGCGGGTAAATGTCAAATTAAAGTCATTAAAAGTTTCCGGGGTAAATTCCGGGCCGTTCGCCGCCGCAAAAAAAATAATTAATACTTGCGCGGCCGCCTCCGCAATTATTATTTTATAATACTGTTTGATATCGCCCGTCCGGCTCCGCCGGACGCCGGCGGACAAGGCTTATCGGAGTGTAGCCCAGCCTGGTAGGGCACCTGAATGGGGTTCAGGTGGTCGGGGGTTCAAATCCCTCCACTCCGATTGTTTTTAATTCGGCGGCTTTAATATCCAAAGATTCCAGGTTGACGCCGTCGTTTTTATCCTGCCGGTTCCAAATATCTAAAGAATTTGATTCGGGATGGCCGCATATACTATATTTATCTCTATGGAATCCAAACCAAAATCCAAGTCAAAGTCCGGCGTCAAAGCGATAATCACTATCGTTATCTTACTGTTACTCTCCGGCGGAGGCGTGTACAGTTACTACTACTACAAGCGAACGGTAGACAACCGTCCCAAAGAGTACGAAACCGTACCTGTCTCTCGCGGCAACGTGGAACGCGTGATTGTCAGCACCGGTACGCTCGACCCCGTTGGTTCCGTGGAGGTCGGGACGCAGGTCTCCGGCACCGTCGACAGGGTGCTGGTCGATTTTAACGACACCGTCAAGGCCGGCCAGATTATTGCCGAGATAGACCGCAGCGTTCTCACGAGCAAGCTGACGGAGGCGCAGGCCTCATACTCGCGGGCGGAGGCGCTGTTCGTCCAGAGCGAACAGGAGTTCAAACGCGGAGAAGTACTCTTCGAAAAAGGACTCATCTCGGAGCAAGATTTCACCAAAGCCCGTACCGACTACCTCTCGCAGAAGGCCTCGCTGCAGGTGGCGAAGGCGGCGGTTACAACCGCCTCCGAGAACGTGCGTTACGCCACCATCCGGTCGCCCGTGCGGGGGACGGTCATCAAACGCGCCGTGGAAGTCGGTCAAACCGTCGCCGCGAGTCTCAGCGCCCCAACGCTGTTTGTCATTGCCGAAGACCTCAAAAAGATGAAAATCATGGCGCAGGTGGACGAAACGGACATCGGCAAAATCAAGACCGCCCAAGAGGTGCGCTTTTCCGTGCAAGCGTATCCCGACAAAAAATACGCGGGCACGGTAAGCCAGGTCAGATTGCAGCCTGAGGTCGTTCAGAATGTCGTCACGTACACCGTTGTAATATCCGCCGATAACAACGACGGCACGTTACTGCCGGGCATGACCGCAAACGTAGAGTTCGTAGAAGCGCGAGAGGTAAACGCGTTGACCGTTCCCGCGTCGGTATTCCGTTTCCAGCCGCCCAAAGAAGCGCAAGATATGTTGAAGAAGATGATGGACGAACGGAAAGCGGCGAGGGACGGCGGCGGCATGGACGGCGGCGGGGCCGGGATGATGGCGGTGAAAGGCGATGGCGGGATGACGGGCGGCGGTCGGGGTGACGGTCAATTCAAAATGGATAGGGAGCGCGGACAAGCCGGGCAAGGTAACGGACAATTTAAGGCGGACGGGGAACGCCGCAAAGACGGCGGCGAGCGCAGGCAAGGCGACGGTCAATTTAGAAGAGACGGCGGGCAGGGCGGGGGAGGGAAGAGGCCGCCACGGCAATCCGGCGACCGCGGCGTACTGTGGACATTAGACAGCAACGGCAACTTCAAACCGGTGTTCGTAAAGCTCGGCCTTAGCGACGGGGTGACGACGGTCGTTACCGGCAGGGATGACTTGACCGAAGGGCTGAAAGTCGTGGCCGGCGAGGTTAGGAGCGACAAGGACAGGAAGAAACCGTCGGACAGTAAGAAGAAACAGAGCAACCCGTTGATGCCGCAACCGGGCGGGGGCGGGCCGAGGAGGATGTGATGTTTATTCCGTACAAGGGTTGCGGTGGTATTTGAGACGACACACCTATCAGGATAAACCAAAATGCGCGTAACCAGCCTAATCAAGACCGCCGGAAAGAGCATACTGCGCAACCGCGTGCGCTCGTTGCTCACTATGCTCGGCATTATAATCGGCGTGGCCTCCGTCGTCGTCATGGTTTCCATCGGCGAGGGGGCGCAGTTCGACATTCGTCAGCAGATAGAGTCTATGGGCACCAACGTTCTTACCATCCGGCCCGGCAACATGAGCGCGCGTGGCGGCGTCCGCATCGCCCAGGGGCGGCGCACGCTCACCATTCAGGACGTCGACCGCCTGCGCGGGCTGCCGGGCGTCGCGGCCATCTCGCCCATATCACGCGCTACCGGCCAGATCGTCGGCGGTACCGGCAATTGGCGCTCGCAGGCTCTCGGCGTTACCTCCGACTACCTCGCGATTCGCAGTTGGGAACTGCAGGACGGCGTCATGTTCGCCGAACAGGACACCAAGAACTCTGCGAAGGTTGCCGTCGTCGGCAAAACGGTGGTGAACGAGCTCTTCCCCAACCTCGACCCGGTCGGCCAATCCATCCGCATCGGTTCCATACCCGTCAAGGTAATCGGCGTACTGCGGGAGCGCGGCCAGGGCGCTATGGGCGACGACCAGGACGACATCGTCCTCTTGCCAGTCACGACGGTCATGCAGCGGATGAACGGCACGACGCGCTTCATCGACCAAATAATGATTAGCACGGAGTCTATGGAGGTGATAAACGACGTACAGGCGCAAGCAGAGGAGGCGTTGCGGGCGGCGCACCGCCTGTCGGCGTCGGAGGAGAGCGACTTCAACATCCGCAACCAGTCGGAGATGATGGAACGCGCCACCGAGACCGCCCGCGTGATGACCATGCTCCTCGGCGCAATCGCGGGCATATCGCTTGTCGTCGGCGGAATCGGCATAATGAATATCATGTTGGTATCGGTTACCGAGCGTACCCGCGAAATCGGTATCAGGATGGCCGTCGGCGCCCGCGAGGGGGATATATTGATGCAGTTCCTGATAGAGGCGATAGTCCTGAGCGTGATGGGCGGGCTCATCGGCGTGGCGCTGTCGATAGCGCTTATTTGGGTGATGAACGATTTCGTTGGGGTGACAACGGTCTTTGCGCCGCAGACTATCCTGATGTCAATGGGATTTTCCGGGTTCGTGGGCGTATTCTTCGGGTTCTACCCGGCGAGAAAGGCGGCGCGGCTCAATCCGATTCAGGCGTTGCGGTTTGAGTAGGGTTGCGGCATCCTCGGCCTGTTCCCAAAACAGGCGATATTAATTTTTGGGGCGCTTCCGGGGAGCGGCAAATGCCGGTCTCATGGCGCCGATGCCGATTTTTTGATATAATCGTTTATATCGTCTATCATATTACGCTCCCGCTCGATGTGGTAGATAAAATAGGATTTTCTGATACGCTCAAAAACGTTGTGCTTGACAAATAATTCCACAACCTCTTTACCCCCCAGGTTCATTGCCATTTTGTATTGCTCTATAGCGAATATTATAAAATTCCCCTCTTTAGTCATTTCTTTCGTCATTACGCCGCCTCCTCCGGAAAAGTGATTTTGCCGAACTCCATCTCCTCCCTGTACAAATTGAACAACAGTTTAGGGCTGTAATGCCAAACCCCGGTTTTGGGGTTTTCCAAAAATGAATACAGTTTGGAAGCATAAAACTTTTGTATCGCCTCATCCTCACCGAGACTGTACTCCGAGATGATGAGCGGGATTATTTCTTCGATGATGAAATACAGATAAACAGGCAATAATTCCTTCGTCATATATACTCTCCTTTCACAAAACTTAACCGCTTTAGGGCGGTATCGCTTTTAAAAACGTATTGATTGAACATCTTTTTGATTTTTAGCCTGTTCAGCGTTTCGCCGGCGTCAAGCTGCCCCGCAAAATACAGCGTCAACGTGCGGAAGACATCGTCATTGGCAACCGGCCCGATTATGATATCGCAATCGCCGCGCACAGGGGCGGAAGTCCTGTTGGCGGCGACGAAATCCAACCATTCCTTATCCGGCTCCAAAAATTCAAGAACCTTGAGTTCACGCAAACGGGCGCCGTCAAAGTCATAAATGTTCACAACTTTTCCGCCGCCATCCCGCTCAACAACCTTTTCAGAGAACTGCGCCGCCTGTTCGTAATTGGTTGTGGTATAAAACCCCGCGCCGAAATCCAGCTCTTTTCGGCTGAATTTCAGGTTCGGCGTTTCGATGATTGCGTTGGTGCCGTGGTACAGGTTCATGCGGTTAATATAGTATATGCCGTTGTTTTGCGCAAGTCAATAGACGGTATTAATTTTTGGGGACGCTTCGTGGATTATGCGGAGGGCGGGCTTGAAAGCCCGCCCCGATAACGCTGGAATCGTCTAACAACTCTTTAATGGAATATTTAATCAAGGACGATATATATCCACCCGTTTATCTATGGTTTATTCACGATGCCCGTAAACAGTATTTGTTCTCCGCCGTCATACGTTCTATCGTACAGCACGAACATAAAGGGCCTGTCGCAAATCATTTCAATTGTCTTTTGGGGCTGCGGAACGCTATTGCCCGCCATCGCTATCACCGTAACGGCGGCGGCGGTCGTGCCCTTTTCGTCAACCTTGACAACCGCTTTCTGAGACACGCTTGTTACCCACAAACGGGTATCTTCTTCAATCAAATTCGCGATGGGGCCCTTGACGGGGTCGGGTTCAAACAGCGAAACCCCCAGCATTTCAAGGCTTTCCTTTAAGCTCTCGACACTGTTGTCTATGGAAAAGCGCGGCAGCAACAGTTTGCCCTCGGCCAAAACGGAGTTCTTTCGGATTTCAACGAAATCGTCGTTGGTCATGGAGGAATACAATTCCCCCGCGCTGCCGGCGCCGGATTTGGGGAGAATGATACACAATCCGCCGCCCTGCGCGAATGGAAGCGAAACGGCCTGCGCCCGCTCGTCTTCATAGTAGTCTTGAATCATGCCTTCGCGCTGCATATAAGAAGCCCGCGCGGTTCCCGCCGGCGCGTGGAAATCACCCTCCGCTGTTTTTTCGGGCTTAAACTCGCTTTTCCACCTGTCTGAAAAATAAATCGCGTTGGCAATGGCGGCAACGGTTAAGGGGTCAAATCCCTTTATCACTTCCGTAATCAAACCCTCCGTGTTTTCACTCGCCCAGCTGTTTACGGCTATCACCGCGGCGGGGGACAAAAAATCCACGTTGAAAGAACTTCCCCTGTAAAAGTCCATAAACGCCTGCGCAAAATCCATTCGCAGCGTTACGTTTTTGTCCACGAAAATCGCGTTGGCAATCTTGAGGGTTCCGGGGTTGGGGTCGCTTCCATAATGCGGTTTCGTTGTCAGGCTATACAGCATCCGGGAGGCCGCTTTATTAATATCGTCCAGCGTAACCCCCGACGCGCCTAAGGCGGTTAACAGGGCGTCCCTGTACTTCGTGTCGGTAGCGTTGACGAGGGCGGCCAAGGGCATCCAGACCGAATAGGGCGAAAAGACGAAGTTTTGGCCGCCGGCGTCTTTCGCTAATTCCGCGCCCAGCCGGAAAGCAAAATCATTTGCCCCCGCAGCGACCGTTTTGGCCGCCGGGTCGGTCGCGCTCGGCGCCAGGAGAGCCGCCGCGGTTACATCCACAACCTTGAATGAG
The DNA here is from genome assembly GCA_031283085.1 of Chitinispirillales bacterium. Lineage (GTDB taxonomy): Bacteria > Fibrobacterota > Chitinivibrionia > Chitinivibrionales > Chitinispirillaceae > GUT77. The sequence goes on along the minus strand of JAITCM010000073.1, from coordinate 6,656 downwards.
CCGCCGCCGGCAGTACCGGTACCGTCATCGCCATTAGCGACTGTGCCGTCGTTAGATACCGGCGTCTTGCCGTCCTCATTGCAACCCGTAAAAACGCCTCCCAGTACAAATATCGTCAAACATAGCGCAATCTTCCTCATCATGGCCAATGCCCCTTTCTTTAACGGTTAATTTATTTTTCAGTACAAACAGCATATCCGTGTGTCAATGAAAACGTTGGTTTTTTGTATACTGGCTTTCTGGATTGCCGCGGCGCTTCGCGCCTCGCAATGACGGCAACCGTTGCCTCGTTTATGTCATTGCGAGCGAAGCGAAGCAATCCAGAACGTTATTATTAATCCAACGTTTTGTCGCATCAACCGCCAAACCGTCGTTTCCGTAGGGGCGGCGTATGGCCGCCCCTTCCGTCACGCCTATCCAATAAACGGGGCGGGTTGACCCCGCCCCTACGATGCGTTGTTACAGTGCCAATATTAACCAACGTTTGTTTGCGTCAATCGCAAAACCATCATTTCCGTAGGGGCGACCGTCCTCGGTCGCCCTGCCGTTCGTCAATCCAAACAACGGGCGACCGGGACGGCCGCCCCTACAACATCAACATTAACATTAACATTAACATTAACCCTACCCTTACCTTGACGCTTTGATTTTCCCTACCGTCACCCCAAAATACAAACTCGGCCACACGCGCACCTTATTTACCCGGATTATATATTCTTTCAATAATGGCCTCCCATCCGCCCCCGTCCCATTCGTTGTTAAGCCTGGGGCAACTTCATCACCGTTGCCGTCGCTATAGATTTTCCTCATGGTTTTCCTCATTTCCCACACGTCGTACTCAAATAACAGCGCGTTTGCGCTAACGCCCACCGAGAGCGTCAGGTACGGCAGCGGCGCGTAGTTCGCGCCGAGGCGGGCTTTGATTAGCGCGTCGGTATAGCCTTTACCGATGAAAGAGCCGTTACCCGTCTGACCGGCGGCCGCTTCATTGACAATGTTCCGCAACTGATTTTCGCTATAGTGGACGTTAGACCACGTAGCGTCGAAGTTGACGAAGAACGGCGGTTTCATTCCGAAGCGCGAGCCGAGGCCGCCGCCGTACGATTTCGGCCACGCTTCCCCTATCGGCTGCTGGTACTCGAACAGCGCGTAGAGCCACGGGGTTCCGGCATATAGCGCGGATAGCGCCGTGCCGGCATCGCCCCCGATTTCACAGTAAACGGCCGCGGTAAATATTCCGTTGTCTATGATATTGCTTATGGCAACAGGCGCGTTCCAGCCGCGCCCCGCGCCCTCGCCGTCAAAATCGCCGCCGCCGCGGGCTACCGCCGCCTCCTTGCGTCCCATGGTTCTCATGCCGCTCATCGACAGCGCCGTTTTTTTCCCTTCGGCAATCTCTACCTCGCCCGCCATCCACGCTTTGGACGGCGCCTCCATCTGCACGGGGTACTTGCCGGGGGGCATCCCAAGTTCGACAGTGCGGCCGTGCGACTTGCGCAGCTCGGCGAAGAGATTGCCGCCCCTGTCCCTGATGAAAAAACGCCCCTCGATGTCCGGGGCCAGCGTCAGCGCCGCGCTTGTCTCGCGTAAATCCGTCATCACTATGTCCCCCGTCCCCGCGAGGTTCATGTCGCGGCTGGGGTGTTGTGTCCCGGCTTTCGTGTTCTGCGTACTTTGCAACGTTTCGTTAAATGCGTATTGATAAGCCTCGTTTATTGTGATGCGCCCGTCGCCGCTCAAGTCCGCCGCGCCGCGCATTCCGCTTAGAAGCGCGTGGGTGAAGTAACTCCCTTTCAGGCGGTCGCTCTCCTGACTCGCCTCGTTTTCGTTGCTCGACGTAAGGAATGCGTATCCTTTCATGTTCGAGCTCGCGTCGGAGAGGAACGCGGGGCGGGATACGCCGCCTTTCGTGCGGGTGATGGCCCCCGACCCGCACGCGTCAAGAACCGCCACGCGCACATCGGCGCCGAGGTTGTTCACCGCGTTTCGGAGGTCGGCCCATGCGAGCGTTTCGCCGCCGAGTTTAAGCCCGCTTTCGTCGGCGTGGCCGCTGTAATAGACAAACGCTTCCGTCCTGACCTGGGGTTCGCCGCCCATGCCGCCGGCTGTTTTGCCGTCCGCGATAAGTTTGCCGATACCCGCGATGCCGCGGAGCAATTCTTTGCCGCTTGGGTTTGAGAGGACGAGCGCGTTATTTTTCTCCACGCCGCCCATATCTGTAAAGACTGACGCGAAAGCCCGCGCGTCGGTTACGGCGTAGCGCAGTATCACGCGGTCGCTTCCGCCGTCGTTGGAGCCGGCGGAAATCAGGTAGCGGCGCACCGGCGTTTGGTCGGTTGTGGCGGCGGGCGCGGGGGCGGGTATTGATACCGTTAGCAGTATCAATAATATCGTGATGATTTTGGCAATGGTTTTCATGGTATGTCTCCGTATTTAAAACTGTCTCATTTTTTCAATGTAAACGCCGTAACGTCCTGTTGTTGCGGCAACGTTTTTCGCATACCGTCAAGCGGGTGTTCCAATCTTTTCAGCGCTCGCTCCACGCCGTCAATGTCAAAATTATCAGCCGCCGTTATCAAATAAAACGCCTCGAACTTCGGCGCGTCGTCTAATTGATACGAACTTTTCAACGCGACCGGGCGTCCGGGCGAGAGCGGCGCGGCTTTGCCGGAATCTCCCGATAAATGCAATGTCAAGACGCCGCGCCCGTCCACGCTAAGCAACGCGCCGTAGCAGAACTCCGGCACGCTGTACTTCAACTGCACGGTGTCCCCAGCCCGCGTCAAGGCACCGGGCGCAAGCCGTTCCGCCGATTCTCCGGCCTTCCGCCACACCTCGATGCCCGGCCTCGGCGTCGCCCCCGTCCCCTTTACCCGCGTGCCTTCGTCTATCATCCCATTAATGTTGTTATTGACAGATGCGTTGACAGGCGTATTAATGGGAGTATCAATAGATGCTGGCGGCTGTAAGCGCATCGGCAATACAACCAGCAGCGCCGCGCAGGCAAACGCGGGGAGCGCCCACCGGTAAATGTCCATCCGCGCCCAAAAGGGGCAGGGGCGGCTCGGCTTGGCCCTTGCCTGAGCGTCCAGCGGATGCCTCCGCAGCAGTTCCGCGCCTTCCGCCCGCAGCGCGTCAACCCGCCCGCGCAGTTCGGCGTCCGACCGTTCCAGCGCGAGGATGGCTTCGAGCTCCACCGCCGGCAATTCGCCGAGCAGGTAACGCTCCAATTTCCAGTCGGGGACGGGTTTCCCGTCCGTATTCCTGTTAATTTTCACATCCGCGTTAATATTCATACGCCCTCCAATTCCGACAAAGTGTTCCGCAGCGCCCGCAGGCGCTTGCGCACCCCGCTTACCGACATCTTCACCTCCCGCGCCGTTTCATCAAGCGTCATCCCGTCGACCAAATGCAGTACCGCTATAGTACGGCTGGATTTCGGGCACATCCCAAAGAGTTTGCGCAGCACGCTACGGCTCCCGGCCTCCGCCTCGACATCGCGCGAACACGCGATTCTCTCCAAAAGCGAGTCCCCGTCCGGCGCATACCGCCTTGTCCGCCTGTTCCGTAACAGGTTAAGGCAGTGGTTGGTCGCCATCCGCCAAAGCAGGCTTGACGGGTACTCCGCCCGCAGGGTTTCCCTTCTATCCAAAATTTCCACAAACACCTCCTGGGCCGCGTCGGCAGCGCTTTCGGCATCGCCAAGCAACTGCCGGCACCGCCGAAGCACCATCGGCCCGTACCGCGCGTAAAGTTCCTCAACATCCGCTTTCCGGATGCCGGCTGTCGTGTTCATACCTGTTAAACACTCCTGGGGATGAAAAGTGTCACCGTGGGATGTAATTTTTTTTGATGCGGGTATTTTTATGGCGGTTATTCCATCGCGGCGATTTTGTGCGCGAACGCGGCGGGACGGTTCCGCTATTCTTACGATTTACCGTATAATATAATATTTTTACACTGCCATCCCATATGTATCGCCAAGTGTTCCCCAAACGCCCTAAATAGCGTCAAAAAGCCACATATAAGAATATAATATAATTGACCGAGTTAACACATATTTATTTTCACTCCCGTCCCATAGAAAAATAAAGGCGCTCGTGGAATTGTTAATAATTGGAATTGCGGAAAGTCCCGCCAGGGACGCCACTCTATTAACCGGCGGTTTTAACCGCCGGTTATGGTACGCCGCGAAGCCGGCAAGTCCCGCTATGGACGACACATTGGTTTGAAGCGAAATAAAAGCGGAAGTGTCGTCCCTGGCGGGACTTTGAGATGGTGTGGGTGTTACGCTACCGGGGGTTAAAACCCCCGGTTAATAAAATGTCGCCGCTGCGCGGCTTTATAACCGCATACGCGGGATACGTAATGTATAGAATAAAAATGTGTTAACTCGAGCAAATATATTATATTGTCATAAATGGCTTTTTGAGACTATTTAAGGTGGTTATTGCGATGCATTGAGCCTGTCGAAATGAGCGTAGCCGAAATGCGGTTTGGGAACACTTGGGGCTAAATATGGGACGGTAGTGAAAAAAATATCTAATGGAAGCCGGCTTTTCCAAATATTATTGTTAGGGGCTATGGGACGGTAGTGTTAAATTTATATAAATGAGATGAACGGGTTTACAATAAAGGCGCGATAATGGAGTTAAATGAGGATTTTTTCGATGTTGCCGCGGTTGCGTCCGCCGATGCCGGTACCGATGAGGACGCCGACGATTTCGAGTGCGCCGCCTGGGGCGAGGAACTGTTTGACGTTTCCGCATCCGCGAGCGCTGGCGATTTCGGGTGGGTCGCGCCGGCCAAAGCGTGGGAAAACCCCGAAGCCGACGACTTGACCACGGGCGGCTGCCCGTCCTGCGGAGCGGAGTTCTTCGGCGGCAGGGCCGCGATTGCTATGGTCTGCCCCTGTTGCGGTAACGCCCGAATCGTCGCTCGACGCGTCTCCGGCCTGCTGAAACCGGAGTGCATCATCCCGTTTAAGCGCGATAAAAAAGCCGCCGAAAGCGCGCTCGCGGAGTTTTGCGAAGGCAAGCGGCTCCTCCCCGACGGTTTTATGGAAGCGGGCCGCTTAAAAAAATCCCTGCAGGGCATATATGCTCCGTTTTGGCTATTCGACGCACAAGTTGAGGGGAGCGCCTGGTGCCAGGGGGTCAAGTTTGTAACACGGGGATACGGTAAAAATCGCCACACCGAAGCCACCTTTTACTCCGTGGAACGGGAGGGAAACCTTGCCTTTAAAAATATCCCGGTTGACGGCTCAAAAAAAATGGACGACGAATACATGGACGCCATAGAACCTTTCGATTACAGCCAGATAGTGGAGTTCAACCCCTCCTGCCTCGCGGGCTGCGCGGCGGAGAAATGCGACGTGGGCGTCGAGGAGTGCAAGCGACGGGCGGAATCAAGGATGGAAGAAACGGTCAGGGCTGAGTTTATGGACACGATTTTCGGCTACAGCAGGGTTACCGGCGAGGGTTCCTTCGTCAAAGTAAAAAACGGCAGGGCAAGCCTCGGTTTATTCCCTGTGTGGGTACTCAATGTCAAGCACAACGGCGAGGACTGCCTGTTTATGATGAACGGCCAAACCGGCAAGTTTGTGGGCGAGCTTCCGGTCGACAAAGGCAAGGCGTGGAAATACAGGGCGCTTTTCACGGTGTTATCCGGCCCGATTGTCGCGGGCATCCTGTATTTTTTCACGCTTATGGCGTTGGGCATGATGGGCCTCGGCGCAACGGGGTTCGGCGGCCCGTTCCAAATCCCCGGTTTCACCTGGGTTATCATACCCATGTCCCTTATAATCTCCGCGCTGGTCGGGTCTGGGGTCGTTTTTTTCTGGGAGCGAAAAATGAACACCGTCCGCCCCGATACCGGAGCCTTTAATTACCTGGTGCCAGAGAGCGTCAAATATACGGTGATGGACGACACATACTTCCACACGTCAATGTGGGCGGGCGGGGAATATTTGGGCATTGCGGCGGATAAAATCAAAGCGCTGCGCAGAAAGTGTGGCTTGTGTCGGGAGAAGTGAAAAAATCTCGAAAAACTGTCTAAAAAATTGCGATGTCTTAAAAAATTCGACATAATAGACGACCTCGTCACTTTGTAAGATAATATTTTTGAAAGGAAAAGTCAAATTTATCGCGAGCGCCGCCCGCCGCTGCGATTTCCGGCAATAAGGGGCGTTGCGCGCAACGCCCCCGCAAACAACCGGCCCCGCGTCATTCTCACTGGGGGGGCTGGCAACAGCTTGTTATCTGAACGCAGCGTACAGACCATAATTCACCGTACTCATGAGCCTCTCTCTCCATCACTTCATCGAGGTTGTATTTCACTGTCCTGACGTGTCGTAAGTTGGCGTCGTCATCCCTGGGTGCCCACCATCCTCCGACAGTCATCAGGCCCTCAAAAGAAATAAGAAAAGGCTTGTACCCGCCGGCCAGGGCCGAAAAACCGAAGTCATCGGTTCCCATGCCGAGAACTTGTTCTCCGTCCCTGCCGAGCAGCCAGCTGTCCTTCGACCTCAGCATCGTTCCCGCCTTTCCAGGGCCGCCGGCCGTCTCCACCAGACTATCCCATTCCCGGCTGTTGGGAAGAGACCAGCCATTGGGACAAGCCATCTCCGCCGCGTACCGATTGTACAGCCGCCCGTA
>JAITCM010000060.1 GCA_031283085.1 Chitinispirillales bacterium | reverse complement strand
AAATTGACGCGGCTGAAAACTTTCGCGTGATGTGGGGGTATCGCAATGACCGCACAAACAGCATATTGCACAGTGCCGACACAGTCAGCCTGAACCGTGTATGGACGCAGATGAAACAGGCAACCGGCGCGGTTTCAAACTTTAGCCTCTTGGGTTTCGAGAACGGCCTTAGTTCGGCAACCGATGCCGCGCTTGAAAGCAATTTCGTCAGGCCTGTAGCGGTAGGCATGACTGATGTAAAGCCGATGACCGTTGTTCGCAGCACGGTAAAATATAAATCCGAGAGCATAAACAGCGAGATATACGAATTTCAGCCCATATACCCGCTCTACAGGATTGAGGCGCCCGGTTTGGATTCCATTAGCCTTATAAGCAGCGGCCGGTATTATGTTGACAAGATAGCGTTAACAGGCAGAAACGACAAAGGCGTGGACTACTACGGTTTTCGTAGCAACAAGGGCGGTTGGGCACTAACCGACGCCGCCGGCAATCCGCACGACGGCAGCATCGCGAGGCTGACAGCGGAGGCAGGCACGGGCAGGCCGATTATTGTGGCGGATGGAAGTAACACGGGTACGGTTTACCTGCGTTATCTGATTAATAACAATGTTTACAGTTACGACGGCCTTGACGGTTATATGACGCCGGAAGATTTAGGTATGCGTACCGCCATCATCCCGGTATATGTAAGGGCTCCGGGCGCTCTTGGCATCGCCGCGCAGCCGCAGGGCGGCACGGCAACCGTTACGTCCGCCGCCACCTATCCGCTGGCGGTAGATGTGGTTGCGACCGGCAACGTCAGCTACCAATGGTACATCAACACCGTGCCGAGTAACACTGGCGGCCTGCCAATCCCCGGCGCGACCGGCCCGACGTACAATGCCCCGCTGGGGAGTATCGGTGTATTCTACTACTACGTGGTGGCGTCAATCGGCGACCCGTCGGTGGAACCGGTCGTGAGTATGTTGGCGATGGTTCAGGTGGAAGGGGAGAATGTCGGCGCAATGAATTCAATGGTAACGTTCAGCTCCGGCACCAACGGCGCTATCAGGGCAACTGTTGACGGTATCCCTATCGCTTATGGCGCACCGGTGCAACACGGCAAGAGCGTGGCATTTACCGCTATTCCCAACGATGGCTACCGCGTAAGCGGCTGGACGGTCAACGGCATAGCGATTGACGGCAATACCGCCGACACATACACGCTCACAAGCGTTTCGGCGGCGACCACGGTAGCGGTATCGTTTGTTGAGAATACCATATCCGTAGCCTCGCCAAGCCGCGTAATTCCGCGGCCCAACTCGTCAAAAGAGACGGTTGCGGTAGCGCCTGTCAACCAGCTGTCCGCCGAGTTCACCGCCGGCCCGAACCCCGTGGGCAAATCCTCCGGCGCGGTGAAGTTCTTCCGTCAGGGCAGCCGCATAGTGTCCGCGCCGCTGTTGGTAATTTACGACGCGTCGGGCAATGCGGTAAAAAAGGTGGGCATAGCGGACAAGGCCGCCGCCTGCGGCAACGACAGGCGCGCCGTGGGTTCGTGGAATTTGAAAGACGCGAAAGGCCGCCCGGTGCCGGAGGGGACGTATTTGGTCAAGGGCGTGGTAAAGACGGCGAATGGGAAGCGGGAGAAAGTGTCGGTGGTCGTGGGTGTGAGGTAGCCGGTACGGTTAAAAAAGGGCGGCCGGGGACGGCCGCCCCTGTTTTTGTCTCAACATTCTGCGGTTCCTCAAAAATCATAAAAAATCACAGTTCCGCCCCTTCATTTTATTATTTTACCCATATGAAGAAGCTACCCATAGGCAAGCAGATTTTCGAGAATCTGATTAGGGGCAACTACCTCTACGTCGATAAGACGCGCTATATATATGACCTTATAGCCACCGGCATCGACCAGTTTTTCCTGTCGCGCCCTCGGCGTTTCGGCAAGACGCTGATGTGCTGGACGCTCGACGCGCTCTTCAGCGGGAAGCGGGAGCTGTTTGAGGGGCTGGCTATAGCCGGGACGGATTGGGCGTGGGAGAGCTATCCGGTCATTCATTTGGATATGAGTGAGGTGGATACGTCTGAGGTGCCGGTCGGCGTCAAAAAATCGTTGTCCGGGTTGATGGCTGATATTGCCCTAAAACATGAAATAGACCTCCGCGGCGAGACTTTCCCCGGGGCGATGCTACGCAGGCTGATAGTCGGTCTCTCCGAAAAGCGCGGCAAGCCGGTTGTAGTGCTCGTGGACGAGTACGACAAACCGTTCCTTGATTTCTACGCCAAGCCGCCAATGGCGCAGGAAGTACGTGAAATTCTGAGGAGTTATTATGCCACGCTAAAGGCCAACGAACAGCATATCCGGTTTCTATTCATGACGGGGATTTCAAAGTTCGCCAAGATGGGGGTCTTTTCGACGCTGAACCATCTGACCGACATCACGCTTGATAAAAAGTACGGCACGTTGTTCGGATATACCGAGGAGGAATTGGTTAAGAACTTCGGGGAACACCTTGAGGCCGGGGCAAGAGAGCTAAACTGCTCTATTGATGAATTGGTTGATAAGATGAGGCGGTACTACAACGGATTTTGTTTTGATGGGGTACAGAGGGTATATAGCCCGTTTTCCGTGCTTAATTTTTTGAACGGCTATAAGTTTGCCAATTATTGGATGGATAGCGCGAACCCCAGGATAATCGCCGACTACATGAAAAACCAAAGCTTGACGGTCGAGCAGTTCGTAGGGATGCCAGTTCAGGAGGATTTTGTGCGGAATCCCGGGGAGATGGAGACTGCGCCGGCGGAGGGCTTTTTGTATCAGGCGGGGTATTTGACGCTTCGTGAGGGGGTTACCGACGATTACTCGCTTGACTACCCCAACGCCGAAGTGTTTGAATCCATGTCGCAATTGGTAACAAAGAACATTGCCCTCATCGGCGGCGGCGACTACGCTATTGATTTCCGCACCCCGCTTTTTGAGGCGTTGAGGGATGGCAGCGTTGACCTGTTTATTGAGACGGTAAACCGCCTTCTGTCGTGTATTCCCTACGATGACTACGCCAAAGCGGCTCAGGCGGCGATACGGCGCTCCGGCCTTCCGGCGAGGGAGTGGCTCTACCGCGCGACGATTTTAGCGTTTCTGCACGGCTGCGGTGTAATGGCGCTCGGCGAGACCCACACGAGCAAAGGCCGCTCCGACCTGTTAATATGTCGCAAAGGCGCCACCTGGGTGGTGGAGTTCAAGGTGGCGTATAATGATGACAGCAAGGCCAAAGCAAAAGAGGCGCTGGAACAGATAACCGCCAAGCGGTACGACGGCCCGTTCAAGGCGGCTAAGAAGGTGGGACTCGCGATTGACGACAAGACGAGGCAGATTACGGAGTGGGCCGAATAATTTTTATAACATTATGAAAAACCGCGTTTCCAGTCAAATTTGGGCGTTTCTAACCTTATTTTGAAAAATTATGGGACGGTAGTGAAATAAATTTGACATCACTCCCGCCAAATACTATATTATTACCGTCAGGAGCAAGGGAATCCCGCGAAAATCGGGAGCGGACCCGCCACTGTGAATCCTAATTCGCAACTGTTTTATGGCTTTTGCGGATTATGGGCCGCCGAATTTCACGCCACTGTTCGTTAATATGAATGGGAAGGCGCGGCGGCTTGGGAAAGCCAGGAGACCTGCCTGATGTTTTCTTCTTCAACCGCGGCCCTCGGAGTTGGGGCCGGGGGGGGTTTCGTGATTTTAGCCGATGCCGTGCCGGCGCGCTTACGCGCCCCGTTTACCGTTTTGTCTTTCGCGCTTGCCGCGTCGTCACAGGTATTGCCCGCCGGCGATATTCAAGAGGATAGCGTTATTATTGATAACAACGCTAATACCATCGTTTCAAATGATAACATTGTAATAACGGACAGTGATGACTTTGAGATAACCGTCAAACATCGCGCCGTTGCCCCGCTCTCCCCGTCATCCCGGATAATAAAGGCCTCGGAGTTTCGCGGAAAATTCGCCGACCTGCCGTCAGTGCTCGAATCCGTCTCCGGCGTTGATATACGGTCTATGGGCGGGTACGGGCAGTACGCGGAGAGTTATATCCGCGGCGGGACGGCTTTGGGGGTTCGCGTATATCTCGACGGCGTACTATTGAACAGCGCCTCAGCGGGGGCGGCGGATTTGAGCAAAATCCCCCTTGACAAGATAACGGAGATTCGCGTTGCCAAGAGCGCGTCCGGGCTTCGGCAGATGGGCAGCGGGATGGGCGGGGTCATTGAGCTGTTTACAGCGGACGACGGTAACAGCCATGGCATCACCGGTATAAACATTGAGGCCGGCAGTTTCGGTTCCCTGAAAGGCAGCGTTATAATAAAACGTAACGGCGGAAAAACCGTTCATCAATATGGCGACACATCAATCCAACCAACAAGAAAGAACGCTCGTTTCAGCCATCAAATAAATATAGACGCCTCAAAAAGCGACAACGACTACCCTTTCGTCCACGACAACGGCACGACCTTATCCACGCTGCGCGCCCCCGACCCGACGTGGGACGATACTCTAATGCGCAAGAGCAACAATTACTACCGTTCGATAGACGCGGCGTACAGCCTGTCCGTTGACATTTCGGAGAATCACAGAATCAACCAGAAGATAAGCGCCGGCGCATACGGTCAAGGCTTATTCGTCTATCACTACAAAGAGAACCAGAGCGGCTCAACAAGCGGAAATACGGCCATATACGGCATGGATTATCAGGGCGAGTTTTTTAAACGCCTGATATTGGGCGCCGAGGCGAGCGGGATTATGAGGCGCTCCGCGCTGCGCGACCCCGACGCGCATTTCGGGCTTGGCGGCGCGAAAAATATCGAGTCCAACGGCGTGACAGCGGATTTTTTGCTTGACGCGCGGTACTTGTTCACAGATAATTTTCATATAGCCGGACTGACCGGCGCACGGTACGACGGCTATGCCCGGCAAAGCCGCGAGCGCAACGAGAAGCCTGAAATGAGCCGCTACGAGTACAGAACCGGGACGGAGGCCGTCGTCAAGGCAAATATCGGAAAATCATCAACAACGGAAACGGCGTTGCGAGCCGTTTATAAGTATGAAATTGACACGTTGAGCGCTGGGTTTAACAATAATTTGTCATCCGCCCCTAAAAATTACAGCCTCGGCTACCCGACGGCCGAAGCCGTCTTTAAGATGGGCATCAACCCCGTAACTCTTCAATTAAGCGCGGCGGCATCAAAGCGCAGCCCCACGTTTTTCGAGCGCTTCGGCTGGAGCGGCGGCTTCATCTCAAACCCGGATTTACGGGAGGAAACACGCGTGGAAGCCGATGCCGGGGTATCGATTGATTTATGGGAGTACAGCGCGGCGGTATCGGTTTTCGGGGGAACCGTAGGCGACAAAATCAAGAGCATTCCGTATAGCCTCGGATTTGTCAAGGTAATGAACTTCGCCGACACGAAATTTTACGGGGCTGAATTTGACTTTAGCGCGAAGCCGCTGCGGTTCTTCACGGCGGAATTGAGCGCGGCGTACCTGAAAAGCGTCATTAACGGCGCGAAAGACCCGAGTTGGCACGGCAGAATAGAGCCGTTTGTCCCTGAGTTTTCGGGATTTCTGAAGACGGAGGTCGATATATGGAAATTTAACATCGGCCACGGAATCAAGTATGAGAGCGCGTGTTACATGAACATAGAAAATATCGTAACACGCCCGCAACAAACCGAGTTGAGCGCGTGGGCATCGTGTAAAATCGATAAATCACTGTTAATACGCTACCGTGTTGACAATTACATAAACACGGCGAATTTTGATTTTCTGGATAACCCGAAGCCGAGGAGAACACATACGGTGGAGCTGTCATTTCGGGCTTGACCCGGAAGCGCCGATTTTTATTTTGATTCTTATGAAGCACTTAAATTTCAAACTTTTTAAGGAGGCGCGTTATGCGTAAACTTTCTTTTTTTAACGTCACATTTTTAACCGGATTAACGGCGATACTGCTGTTCTCCTGTATCGAACCGGCCGATGATTCTGTTGTCATCCCGCCGGATAGCAGACCTGACGAAGCGCCGTACCCGTTCGCGAGCGCGCTTGCCGTGCACGGCGATTACCTCTATGTGGCTTGCCAAAGGCTCAACGCCATATTCGAACCGGCGGACACGAGCCTGATAGCCGTGATTGACATAAACACGGACGAAATCGTCGGTTCCATCAAACTGAACAGGAAAAATCCGGCTTCGATGTCGGTCTTTGGGAATAAGCTGCTCGTTTCGTCAAGCGGAGATTGGTTTGGCGGCGCCTCGACGGCCGGCGTTGAAATGATTGACCTGACGAGCAATGAGAATTTGGGGTTAATCGCCGACGGCGGCGCTTTCGGCGGCAATTTGACAGACGTCATTTTCATTTCGCAAAGCAAGGCCTACGCGGCCGCTATGAACGAAAACTGGACAACCGATATCATCGAGTTCAACCCTGCCGCTAAGACGGTCGGCGCGAAGATAGGCGGCATATCCGACGGTTCGGGCGGCCTCGCTTATGACGGGACAAAACTTTATGTCGGCGACCGCGGCTTCGACGCGGCCGGGGTCGCGGTAGTCAATCCGTCAACAAATGACGTAGAACGAACCGTATCGACAGGAATGCCGCCGGCGTCGCTGGCAATAATCTTTTCGGCAACCGCCGCGCGTGTGGCCGCAACCACCATCTCGACGGATTATCAAGCGGCAAATTTTGAAATAATATCCTCAGACGACTACTCCGTCAGTTCAAACATCATACCCGGACTCTACGCCGACAACGCGGTACGCGCGTTCGGCGGCGATGTTTACATATTAGAACGCCTCGGCAGGGAAAAGGTCATCAAATACAACACAAATTTAATGGACATCGAATATCAGGAAAACATCGGGACAGGCATAAATATCCAGGATATAGCGGTAGTCTCCGGAACAAAAGCGTATATAAGCTGCCTCCAAAGCGTTGATTTGGTCGTTTTCAACCCGCAAACCGGTACAAAGGTAAAGACGATTGACCTGTCGCGCTTTAACGCCTACGCCCGCAACGGGGGCAATAATCTTTAAGAACTGATGTTTTTACGTTGATTTTAACGGAACGGGCGAACGGCGCGCAAGCCGGTCCCGCCCCTACAAACATAAATAACCTTTTTACCTGGAGGACGGTTTTGTTAAACACATCCATAATCGGCTACCCCCGCATAGGCGGCAACCGCGAACTGAAATTCTGGACCGAGAGCTACTTCAAAGGCGGCATATCCGCCGATGAGCTTTTGACCAACGCCAAACAATTGCGTTACGCGCAATGGAAAAAGCAGCAAACAAGCGGAATCGACATCATCCCGTCCGGCGATTTCTCGTTCTACGACGGCATCCTCGACGCCGCCGCGCTGCTCGGCGCGGTCCCGTCGCGCTACCGCGAACTGGGACTCGGCGAACTCGATACCTGCTTCGCCATGGCCAAAGGTTACCAGAGCGGCTCCGGCGACGTGAAGGCGCTTTCTATGCGGAAGTGGTTCAACACCAACTACCACTACATCGTGCCGGAGATTGAGGACGATACCGCGCTCTCCGTCGTCGGCAGCAAGCCGTTTGACGAGTTTGACGAGGCAAAATCGCAGGGCATTCTCACAAAGCCCGTCATTGCCGGCGCGTTTACGTTCCTGAAACTGGCAAAGTTTACCGGCAAGAAAAGCGCGGCGGATTACGCGGGGCGGATTGCCGACGCTTACGGTGAGATTCTCGCCCGCTTCGCGAAATCGGGCGCGGAGTGGATTCAGTTTGACGAGCCGGTTTTGGTCACCGACCTTACTAAGGACGATATCGCCATGTTCACGCAGGTTTACACGGCTATCCTCGGCAAAAAGGGAACGCTTAAAATCCTGCTACAGACCTACTTCGGCGACATACGCGACTGCTATCGGGATGTTGTCAATTTGCCGTTCGACGGCATCGGGCTTGACTTTGTTGAGGGCAGGGAGACCGCTGCGCTCGTCAGCAGGCACGGTTTCCCGGATGATAAGACCCTGTTCGCGGGTGTGGTGAACGGCAAGAACATCTGGCGCAACGATTACGCCAAGACTCTGAAGATTCTCGCCGGCGTAAGGGACAAAGCGAAGAGCGTAGCGGTTTCCACGTCGTGCTCGCTTCTTCATGTCCCGTACAGCGTATCAGTTGAGACGCGGTTGAACGCGGAGGTGTCAAAGCGGTTTGCCTTTGCCGAAGAGAAGTTGGGCGAGCTGGTTGAAATCGCGAAAATTGCGGATGATGAAAATTATTCGGCGAATCCGGCCTTTGTCGCAAACGCCGCGCTGCACGCCGGCAGCGGGCAAAATTCCGACCCCGCCGTGCAAAAGCGGGTATCGGCCCTTACCGCCGGCGACTACGCGCGCCTGCCCGCGCGCCCGATTCGCGCCGAAGCGCAGAAAGCGGCGCTGAACCTGCCGCCCCTGCCCACAACGACCATCGGGTCGTTCCCGCAAACCGCCCGGGTCAGGCAGAACCGAGCCAATTTCAAAAGCGGCAAGATAACGTATGAGGAGTATCAGGCGAACCTGCGCGGCTTCTTCGCGGAGTGCGTCAAATTGCAGGAGGAGATCGGGCTTGACTTGCTCGTTCACGGCGAGTTCGAGCGCAACGACATGGTGGAGTTTTTCGGCGAGAACCTCTCCGGCTTCCTGTTCACGAAATTAGCGTGGGTGCAATCCTACGGCACGCGCTGCGTGAAGCCGCCCATTGTGTTTTCCGATGTCAAGCGAGCGTCGCCGATAACCGTGGAAGTTTCCCGCTACGCGCAAAGCCTGACGGAGAAACCGGTCAAGGGGATGCTGACCGGCCCCATCACGATTCTGAACTGGTCATTCCCGCGCGAAGACATCAGCGCCAAGGAGACGGCCACGCAAATCGCCCTCGCTATCCGCGACGAGGTACTCGACCTTGAGGCGGCCGGGATTCGCGTTATTCAGATTGACGAGGCGGCGCTACGCGAAAAACTGCCGCTACGCAAGTCGGACCGGCATAGCGAGTACCTTGACTGGGCAATCCCGGCGTTCCGCCTGACGCACAGCGGCGCGAAACCGGAGACCCAGATTCACACGCACATGTGCTACAGCGAGTTCCAGGACATCATCAGGGAGATTGACGGGATGGACGCGGACGTTATCTCATTCGAGGCAAGCCGCTCCTCGCTGGCGATTCTTGGGGCTATAAAGGCAAGCGGCTTCGAAACCGCGACCGGCCCCGGCGTTTACGACATCCACTCGCCGCGCGTGCCGTCAGAACGGGAGATTACCGAGGCGCTCAACGCGATTCTGCAATCCGTAAAGCCGGATAAACTGTGGGTAAACCCCGACTGCGGCTTGAAAACGCGGGGGAACGAGGAGACCGTGCCGAGCCTGAAAAATCTTGTCGCGGCGGCGAGGGCGGTCCGGGGTAAAATCGGGACGTGAATTTTGTGTATGTTTATCATTGACATAACCCTGTTGTTTTAGCCGGAACAAACCGGCCGGCCTTCGGTAATCAAGGGCGGCGTCCCAAGCCGCCCATAATTTTAATTTGACTTCACCCATCCCATTGTATTATATTATATCGCATGAGAAGGTGTGCCATGACCGAAACCAAAACCAAAACCTTTTTTAAGGGGGATTTTTATGAAAAGAGTCAGTACTCTCGCCGTAGCGGCGCTTATCACGCTCTCAGTCGTCTCCAGCAGCTACGCTATTGCCGGTTTGGGGTTTCATTGGGGGTTTGACTATTCGTTGAGCATGGAGGGCGTCGAGGGCGAAAAAGTGGGCATCCCGCCGGACATGTCAGATTTGCCGGAGGATGTGCAGGGGGCTCTCACCGGCAAAGACTTTATCACCGTCTCCCGGACGAACTGGCGCAGGTCGGCGATCAACTTCGGCGGTAAAGCCTACATCGACTTTATTCCGGTTATAGAGGCGATAGAGGTCTCGTGCAACTTTGGGCTTTGGCAGTACGACGGTTCGCTCAGCTACGCTGACTTCAGCGCGGCGGGTCTTCAGTACATCGCCAATAACGGCAAACTGAGGTACACTAACGTGCCGCTTACCACCGAGAGCGCCGGTCTAAGTTACATCGGCTTGGACGGCACGCCCTACGCCAAGCTGCAGTTGGACGCTACGGTGCGGAAGACGATAGTGGACTTTTGGATAGTTAAGTTAAGCGGCGGTGCCGGCGTCAGCTCGCACTTCGCCACCCCGTTGCTGACTGCCAGGCTGGTTGAGGACGTCGTAGGGCCGAAACTACGCGACCCGGCCGCATTAGAGGGGCTTTTGAAGCCGGGCGGTAGCGTAAGCAAGGACATAGTCCAAAAAATCATAGCCGAGGCGATGGGCAAGCCGGTAGTGGGAATGCACATCCTCCTGGGCGTCAAGGCGAAGTTGCCGGTAGTCCCCATAGGGCTATACGCAGACGGCAAATACATGATACCGTTCACGAAGTACGATAGCGACGCGGGGGACAAAAGCATCAACGGCTTCGGCTTACTGTTGAACGCGGGGCTGTCGCTGTCTATTTAACGCGTTTTGATATTTCGGGGCGATGCGGACACATCGCCCCATACGAAACAGTCGCGAAAGCTGTCAATATAATGGACATTTTAAAAACCTTACTTCTTGGCATCATCCAGGGCCTAACCGAATTCCTCCCCGTCTCGTCGTCGGGCCACCTCATTATCGCCCAAACGTTTATGGGCGGGAGCCCCGAACCGGAGGCTGGTTCGGCTATGTTCTTGGAAGTAATGTTGCACGTGGCAACCGGAATCGCGGTGCTGTTTGTGTTTCGTAAGGATATCGTCAATATCATACGGGGATATTTTTCAAGGAATAGCGTGGAGCGGAAAGATTCGCTCTCCTATTCCGGTTATGTAATTTTGGCGACTATCCCAGCCGCGCTTGTGGGGATACTCCTAAATAATCAAATAGACGCCCTGTTCGACACGTCAAAGGGCAATACCGCCGCGTACATAGCCTCGTTCATGCTGTTCGTCACCGCGGCCCTGCTCATCTTTTCGTCAAACGGCATCAACAAACACAGTATTAATACGGATGGCCGAGATGTAAACAATACGGCCGGTATCAACGGCGGTATGACCGCCGTCAGGGCATTATTGATAGGCGTAACGCAAGCCATAGCCATAATGCCGGGAATATCAAGAAGCGGCTCAACCATTGCCGTAGCGCTCATCATCGGCGTTGCGCGTGAGGAGGCGGGGCGGTTCTCCTTTATGCTGGCGCTGCCGGCGATATTCGGCGCGGCGCTCTTGCAGGCAAGGCATATCGAATCTTGGGGAAAGTTAGTGTCAATAGACATTATCGCCGGCTTTATCGCCAGTCTGGTTGTGGGAGTTATCGCCCTTAAATTCCTGTTGACGTTCATCAAAAAGGGTATGCTTCACTATTTCGGCTACTACTGCGCCGCCGCGGCGGTAGTCAGTATCGCGGCATTGACCTTTATCAGGAGATAAACATGAAAAAAGAAAAAGACCCTCCCAAACACCTGTGGGCCCCCTGGCGTATGTCCTATATCACCGGTATAGATACTAAAAAAGACGAGGGTTGCATATTCTGCTCAAAACCGCGTCAAGACCGTAGCCGCGACAAGGATAATCTGCTGCTCTATCGCGGAAAGACGTGTTTCGTGCTAATGAACCTCTTCCCCTACAACAACGGCCATCTGATGGTAATCCCCTACAAGCACACTTCCGACATCCTTGATATAGACAGCGAGACATCCGCGGAACTGTGGGGCCTCATTTGCGGGAGTAAACGGGCTCTTGACAGCGTCATGCATCCCGACGGCTTCAATATCGGCATGAATGTGGGGCGCACGGCCGGCGCCGGAATCGACCAGCACATCCACATACACATAGTCCCCCGCTGGAACGGCGACACAAACTTTATGCCGGTCGTGGGTGAGACGAAAGTCATATCTCAAGCGCTCTCAGACACCTACGACGCGCTGTCGCCCCACTTCAGCAGCTGAATCTTCCCGCCGCGCAGCACGGCGTAATCGTAGCGGTCCATCCACGAACCCGTATTGCAATACTCCCCCTCGCTAAAGCGTAAAATCTCTCCGTAGTGGGTGTGGGCGAAGACCACGAGGTCGCTCTTGCCCGACTTGAGGCGCGCCCGCGCCGCCCGACGGTACTTTTCGAGCGCCATCGGCGGCACCCCCCTCTTGCGACGCCCCATCTTCGAAACCGCCGAGACAAGCGCGCCAAACCTCACACCTATGTTCGGGTGGAGCAGTTTATAGAGCCGTTGCAACATTTTGTTGCCGAGCAACGCGTCAACGAGGCGCTGCGTACGCTTCCTGCCGACCTTGTGCCCGTGGCTTATGTGGAGGCGGCGCCCCTGCAGCTCCGCGTCGACACAACCCCGGTGGAGCGTCAGCCCTACGTACTTTTCCAAGAAGCTCCCCATGGCAAAGTCGTGGTTCCCAACAATGTAGCGCACCGGCACGCCGGCATCGACGATGCAACGCAACTCGTACAGTATCGGGAAGTATTCGGGACGGACGGCATTTTTGTACTCGACCCAAAAATCGAAGAAGTCGCCCACGATGTAGAGCTCCGCGGCGTTGGCGCGCACGTGCGCGGCGAACCCGCCGAAGCGCTCGACCCGCACGCGCTCGCCCCTATCTAACCCGAAGTGCGCGTCGGAGACAAAGTAAACCGCCTCGCGTCCGGAGAGCCGTCCGCTGTCCGCCGCCTGGGGCGCCTCGGATTCGGGACAGCCGCCGTCTATCGGCGCCTCTACTCCCAAAGGTCGCCCGTCGTGTCGAGTTCGCTCGCCATGTCGCTGAAGTTGGCGTTCGCGTCGTGCAGCGTACCGAAGTTGAGCTCCCGCATCTCCTCGTCGACCTCGTCTTCGTCCAAGTACTGCTCGTCCACATCGCGCAGAATCTCGTCGGCGTCAAATTGCTCGTCGATAATCATCTACCTACCCTCTCCTTTCCAATGAATTAAAAATACATTGATGAATAATAGTGAATTTCATGCGCGTTGTCAATAGTTTTTTTAATTTTTTTTAATTTTTTTTCGGCAAGGGCGGTACGCGCGTAATATTTGCGGTCTGCCGCCGGCGAAATATTATATTATAACGCTTAATCGACGGGCTTCCGTCCACACAAAAAACATAACAAAAGGAATGGTATCGTGCATATTAAAAAGATTGCGGCAAGGGCAAAAACAACGCTGGTTACGCGTCTTAGACAGGTACAGGCGCCAAAGGCGGCTACGACGGCGGTCGCCGCCGTCAAGGGCGGCGTGACGGCCGCGCAAGGTTACAGAGCGGCCGGCGTCAAGGCCGGTATCAAAGCGTCAAAGAAGCCCGACCTCGCCGTCGTGGTGAGTGACCGCGCCGCCTCCGCCGCCGGGACATTCACTAGAAACGCCATCCGCGCGTCGAGCGTAACGCGCTGCGAAAACCTTCTCCCCGCAAGCGGCGTCCGCGCCATGCTCTGCAACTCCGGCTGCGCCAACGCCTGCACCGGCAAACAGGGCGTCAAAGACACCGACGCCACGGCGGCGCTGGTCGCGAAAGCCCTCAACATCACGCCGAAAAGCGTCCTCACCGCTTCCACAGGCGTCATAGGCAAGTTCCTCCCCATGGACAAAATCGCCGCCGCCGTACCGAACCTCGTAAAAGCCCTCTCCCCCACCGGCGGCGGCGCCTTCGCCCAAGCCATCATGACCACAGACCTCGCCAAAAAAGAGTCCGCCGTGAAAGTTACGGTCGGCAGACGCTCATTCACCATCGGCGGCACGGTAAAAGGCTCCGGCATGATACATCCCAACATGGCCACGATGCTCTGCTTCATCACCACCGACGCCGCCGTCACTCCCGCCGTCCTAAACGGCATCGTCAAGGGCGTGGTCGACAGAACATTCAACAACCTCACCGTTGACGGCGACACCTCCACCAACGATATGGCCTTAGTCATGGCCAACGGCGCGAGCGGCGTGGAGATAAAAGGCCATGTCGCCGGCGGCAAGGAGCTGGTGGCAGCCTTCGAGGAGGGCCTGTTCACCGTCTGCAACGACCTTTGCAAGCAAATAGCCGCCGACGGCGAAGGCGCCACCAAGCGCGTGGAAATCAACGTAACCGGCGCCAGGAGCGAGGCCGAGGCCAAAGCCGCCGCAAAAGCCGTGGCCACCTCAAACCTGACGAAGTGCGCCCTCTTCGGAAACGACCCCAACTGGGGCCGCATCGCCTGCGCCGTGGGCTACTCCGGGGCAAAATTCTCCGATACAAGGATGTCCATAAAACTCTGCGGCATAGAGGTATTCAAAAACCTGCAGCCGGTCAAGTTCGACGAAAAGAAGGCGCATACGCTGATGAAAAAGAAGGTCGTGGTGATTGATATCGACTTAGGCGTGGGAAAGAAGTCGGCTACCGCGCACACTTGCGACTTTAGCTACGACTATGTCAAGATTAACGCGGAGTACAGGACGTAGAAACTTTCTTTTCGCAATGGCTTATAGTATATTTTATATTTGAAGATGCTATCCTGTTATTACGTCGGATAATTTGGCGTGGTTTGGCAGGTTTACGAGATAATATTACACCTATCGGGGGTGGCGTTCGGCAATAACCGCATAATTAACCCTATTCAACGGCGTGGGTTACATTAATTATGAGGCAGTACGCCTTCTTTTAAAAAAATAAAAAATTATTTGACACGGCGTTACACATGAATTATTTTATTGAAAAATCAATAAAATTCAGATAAACGCTGGTCCGAATCCATCCGGGGGATGATTCGGGCGATTTTTTTATCGGTCAGTGGCCGGGGAAAGGAAAACTCCCATGTGGGATTTACAAACGCCGCGGGGTACAGTGGTGGGGATTTGGCGCATAAAAATCCACAAAGCGCCGGAACAGGGCTTTGATTACGAGATACCGTTACTGTCCTCTATAGGGATTAAGCGGAAAGACGACCGCGGGTTTATAGCCACGTGCATCCATTTACAAATAGACGGCTATGGCGATACCATGCCGGAGGCGAACGACGATATGGCTCGTAACGTGAGGTCGTATTTAATTGAAAATTTCAGGTGCGCCGAATGCAAAGACGACGCGTGGGCGAATCTTAACGAGCTTTTAAAGTCGAATCCGGAAAAGGGGCTTTTGTGGGATAAATACCACGAAATGGAGATAAGCCTCGCCAAACGAGGTATACCGGCTGATCAGTACGCTGAGTTGCGCCAAAAAATTAGGTCGCTGGAGGATAGCGCACTGAAATCCGAATCGAATTTCAGCAAAAAGGTACAGGAATTGCAGGCGGAGTTCAAAGAAAAAGAACGCGCCATGGAAGAAGAATTCGGCGAAAAGCTGCGCGAATTGGAAGCGGAACTTAATGACAAGGATGCCCTTATTTCATGGTGGATATATTCACAGTTTCCCGAACTTGACGGTGTTATGGCGATATAGCTGCTTGAAGGAGCAATATGAAAGTATATTCTGCCGATTCAGTAAAAACAGCGCTGGAAAAGATGGAAAAACGCGGTAAATGCTCTTGCAACGGATTGGACGGTTTAGTTTGCCCCGCAACCCACTTACTTCTTGAAAAGGAAGGGGGCGGCATGAGGAAATGTAACAACGCGCCGCCGGACAAGTGCCCTAACGCGCTGAAAAGGAACTGCAAAAGAGTCATACACGTTTACAACGATAAGGCTAAAACGCGGCTGTATCGTACGTTGTCGCTTTATTTTACAATCTCTGGAAACAGTAGAAAGGGCTACATTGATAAGGACGATAACCCGTTGAACAAGTTAATTGATAGGGGCGATATTTCGGTTGGCGATTTAGTGTGTTTGGAGATATAAACCCCATATAGATAGAGGAATATTATGAAAAATATCAATACATTGACCACAATATATAGTATGTGCACCCCCCCCCCTATATATATTGTGGTGTGGCCGGGTATTTACCGTTAATACCCATTATACGGTTATTAACGTACCTATCCTCGGTTTTCTATTTTCGGTTCCCTTTAATACTGCCCGGCGCCCGTTCTTGGCCGGCTTATCGCGGCTTTTGCTCAATAACCACGCCGCCGGCCGCCCCCGGAAACTTGTTCATAAGCGTATTTCGAGAAATCTCAGCGGCTCAAAAACTCAACTATGCGCAGGGGGTCTAAGATGACGGCTCTGACTTGCGACGTTTGCGGCAGCAACCTTTCCACGGACACGGATGGGGCGGATTTCGTGGTCTGCGAACTGTGCGGGGCGAGGAAGGTTTTGGAAAAAGCGGAACCCGCCGAATCCGAACCGGAACCGGACAATAGCGCAACCACGCCGAATTCTTCCGACGTTCCGACGGAGACGGAAAAAAAGGCCGACGCCCCGGCTGGCTACGTAA